>JAAEPW010000300.1 GCA_024232355.1 Chloroflexota bacterium | reverse complement strand
TGTCGCCAGATTGCTGCCTGGGAAATGACTCGTAATGAACAGCAAGCAACCATCAATTGGCAGTTCACTACTATCGATGCTCGCAACAAGCTCAAGCGTCTCTATCCAGTTATATCAAAACCATCATGAAAAGGTACTAGTAGCATCATGATGCTACGGTGTGTTTCATCATAATGGATGACTCTCTAGCATCATGATGCTATGGTGCGTTTCATCATGATGGATAGCTCTCTAGCATCATGATGGTGCAAGTGCGTTTCATCATGATGGATGACGCTCTAGCATCAGATGCCAGGGTGCATCCTAAAAGTGGCCCCTGATCCATTATCTGGCATTGGTGCACGCGATCCGGCTAGAGCGTGGCCTTGGAGTTATCTTGGGACCTTTACCGGCGTGGGCGGGTGTTTTGCTATTCGCGGTATCTTTTGTGGGGTGAGCGCCCGCTTGCCAGGGGAAAAGGCTGTCTGTATAATATGGGCAGAGCGGACGCGGGAAAGATACGTTGTTGACGTCAAGCTGATTGTGATTTGTGAGAGAGAAACCAGGTTTTTCTACAAGCGGAGCGACAACAACCTGGTTTCTGAGTCGATCAAGTGGAGTATATGAACAACAACAAGATCGCTGGAAAAAGAAACGCGCACCTCCGCACTCAATTGACGCGCTGGGGCAGGTTGCTTTTCAAGACACTCGCCGTCATGGCGACACTCACCATCCTCGCCAGCCTGGCGGGCGTGGTTGCCACGGCGCATACTCCCACCCTGGAATGGACGGACAGGTCCTACCCCCGTTTC
>JAAEPW010000299.1 GCA_024232355.1 Chloroflexota bacterium | reverse complement strand
GAGGGACTTCCTCCACATATTTCACTACCCCTACCTTGCTCGGAGGTATCGGTTTTCTTGGGTTGATTTGGGTTGATTTTCCTTCTACCCGAGTGTGTCAATTGGGTTGACTTTTCATCGCTGACTTACTGCGGTAGCCCAGGAACATATAACTGACGCATGTCGCCCAAGCTCACCCAACGATATTTCCTCAAACTGATGATGGGCAATACGGCGACAGTCGGGCTCTCTGCTGTTGGAGGAGTGGCCTACACCACGCTCACTCCACTGACGGCCTCTGGCGGCGTACTGACCTGCCTGAGAAATCACGATCACTGGACCAATGCCGACACCGTCGCCGGGACGCAGAGAGATGCCGGAATCACCGTGCTGCGCAAAGCAAGAGGTGGCAGATGGGGTGTGGGTGGCGGCAGCGGTCGACGTATGGGAAATGCACGCCAACCCGGATAAGGCGCTGGATCAAGTTCCCACCGGCGTGACGGTCGTGCTTTTAGCCGACGAGGTGATAACCCTGGCTGGAGATCCGATCAGTTTGCAACTCTCGGGGCACTCTCACGGGGGGCAGGTGCGATTAACTTTTGTTGGATCGCCAGCCCTTATCTGGCCCAGAAATACCACAACGGATGGTACCGTGTAGACCGAATGTGGCTCTACGTCAACCGAGGTGTGGAAATAATCGCACCGACAGTATACAACTGCTGACACTACAAACTGTTGACTTGTAATCAGCAAACAAGTTTCTGCCGCCAACCATCAGGTCGTGTACAAGGCAGTCCACCGATCTAGGGATTCCCACGCCGCCTGGGCCGCCGATTGCTCAGACGCTTGTTTGCTGCGTCCCTCTCCCCGGCCCACTATATCTTTACCTACAAGCGCCTCCGCCACAAAAGTCTTGGCATGATCTGGCCCCTTTTCGTCCACGATGCGATAACGCGGCGTAATCCCCAACTCGGCCTGGCTCCATTCTTGGAAACGACTCTTGGCATCCACATCCGCTTCATCGGCCAACGTCGCCTCGGCCACTGGACTGATGAGCGGCTCGACCAAAACTCTGGCGGCAGTCATTCCCCCGTCTAGATAGAGCGCGCCCATCACGGCTTCGAAAGCGTCACACAGATTCGCGTTCCGCTCATGTCCACCAGCCTCCTCTTCCCCGCGCCCCAGCCGCAGCACCGTCCCGATCCCCACTTGCCGGGCAAACTGCGCCAGCGTCTCGGTACGTACCAAAGATGCCCGCAAGCGCGTCATCTGCCCCTCGTCGAATTCAGGGTAGTGGCCATAAACCCACGCCCCAGCGACAAAATCGAGTACCGCATCCCCCAGGAACTCGAGGCGTTGATTATCACCAATATCATCCTCCAGGTGCTCGTTGACATAGGAGGAATGAGTTAGAGCGCGCAAAAGAAGACCCTGATCGTGAAAATGGTAATCGATGTGCTCCTGAAAAAGACGCAAATCGGAGAGTAGATTATCGCTCATTGGGAATCTAGTTTTCCTCGTTCTGTCAACCGGCGGTCGTACTTTTCTAGAACCGCATCTAATGCGCGGCCAGCATCCACATCGCAGGCTTCGGCCAACGCCAGTAGGCTGTAGAGTGCGTCTCCCAGTTCGTAGGCAAGTTGAGGCCGGGATTGCGGCGCTCGTCGTCCATAATCGGTGGACAATAACACTTCCTTTGCCACCTCACCAACCTCAGAGACCAGGTCGAGAGCGTGAATGCTTGGATCGTGCAAAAGGTCATAGCGCCGAGCAAAGTCAGAGACCCGCCGTTGCCAGTCGGTCATTGAGCCTTTTGTCGCCTTTCTCCCCGCAATTCGCGGCTCAATCGTTGCCGAAAGATCGCCAGGTCACGGAACGCTTTGATAATTACCTTGATATTGGCGCCGGTCGACTCGCCCGCTACACGCGGCAAGTGAGTCACGGGTACATCGACGATGCGATAACCACGCGCCTTGGCACCGGCCAAGAACTCGGTGTCGACCATCGCCCCATCAGACTCGATATTTACGTGATCCAGAATTTCACGCCGGAACAGCTTGAAACCACAATCAATATCGCGGCACAGTCGGCCAAACAGTAATCGAACCACCGAGTTCCAACCAAAGGCGTTAAACTTGCGGATGAAAGGGTCCTGCCGGTCCGCCCGAAAACCGGACACAATATCCGCCTCATCCAAACGCTCCAAGAGCCGCGCAATCTCACTAAAATCAAATTGCTTATCCGCTGGAGTGAACGCGATCAACTCTTTGGTAGCAGTCGCAAACCCGGCCTTTAGCGCCCCCCCATACCCTCGATTGGGATAGTGCTCTACCAACCGGAAATTGGGAATCTGTTGCTCCAACTCGCGACCAATTTCGCCCGTACGGTCGGCACTGCCATCATTGACCAAAAGAATCTCGTAATCCATACCCAAGCCTTGGGCCACGGCAGAGACCTCTTTTACAGCATTCTCGGCATTTTTCTCTTCGTTATAAGCAGGAAGAACTATAGACAGACTGGACATTTTCACTCCTTCATCTTTATCAGTAGTCTCCCAATGGTACACCAAACTGCCCAAATTAGCAATCAGTGGCGTTGCTTAACCGTATGCTTTGGGGTATAATCTGACAAGCTGGCCATTGTCTAATTGTTCATTATCTCATTATTCATTGAAACGGAGTTTTATGGCTATTGGATTCGCTCAATCCATCAAAGACAGTCTAACACGCACTCGCAATACGGTTTTTAGCCGCATTGCGGGGCTATTGGGCACAAGCCAGGTAACCGACGATACCTGGGACGAACTGGAAGAACTGCTCATCCAAGCCGATGTAGGCGTGGAAACAACTCTATACCTGGTCGAACAATTGCGCCGGCGCGCCAGCGAGGAAGCCATATTGAAATCCAACGTGCTTCAGATCGCGCTGCAAGAAGAACTACGCGCACTGCTGTCAGACCCATCGCCACTCAATTTGGGCAACCAACCGATGGACGTGATCCTCATCGTCGGCGTGAACGGGTCTGGCAAAACAACCAGCATCGCCAAACTGGCCCACCGCTACCAACAAGAGGGCAAACAGGTGATGCTGGCAGCCGCCGATACATTTCGCGCTGCCGCGATGGATCAACTCGCCATCTGGGCTAAGCGGGCGAACGTGAACATTATCACCGGGCCAGAAGGAGGCGATCCTGGGGCCATCATCTTTGACGCATTGCAGTCAGCAAGAGCACGTGAGATGAACGTGATGATTGCCGATACTGCCGGGCGGCTGCACACCCAATATAACCTGATGGCCGAGTTGCGCAAAGTGCGCAAGGTGGCGGCAAAGAATGTCAAAGGCGCACCTCACGAGACACTCCTGGTAGTAGATGCTACCACCGGACAAAACGCACTATCGCAGGCACGACACTTTCAGGAAGCAGTAGATATTACGGGCGTCATACTGGCCAAATTAGACAGCACCGCCAGAGGAGGGATGGTCTTTGCCATCGCTCGCGAACTGGGGCTGCCCATCCGCTTTGTTGGCACGGGAGAAAAAATGGAGGATCTGACTCCGTTTGACGCTGACGCTTTTATAGAAGGGCTATTTGAATAGGAGATGAATATGGAAGGAATCCATAGCCGTCTAACGGCTTTGAGCGCCACACTAGAAAATATCCGGAGGCGTCTTTGACCTAAATACCAAAGAACAAGAGATCACTGAACTGGAAAAACGCGCCAGCGCCCCCGACTTTTGGAACAACTCTGAAACAGCACAGGGGGCAATGCGTCATCTCTCCGATCTGCGCGAAGAAGTAGAACGATGGAACACGTTGGAACAGCGGGTCGAAGACGCACTAGAACTCGTCACATTAGAAGACGAAAGTTTGTACGACGAACTGATTGCTGAAACGGAATCACTGGAGCAAAAAGTAAGCAAGCTCGAGTTCTATCTCCTCCTCTCAGGTCGCTACGACCGGAGCAGCGCAATCCTGGCCATCCACGCCGGCGCTGGAGGCACCGATGCCCAAGACTGGACCGAGATGTTGTTGCGCATGTACCTGCGTTGGGCCGAGTCGCGCGGGTACGTGACCGAATTAATGGACCAACTCTCTGGTGAAGAGGCTGGGCTCAAACGGGCCGTCGTCGCTATCTCTGGCACATACGCCTATGGTTATTTGAACGCCGATCGAGGCGTTCACCGGCTCGTGCGACTTTCTCCTTTCGATGCGGCTCACCGCCGCCACACATCCTTTGCTCTGGTCGAGGTCTGGCCCGACATTGGCGATGAGATCAAAGTGACGATTGACCCCAACGATCTGCGCATCGACACCTTTCGTGCCTCGTCGGCCGGCGGTCAGCATATGCAAAAAAATGAAACCGCAGTGCGTATCACCCACATTCCCACCGACATTGTCGTCTCTTGCCAAAACGAGCGCTCACAAGGACAAAACCGAGAGCTGGCGATGCGCGTATTGCGAGCACGGATGATTGAATTGGAAGAGCAAAAACGGCGCGAGGCAATCGCAAAACTCAAGGGAGATCACATAGACGCTGGCTGGGGCAACCAGATTCGCTCCTACGTGATGCATCCCTATCAAATGGTCAAGGACCATCGCACCAACCATGAAACCGGCAGCGTGCACGGAGTACTCGATGGTCGGCTCGACGAGTTTATGGAAGCGTACCTACAGTACACTATGGGCACCAATGATTCTGGCAATTAGTGATTCTGGCAATCTACGATAAACCAAGATAAGGAGTTGAAAAATGAAGAAAAAATCCCCTAAAAAATCATCCATATCTTCGAAACCGGTCAAGAAAAAAGTGACGCCCAGCAAAAAGAGACCTACTGCAAAGCCTTCACCAACTTCTGCTAGAAGGCCGACGCCACCCAAGGTCAAAAAGCCGTCAAAGCCCACGAAAACAACAAGACCAACCAAGACGACCAGGCCAGAAAAACCAACGCGCTCTACCCCCACTGCTGCACAAAGAGGAGCAGCCGCCCGCAAAAGCGCCGCGACAGCAGCCGCCCGCAGGAACGCCGCCACAAGGGCGGCAGCAGGTGCAGCTGCTGCGACAGCAGCCGCCGCGGCACTAAGTGAAGAATCCCAAGTCAAACTGAACGAACTACAAACCCAATTCAGCGATTTACAAGAGTCAATGCTGTTGACCCAGGTGCACACCGAGATGGCAGACGTCGACACGACCCTATCCCTGCTGCCGACCGAGATCGAGGAACTACGCACCCGAGGGTATGTTTTTCGCAGTTTCATGGAAAACAAGATCGGCGTACTGTCCGAGCAATGGGACGAGATGAAAGGTCGAGTAGCCGACGAGGTAGAAAAACGCACACAAGATCTAGAGCAGGATTCCGACGCGGCTGAACGCACGTTGAATCAAGCGATGAGCGGCAACGCCTCTAGGGTGAACCGGGCCGAAAGCACCATAGAGACGTTAGAGAGCAAAGTTTATGCAGCCCAGTCAGCGGTCAAGGCAATGTATGAACCACTCCAGAAAAACGTGAACCAAACTCGTGCCCAGGTAGGAAAGGCCAAAAGATTACTCGACCAGATAGACGAGGCCAGTTTTCAACTCCATCCAATTGAGGACGCCGTGGCATATTGCAAAGCCCAGTACATCGAGAGAGAAGACGAAGGGCCAGAGGGATTACTTTATCTCACCGATGAACGACTGCTCTTTGAGCGAAAAGAAGAGGTAGCTACTAAAAAGGTACTCTTTATCACCACCGAGAAAGAGACCGTGCAGGAACTCATCTTTGAGGTCCCCATCAGACAGATCGAGGAAATCAAAGCCGTCGACAAGAAGAAATTCCTCAAACGCAAAGAGCTGTTGGAACTGTATTTTGCTCCCGAGGCCGACTTGAGTGAGGCCACGCTTCGCATGATCCATACCGACAACGACGAATGGGCCAGATTGATCGGCAGGGTCAAGTCTGGGGAAATCGACAAAGAACGTACGCAACCCAAGAATGAAGAAGCGGTCGAGGCTATTCGCGACGCACCGACCAAGTGCGCCACGTGCGGAGCAACCCTCAGCACCGAAATCGTACGCGGTATGCAAGAGATCACGTGCGAGTACTGTGGTTCAGTAATGCGTTTGTAGAGACAGGCCAGCGCAAAGTATCTAGCTCTTGACTGATATCCTAAAGCAAGTCCGGCACACCATCGAAAAGCACGGTCTGCTGGCCCCTGACGACGGACTGGTCGTCGGTGTTTCGGGCGGACCAGATTCAGTCTGCTTGCTCCACATCCTGTTGCGCTTGAACAGGGAACAAGGATATCGCCTGCGGATTCACGTGGCCCACCTGCACCATGGGGCACGCGGGGCAGAGGCTGACGCCGATGCCGAATTTGTGACCACGCTCGCTACTGAATGGGGATTAGCAATCACAGTCGATAGGCAAGACGTGCCCGCGTTAGCCCGCGCGCACAAACTGGCCTTTGAGGAGACTGCCCGGCGTGTGCGTTATATGTTCCTGGCGCAAGTGGCCAACGAGGCAGGTGTGCATAAAATTACAGTCGGCCATAACGCTGATGACCAAGCAGAGACAGTACTGATGCACTTTTTGCGCGGAGCTGGGCCAACAGGGTTGCGCGGTATGCTTCCCCTAACCCCGCTCACGGATTATCGACTCGCGATGCAAGAGACAGGACACAAAGAACCATATCACAGTCTCTTGCATTCTGCATCCTGTATCATCCGTCCGCTCTTGGAAATTCCGCGTGCCGATATTGAACAGTACTGCGCGAACCAAAATATCGCGTCCCGCTTTGACCATTCTAATCTAGACACGACCTATTTTCGCAACCGTCTCCGCCACGAACTATTGCCGTTGTTAGAAACCTACAATCCCAATATCCGCACTCGGCTGTGTCGTACCGCTGCTGTGGTAGCCGCCGACTATGAACTGCTGACCCAACTGCAAGAACAAACCTGGATCGAGGTCGTATGTGAGACGGGCGACGAGTTCACCACCTTTGACAAAACCAAATGGCGCGCACTGCCAGTGGCTATGCAGCGCGCCACTATACGCCAGGCAACCTACCGGCTGCGCAAAAGCCTTCGAGATGTAGATTTTTACCACGTGGAGAATGCTCGACAAATTGGCCTACACGGAGAGACTGGTGCTCAGGCCACGCTGCCAAAGGGGTTAGCGCTCACTGTGAACTATGACACACTCATTATGGGCAACTTTGGTACTGCCCCCCCGCCACTATCCGACGAACCGTTATTGTGGAGCTTGAAACCGTTAGCAATAGAAACACCAGGCACAACATCACTCACTGATTCGGATTGGATGCTACACGCCGAGATATTGGAACAATGGGATTTGGCCGAAATTATTTCCTCCCCTGATCCATGGACGGCTTACCTCGATGCGGATAAACTCACCGGTCCCTTGGTACTGCGGTCTCGTCGACCAGGAGACCGTTTCTGCCCCCAGGGAATGGATGGACACAGCGTCAAGTTGAGCGCATTTATGATCAATCTCAAAATCCCACGTGCCTGGCGCGACCACGTGCCATTGGTGACGGCAGGTGACGAAATCGTATGGGTGTGTGGTCAGCGCGTGAACGATCAGGTTCTAGTCATACCAGAGACTCGGCGAGTAATACAACTATGGTTCAACACACCAAGTTATTGATATAAGGAAAAAAGTTATATGAAAATTATTCTGGGAATTGATATTGGAGGTTCCGGCGTCAAAGGGGCACCCGTGAAAATCAAAAAAGGAATATTGGCTGCAGAGCGCTACCGCATCCCCACCCCACAGCCCTCTACACCCGATGCCGTCGGCGACACTGTAGCACAAATCGCCAAACACTTTGACTGGAAAAGGCCTATCGGCTGTACATTCCCAGCAGTGGTCAAAAAGGGAATCGTCTACTCGGCCGCCAACGTGGATAAATCCTGGATTGGCGTCGACGGCAGCAAACTGCTCAAGAAAAAGACCGGTTGTCCGGTAGTCTTGATCAACGACGCCGACGCCGCCGGCATCGCCGAAATGAAATATGGTATTGGCCGCCTCCACACGAAAAAGGGCATAATCTTTCTGCTAACCCTGGGCACTGGGATTGGTAGTGCCATATTCGTGAACGGTGTGTTGATGCCCAACACAGAACTCGGTCATATGGAAATGAAAGGCATGGATGCCGAGCACTATGCCTCTGCCTTTATCCGTAAAAAGGAAAATCTAGACTGGGACGAGTGGGCTACCCGAGTCAATGAGTATTTGAATCGGTTAGAGGTTCTCTTCTCACCCGATCTGTTCATCCTAGGCGGAGGAGTGAGCAAGAGACACGAAAAGTTCCTGCATTTGCTGCACACACAAGCCCAAGTTGTACCGGCTCAGTTGCGAAACAACGCTGGTATCGTAGGGGCAGCTCTGGCGGCAAAGGATATGACCTAGGAGCAAGTATGTCACAAACCCTCTTGGAACAACTAAGTCCCAGTCAGATCGTCTTACTCCGAGCAGAGACTTTTGTTCAGAAATGGAAAAAGCTGGAACTACCCAACGGCATCATTGTCTCATCGAGCGATCTGGGAAAGACACTGATCAAAATAGCTCTCTTGGCCTGCGCAGACCAGGGCGTATTGGAACTGCAAATTCAACCCCAGCAAGTGCTTTTCGGCCTACAAACAACCCAAATCCTCCTCGCCGAACCACAAGAAACGCCCATTCCCTGGCCCCAATCCACTCTGGAAGCCTGGCTGGCGCATCTCGCTGCCCAACTCCGGCCGGAGGAACGGCACAGAGTCCAGACTCTGGTCTATGTCCTTTTGAAAGAGAATCATCCAAATCCCTGGCGGCAGATCGTGGAAAAAGTCCAGGGCGGATTGATGGCATTGGGCATCCTGGAACAAGGCTCGCAAGATGCTAGTCAACCAAGGGTTCAAGTTGCGACGTCGGTGTCGGACTCGGTCGCCAACTTGCCCACCGACCACCTGCAAGAGTACCTAAAAAGTTACCGTCTTGCATCTCCTCAGACCTGGCGGTTGCTGCACAAAGAAATATCGCGCGCAGTTGGTTATCGCAAAAGAGCCGCAAAAAAACGAGAGATTGGATTGTTGGACTATTGGATACCATGCTGAGTCGATGCATTGTCCAGAAACAGGCTGCCAAGAAACAGCTTTTTGAAAAAGGCCCAAAACCCCGCCCTTGCTGTTTCTCGCAAAATGAAGAACGCTAAAGGGGTTTTGGGCGCTATTCAGAAATAACGATTAACCGCACAGACACCAAAATGAACAACATTGCTGAAATTAAAGGAAATTCACTTGTGACATTCTGTTCCGATTGTGGTGCAACCCTCAAACTGGGGGAATTTGAGCAAAGACAACGGGATTTTTGTCCCCAGTGTGGTCGTATCCACTATGCTCAATTAAAAGTCGGCGCTGGTGCGTTAATTGAACAAAATGGAAAACTGCTACTAATTCAGCGAACCAGTACCCCCTTTCAACACTCGTGGAACTTGCCTGCGGGCTACTCAGAAGTGGATGAAAGTCCACGCCAGACGGTTATCCGAGAGGTTTATGAGGAAACAGGCTTGCGTGTTGAACCTGAGGTATTGGTAGACATCTATTTCTTCACCGATGACCCCAGAGGTAATGGCATTCTCATTGTCTACAAATGCCATCCGATAGACGGAGAACTACGAGCAACTCGAGAAGGAGCTAACCCAACTTTCTTTACAGCCCGTAAAATCCCAAAAAATCTATCTGGAGGAGGACATGATCAAGCAGTATGTGCTTGGCAAAAGAATGAAC
Source organism: Chloroflexota bacterium (assembly GCA_024232355.1). The sequence goes on along the minus strand of JAAEPW010000299.1, from coordinate 1,902 downwards.
GTGCTTATTGATGAGTAAAAGCATTCACTCATTCAGAAATGAATTGGCGCTTTTTGAACAACTCTCAAAAATCATCACAAAATTACAACAAATTCAACGAGGGCCTAGTCTCTCACGGTTTCTTAGCAAGGGAGCAACGTGAAACAGCACAAGTTTGCGGGCAGCAACATCCCCTCGACACTCTTTCTCAACTGGCGAGGATACCCACTCTACATCATTGTGATCTATCTGCGCGGTCAGTTGACTCTCACGTTGCCTGCCTTTCTGGGGACGATGGTCTTTATCCAGATCATCACGCAGGTTGTCTGGTACAATATCGTGGGCATAGTAACCATTGTGGTGGTCTTTGTGACCATTATGGCTTTTGTCTTTTACCACCGTTATTCCCCCAATATCCGTGCTTTTCTGTCAACCTCCATCGCCGGTGAACCGCCCGACCAGGAACTGGCAACTCGAACCTGGATCGAAGCAATCAACTACTCCCCTCTAGTAGTGGGGAGGACAATGGTAGTCGCAATTCTGGCCTACACCGCGCAAGCCGTCTACTTTTTCCTGTTTGCCGATTTCGGGCTGGTACTGACGCTGCAAGGCTGGATCGTCACGATGGTCTCTACGGTCGCCATTGCGCTGGTCTTTTTTCTATTCTACCTGGAACGAATGATGTATCCGGTCTCTCGCCTTGCACTGGCGGCAGGCGCCCAGGCCAACCTCAATAATCCCCACGTGCACCGCTTTCGTCTGCGCGTCAAATTGTTGGTTTTGATTCTGCCCATCATGATCGTGCCACTAGTGACACTGGGACTTTTTAGTTTTAGTCAGGCCATCAAGTTGGGCGACGACCCCTCTACCGCCCTGCTCCTCACCGGGGCCATCATGTTGTTCGCCAGTATCGTAGCCGTTGCACTGGCACTGCTATTGGTGCACAGTGTTCTGACACCGGTGCAGGAACTCGAACAGGTGATGGAGGCTGTAGCAGATGGTGATCTGACGGTCCGAGCGCACCCCGTCACCAGTGACGAACTGGCCGACTTGAGTGTGCGCTTTAACGTGATGACAGAAGAAATCTCTAGACACGGTCAAATCAAGACTGCTTTTGGACAATATGTGAGCAGTGCCGTGCGCGATGGTATCCTCAACGGCGATATCCAACTCGGTGGAGAGCGGCGCGAGATAACCATCGCCTTTACCGACATTCGAGACTTTACCGCTTGGTGTGAGCACACTCCTCCAGAGGACGTGATCCAAACACTCAACGCCTACTATGAGAATCTGGTCCAAATAATCAGAGAGCACCGTGGCACCATCACTCGCTACACCGGCGACGGTGTGCTGGCACTCTTTGGCGCACCGATGGACGACCCCGACCATGCTCGTCACGCCGTCGATGCGGCACTGAAAGCGAATGCACTGCTGGTAAAGATCAACGATATCCGACGTATTGCGGGGGCTTTCGAGTTGCATACCGGCTTTGGCATCCACACCGGAGTAGCGCTCGTCGGCAGCATTGGCTACGAGGCCCGCGCCGAATATACGCCCATCGGCGACCCTGCCAACGTCGCCAGCCGCATCGAAGGATTGAACCGTGAGCTAGGCACATCTATCCTCATCTCCCACGCCACCTACGAGCGCGTCGCTGACCGTGTCCACATCGGAAAAACAGCCGAGACCTCGGTCAAAGGGCGCATCGAGCCAGTGCAAGTTTACGAAATAGTAGGCGCAAATACAGCAAGTGACTCCAAATTGTAAGAACTTGAACTATTAAAAGGCAATACCGCAAAAGTCGCTAGGAGAGCCAATCCGTCCCTGGGGACGCCAAACCGTATACCTGCCAGCAACTTGGAAAAGTTGGTCCAGATGTCAGAAAAACGATCAAAAATGGTAAAACGTCAACTTTTTCAAGAT
>JAAEPW010000298.1 GCA_024232355.1 Chloroflexota bacterium | reverse complement strand
TAGTCTGATCATCGAGTTCGGCCGCGAGATGAAGAGCGTTCGTGCTGAAGAAGCTGCACGTCGCAATGGTATTCGGTTGGGTGGATCTGATGCTGCCCAAGACGCCGAGAGTTGATTTCTCGGCATGGGCATTTCTAATTGTCGCCGATGTCCCTTTCTAATTGTCGCTTGACACTGTACGCCAAGTGTCATCTTGAAGCATCCTTTCCCACCATTCTGGTCCGTACCCTGACGGATCAACATACATTGTAGGATTCGCAAGCGCATACAGGTAAGGATTCATTGTCAGGGGCTGCTGGTATCTGCCAGGCCACAAATCTCTCGACGTAAACCTGCCCACGGATGGCGCGTACCATCTTGCGCGGAGATAGTTGAACTCTGTGTAAGAATCCAACCACTCCCCCGTATACCCCAAACCACCCCGCGCCCTACCCACCTCCACCCCAAAAGGCGTCCACTCGCGACTGCCACTCACCGCGCCCACGTCGTCCGTGGTCTGGCGGATGGAACCCAGCGCATCGGGCAGATAGTAGGCCCACCTACCGTTCGCAGACTGTCCCAACGTGTCGTGGCCTATCAGGTACAGGTTGTCCTGGTACCGATTGTCGCCGCTGCTCAACATCTCCGGGATGCCAGAGGCCCAGTCCCACACAAAGTTCGTCACATCTCCATTCAAGGTTCGTGACACGCGCAGGCCACCGGCGGTGTAGGTGTAGACGAGGATCGTGGTGATGCTCTCGGCTTGTACCATCCGCGTATTGAGCGAATAGCTTACGATGAAACGTTGCTAGACGACATCAATTTGTAGTAGTTCATAATCAATTGGAGTTTGGACAAAAAATAGCAATTGCTGAACCTTTCCAAAATCGCAAGAGCATTGCATAATTAGAGTATGATTACGCAAGAAGTTGCTCGAGAAAATATCCGTCAGTTTCGTACCAGTGTATACAACACATTTCATC
>JAAEPW010000297.1 GCA_024232355.1 Chloroflexota bacterium | reverse complement strand
TTTGATCTTGATTACTTTTGCGCTATCTTATCTCTTTTTCCATTTGCTATTGGCCTTTCCGGTGTGGGACCGCTATCTCTTGCCAATGGCCCCGGTGGCGGCGTTGTTGGTGGGGAGGATATTGGGGACTATGGTCCCCGGAGCGAAGCGGAGTGGGATTGGGTATTGGGTATTAGATATTATGGCCCCTAGAACGCAGTGGGTGACAGAGCGCGCGTTACGTTTTACGCTTTACGTTTTACTCTTTGCGTCGTTGATAGGCGGCGGTGTGATGGCGGCGCGGGGGCGGATTCCCGTGGGGGGGGATCACGGGGCTTTTGATGGCCTGGACGAGGTGGTGGATTATTTGCAGGGCTTGCCTGTGGGCACGGTGTTGTACGACCGTTGGTTGAGTTGGCATTATGATTATTATTTGTTTGATGCTTATTTGTATCGGGCCGGGTTTCCCTCGCCAGGCTGGCTGGCAGACGACGCGGCGGCGTTTTATGATGGACGACCACGCTACCTGGTGTTGCCCGACTGGGAGTCGTCGGCGCGACTAGAGCGGGCGTTGACCGAGCTTGGCCTGACGATGTCGCCGGTGTTGACGACCCATCGTCGAGATGGCGCGACGTCGTTTGTAGTGTGGGAGATTAGAGACTAGGAGAGAGATGCGAGATTTTGGGTTATCGAGATCACATCATGCCGGGGGTGCAAAACGC
>JAAEPW010000296.1 GCA_024232355.1 Chloroflexota bacterium | reverse complement strand
TCAAGCCTCTGGCACGACTGCTCCAACGTCGGGAACACATTGTACTGCAAGCCGTCATCGCTGAAGAATGATGAACTCGCGTGAACGAACACTCACAGCTCTGGCCCATCAAGAACCCGACCGGGTCCCCATAGACCTGGGCAGTTCCCTGGTCACCGGCATCAACGGGGTCACCTACCACCGGCTAAAGCAGTACTTGGATCTGAACGGCGAGCCAATCCGTGTGGCCGACATCATCCTGCAACTGGCCGAGGTAGAAGAACCAGTGCGGCAGCGTTTTAGCGTGGACGTGGTGGGGCTTCCGCTCCTGAACCCCCTGCCCGGCGTCCGCAACATCCTCTGGAAGCCCTGGACCCTGCCCGACGGCTCCCCGGCCCTCATATCTGCTGACTTTTGTCCCGAGGTCACCGAGAAAGGAGATCTGCTCATCCGCGCCGCCGACGATTCCATACCTCAGTGGATGCCCGCAGGGACCTACCACTTTGTCCCCCGCGATGCACCCCTGGCGAACGCTACGATGGAAGACGTGGAACAATTCGAGCCGCGCCGCCTCTCCGACGAGGAATTGGACTTTGTACACCACGCAGCCCGCCGCTTACGACGAGAGACAGAGTATGCCATATTTGGCTGGTTCGGCGGCAGTTTATTCGAGGGGGCACAATTCGCCCGAGGCTGGGTCAACTTTATGATGGACCTGAAGCGAGCGCCAGATTTCGCCACCGCGCTGGTGGAAAAACTAGCCCAGGTAGCCCTGGTCGACCTGGAGCGATACCTGGATGCGGTAGGAGAATACGTGGACGTGGTCGGCTTTGGTGACGATTTTGGCGTCCAGGCTGGACTGCAAATCAGCCCAGCCTACTACCGGCGCTACTTTTCCCCCCACCACCGGCGGCTCTATGGTCTGGTCCACGCCCGTACCCAGGCCCACGTCTTTCTCCACAGTTGCGGCTCTGTTTATGACCTGATTCCGGATTTAATCGAGGTCGGGGTAGACGTGTTGAACCCGGTGCAAACTTCAGCGGCAAAGATGGAGCCAGGGCGATTGAAACGAGAATTTGGCGACCGGCTGACGTTCTGGGGCGGCGGGTGTTGTCCGCAGCGAGTGCTACCGTGGAACACACCGGAAAAAGTTGAGACGGATGTGCGGGAACGACTGCAACTCTTTGCACCCGGCGGCGGCTACGTCTTTGCCCCTACCCACGACATCCAACCAGATATCCCACCGCAGAACATTGTCGCCATGTACGACGCGGCGCTCAAATGGGGTCGATATCCGTTCCTGTTCTGATATCAGTGTTTTGATCAAAATGGAGTCATACAAATTGGCCTGTCTCTTACCGTGAAAATTCGATCGATGACATCAACATGGTCCAGATCTGAAATGTCGGCATGATTCAAGCGAGTTTTACAGGGTCAACGCAGATTTGTGGGATAGAAACGCTCAGAGAGGGTGTATCACCCCCGTGTCTGGACCAAGATCGTGCTTTTCCCCCTGGATGCGGGGAGGCGGGTGACACACCCGCTTAGAGCACCCCCACAAATCTACATAGAGTCACTTTTGGGGATGGTTCACTGGTTCCGTGAGAATCGAGGGAGCTATTTGAAGAACAACTCACAGATTTGTTCACTCGGGCACCTGTCCTGGCCGAAAAGCACATCCATTCTATATCTGAGCACAATTTCTCCATTTAGGGCAGTGCCCTGCCTCAACGCAACTCCCCTCGCACCCACTACAGCAAACCAAAGCCCCTCTCCAGGCCCACACCACCGAAAGACACAGCATCCCCATCCCACAAAACCCAGACGCCCCTGAACACACTCGCTCCCACCGCCCCTGGTCCAAGGGAACAAGCCAATGCACCACCTGGGCAGGCTAGGAGGAGACGGTGAGGGAGCGGGTCTGGGCTGCGTCGGAGGCGGAGGTGATGAGCAGGTCAGACCAATAGTTCCTGTGGCAATCTGTGGCCCGAGGTTCATTAGCAGGTTCTGCACGGGGAGAAAGCGAGGAGAGCCGAGGGATTGCGCCTCTGTTTCAGCGGTGGCGAGCGATGGGGCGGGGGACATTTTTGCTGGAGGGATTGAAATTAGGCTGAGGTTGGTTTGCTGCAAGCGTTACCCGATGGTCGATTATCTGCATTGTGCTGGGCCACAAGCACAAATTCCGAGTTTCGTTATTGACAAAATAATATAGTCATGCTACAATTCAGATTGAATGTTCATTCAATATCATAAAATGGAAAATTGTCTAAAACAATGAGCGGCAAAATTGTTGAAAAGAGCACGAGTGATAAACGCGCTGCCATTTTGGACGCGGCGCTAGAGCTTATTTCGGAGCGTGGTTTTCACAATACGCCAATGTCGCTGATTGCCAAAACAGCGGGTGTTAGCGCGGGGATTATTTATCACTATTTTTCCGGCAAGGAAGAGTTGATCAATGAACTGTACAAAAAAATCAAACTCGAGACCATACGCGCAATGTTGGCCGATTACGTGCACGATCTATCGCTCAAGGAACGGTTTTTTGGCATCTGGCGCGGCATTGTTGGTCATTGCCTGGCCTACCCCACCGAACACTTGTTTTTGGAACAGTTTGAAAATTCCCCTTACATAAAACACGTGATGGGAGAAGACTTTATGCAGACCATTGCGCCTCTTTTTAGTTTTTTTCAGCAAGGCGTAGAAGAAGGGGTATTTAAACCATTGCCGCCTCTAGTCTTGTTCGATTTGGGTTTTGGAACGGCCGTATCCTTGGCGAAACGACACGTCGCCGGCACGGTTGTGTTGGACGACGAACTTGTGCAGGACACCGCCGATGCTTGTTGGGATGCTGTTCAAAAGTAGTGTTTTTTTGATTTGTATCGAGTGAACGTTCAATCTTGTAATAGGAGGAAAGTAAAAATGAAGGGTGTTATTTGTTACTATTCGGGTTCCGGCAACACAAAGTTAGCTTGCCGGTATATCGCGAAAAACATTCAAGATGTCGAGTTTGACCTTTTTGATATCGTCAAGGGTGGAACGGTTGACCTGACAGAGTATGACATTGTGGGCCTGGCAGCGTTCACCGACTTTTTCGCGCCTTCGCAGGTGATGCAGACCTTTGTCGAGAATCTGCCACGGCAGAACGACAAACCGGCCTTTGTGTTCAACACATTTGGTTTTATCACCGGCAAAACCGTAAAGGTTCTAGAGCAATGGGCGAACGCAAGAGGCTTTCACGTCGTCGCCGGACATTCTCTGCACACGCCCGAAAGCCATCCGCCGACAATTTCCCGGGGGCGTCCTTATACGGACTCGCCCAACGAAAAGGAAATGGCTCGCTTTAACGAGTTTATCGCCGGATTGGGCCAGCTTTGCGCCACTATCAAAGGCGGTCAGCCGGGCACGAGCAGAAAGGTCAGCGTCGGTTTGCTGAACAGTCTGATGCCAACGATTGCGCGTACCCAGGCGCAGAAGGAAATGGGGGAAAAGTACGTTGACGAGGCACTATGCACCCAATGCGGCACCTGTGAAAAAGGATGCCCGTACCAGGCCATAAAGCTCAGTCCTTTCCCAACCTTTGATGACAAATGCTATGGCTGTTGGAGATGCTACAATCGCTGCCCCAAGCACGCAATCTATACGAACAAATATAGAGAGGGACCTTTTTATCCCAAACCTGTCGAGCAATTAAAGGCGAAATTGCGAGTCTGATTTTGTGTGTGGTTCAAGCGACGTCTACGAACGTATCCTCTACGACACAGGGGAGTGCGGCTTACAGCACGCCACTTTTTTGAACGGCCATTCTGATGGCACGATATTGTGTGAGCGGATAATAACAAATTTAAAAAGAGCAAGTTATAAAGACCAAAGTGACATTCAAGCAGTTGAAAAGCTAGACGGATTTTTCAAAGAAAAATTGAATTAGCGATCACAATCTGCCCCGGTAGGATGTGCCCGCGCCGTGTTTTCCCGTAAACCACGGCGGACACAGTCCTTGCTGGCTAGAAAGGAGTTTGACATGAATAACAAGAGCGCTTTGACCAGGCGAGGTTTTCTCAAAGGGGCGGCCACTGTCGCCGCCGGAGCAGCTGTTCTTGGGCTGCAAGGATGCGTTGGCGCGGACCGTCAAATGGCAAATTTGGGCACACTTGCTCAACAACCATCCGCCGGACGGCCCCTGGTAGGCATAGCACGCCACGAGTCGGTGGAAGAAGCTGTGCGCCAGGCCCTTGCTTTGACGTCAGGTCTGGGATTTATTTCGTCCGGAGATACGGTGCTGCTCAAGCCGAATGTAAATTCCGGAGATACGTTTCCCTACTCGACCAATCCGGCGGTAGTGACCGCGGTCACTAAAATTGCCTTTGAACACGGCGCTGCTCACGTCTTTGTTGCCGACACGTCCAACCCTATGTATCTACCTACCATAGATGCTATGGATCGGGCCGGCATCTACCAGGCGGCAGTTGAAGGCGGCGCCGAGGTAATGGACCTAGGCATAGAAGGATACACTTTGATAGAACCCAAAAGCGCCGTCAATTGGCCAGGCGGTTTTCGTGTTCCCACTATTTTGAATGATGTGGATCACGTGATCAATCTACCAACCTGTAAAGACCACCTTCAGGCCAATTACACTATGTCGCTCAAAAACTGGATGGGGGTGATTCCAGAGGCTGAACGAATGTATATACACACTACCGACTTTGGAACCCGTATTCCGGAGCTGCACTTTGGGGTATATCCATCCTTGACCATTCTCGACGCAACCCGGGCAGATTTAACCGGCGGGGCTATGCCGGGCATAACGCCAAATGCCGTGTCAGCTTCGCCCGGGCTTGTCGTGGTCACTACCGATCCTGTCGCTTGTGACGTCACGGGGCTGGCGATTCTCAAATATCATTTGAAGGAACGCAATTTGGCGAACGAGCGAATTGACAATTACACAGTTTGGTCGCAACCGCAAATTGCTCATGCCAGTAAAATTGGCATCGGTATTCGGAGCAATGCCGAATACTCTGTCTCGAGTCAAAATGTGCCCGAGATTGAGGACTTGATGAATTACATCAATGTTTGACGCTGTCTCACAACAACTTGAAGGAGAACAAGTACAATGAAAGCCGCTTTTGCGATGTGGAAGAATACACGGATGATTATCTTGACGGTGGTATGCGCCGTCATCTATGTGGTCGCGCGGGCCGTTCTCATGATTGATTTCCCGATCCTGGCCCCCGAAGTCACGGGGATGGGGGCAGCGAATCTGCTCCCAATGCTATTTGGCCTGCTGTTTGGCCCTGCCGGGGCGTGGGGCGTATCCATCGGACATCTCGTTGGTGAACTGGGCGCGTTAACCTGGAAGAGCATGTTTGATATTGTTGGAGTCTTTTTGCTCGGCTATCTCCCTTACACAATGTGGACCACACTAAAGCCCATCGCCGACGGACAGCGGGATCCGGCCGCCAAAAAAGGGCGTTCCTGGATACTCTACATTCTCATCGCTCTCATCACTGCGGTTGCCAGCAGCGTGGTGGTTCTTACGTGGCTTCAAGTGCTGGGATTTTTACCCTACACCGTCCTACTCACCATTCTCATCTTTTTCTCTCTTATCGGCGCTGTTGGCAGCCTGGTTGGGGGAATCCTTTTTCTCATGCTCTACAGTGTCGTCAAAAAGCGACTTGGGCTGATCTGGTGGGAGGTGATGGACGAGCAAGAGATTGGTAAACCGCTCGCCGGGACCCTCGGTGCCTGGTTGGCGGCGGTGGGCGCGGTGGTCGGAACTGCGGGCACGGTGGTTGGTTTTGGCGGGGCCTTGGCGGGACCGGTTATTGGCATCGTTGCTATGGTTCTAATCGTCGGCGGTAGTATTCTGATGTAGGGTTGTCCATGGATTGAGTTTGTTTTCAAGTAGGTCAAAGTAGATTTCAGACGTAATAGCAATACAGGTCCGATAATTTGACGACCAAGTTACCGATACGGTAAAAAGAATAACGGGCAAAAAGCCCATTTCTTTTCGACAATTTGTCAGTTATAACCAAAAAGTTTGGTTACAAAAAGAAGCATAATGAGGAGAATTGTGATGGGTAAAACATTTGTGAAAAAGAGTGTGGGCACGGATTTGGCACAGCGGATGATTGACGCCGCGACAGCCAAGTCGCAAGAATTGGGCGTGGCGGTGGTCATTGCGGTGGTCGATGAGGGTGGGCATCTCAAAGCCTTTCGGCGTATGGACAACGCAATGTTGCTATCTGTGGAGGTGGCGCAGCGCAAAGCTTACACCGCGCTTATGGGTATGCCATCGCAGGCCTTTGGCGATGTGATCAAGGATAGCCCAGTAATGGTCGCCGCAATCCAGAGCCTGCCACGCGTGCTGCTCGTGGGAGGAGGTCTGCCCATCGTCGTTGATAATGCCATAGTTGGCGCGATTGGCGTAAGCGGCGGTATGGTGGATCAAGACATTGCTTGTGCTCAAGCAGGCATAGACGTAATTGCAAATTAGATCGGGTCAGGAGGAACCCAAAAATGAAAATATTTGAACCTATCGAAATTGGAACAACCCAACTCAAACACCGGCTCGTACGCAGCGCGTCGTGGATGGCGGCAGCCCCCACGGGCGACGTCACAGACGAGCTTGTATCGCGCTACGCAGAGTGCGCCGAGGGCGGTTGCTCGCTCATCATCACCGGCTTTGCTTTCATTTCACCGGAAGGCGCAATGTTGCCCGGCATGATTGGTGTTGATAACGACTCGCGGATTGAGGGGTTGAGAAAGCTGACCGATGCTATCCACGCCGCCGATAGTGATGCCAAGGTATTTTGCCAAATCGTGCATACCGGAGTTTTCCGCCTGCCGTTTGTTAGAACCACCTATGCAGATACATTCGCCGCCGATGAAACGACAGATCCCTTTGTGCAAATGGGCGGCACCGGCGAGACCTGCCCGGCGGCCACCGAGGAACAGATCCATGAGATAATCGCCAAGTGGGCCGCAGCAGCAAAGCGTTGCCAGGATGCAGGATTCGACGGCGTCGAGTTGCATTTTGGCCACGGCTTTGGCGCGGGCGGCTGGTTCAGCCCGCTGTGGAACCACCGAACTGATCAGTGGGGTGGCAGTCTGGAAAATCGCGCCCGTTATGGGGTGGAGGTAGTCAAAGCCGTCAGGAAAGCCGTAGGCGACTGGCCCATCACGGCCAAGATCAACAGCGAGGATGGCGGGGAGGGAGGCGTAACCCCCGACGATGTGGTTTTCTTTGCCAGGCAGTTGGTGAAAGCTGGCATAAACGGGTTAATGCTATCTGGTGGCGGCGGCTCACAAGATCCCAAGTTAAGCCCCTCGCGGCTGGCCAAGGCAGGCAAAGAGGGCAAAAATGGCGAGGGTTATTTTTCCCAAGTGACAGCCCAAGTACGAGCGGCTGTTGGCGGCGAGGGAGAAGGCAAGGTTCCCATCATCGGTGTCGGCGGCTGGCGCACTCCTGCCATTATGGAAAAGCACGTCGGCAACACCTGCGACGTATTTGCCATCTCCCGACCCCTCATTAACGACCCCAGTATCATCAACAAGTGGATTGAGGACCCCGACTATCTCACCGGTTGCATTTCCTGCAACAAATGTATGCAGAGCGAGGGCATCGTGGTGTGTAGGAAGGACGCATAAAGAGGGAGAACGGCCCAGGGGGCAGTTCTAAAAAAGTAGCGGCAGTGACATAATGCCCTAGTTTTGGACAGGATTTTCAGGATTCCGCGTTAATTTTATCCTGTTGATCCTGTCCATTCATTTGTTCTGTGCAGGGAACTGGACAAGAGCGATAATGAAACACACCCGAATTTGTGACGATAGTTTATTGTGTACAATAGGCATTCCGGGTATAATCCCCCCATCAGTTTCGTTCACGAAATCTATAATACCAAGAGAGAAAACAATGACAAAAGAAAATGATCGTAACGACAATCTACCTCTTCCAGAAATATCCCGGCGGAATTTCATAATGTTAGCTGCGGCAGGCTTGTTGGCTGGATGTAGCCCCCAGCCGCAACCCACAGCCACATCCGCGCCGCCCCCTACCGCAACCTCCGCGCCGCCCCCTACAGCAACCGCTGCGCCGACCAGCGAGCCAACCGCCGAGCCGGAGCCGACGAGTCCTCCCACCGACGAACCGCCGCCAGACCCCTTGGGCAGAGTCGTGCAGGTTCACCATGCCGGGGTGTGGGACGGCGATAACCTGGTGGAGGATGCCATTCGCCAGATGCTCGACGCCTCGATCACCCAACTGACCGGGCAGAACGACGCCGGACAGGCATGGGATTCCCTGTTTGCCCCACAGGAGCGGATTGCCATCAAAGTCAACGTGTTGAGCATCAGTAGTTTCTGGACGCACGCCCCACTAGTTATGGCGATTGCCGAGCGCCTGCAAGAAGTCGGTGTACCAGCGGAACAAATCGTTATCTTTGACTACCAGTCGAGAGAACTGCCAACCGCAGGCTACACGGTCAACAAAGATGGCCCTGGCGTGCGCTGCTACGGCACCGATGGCGACTCGGTGTCTGGCTGGACGATTATGGACACTGAGGTTGGTCTCAGCAACATCCTGATGAACTGCGATGCTTTGATCAACGTACCCATTCTCAAACAACACGATTGGAGTGGCATCAGTTTTGCGATGAAAAATCACTATGGCACATTCACAAAACCGAGTAGCTTTCACGGAGAGCGCATAGTGCGCGGCATTGCCGAATTGAACGCCCTACCGCCTATCAAGGATCGTACCCGACTGATCGTGGGAGACGCATTGGCGATTGTCAAGACCGGTTGGCGGGACGCCGCGACTGGAGACTCGATCTTGATGAGTTTTGATCCGGTCGCCCACGACACAATAGGATTGCAACTGTATAACCAGATGTTGATGGCAGAAGGGGGCAACCCGGCGAGTGTGACAGAACGAGCCAATGCGTGGCTAAACGCCAGCGCCGAGTTGGGCCTGGGCGTCAATGACCTGGACAGTATAGAATTGGTGGAGGTAAATATGGGATGACATGATTGACCATTGACCGACGCGACGGCAGCCGATAAAGATGCTCCTGAACGCTGACACTAGCATCCCTCCCAACGCAACTCCCCCCACATCTCTAGATACAACGCTCGCACCCACCACAGCAAACCAAAGTTCCTCCCAGGATCGTCCACCGAAAGGCACAGCATCCCCACTCCAACCGCCAACCCCGCACCCCACCCCCCACCGCCAACTCCCCCCACTCCACATTCCACCGCCCCTGGCCCAAGGAAACAAGGCAGTGCACTACCTGGACAGAACAGGGGGAGACGGCGAGGGAGCGGACCACACCATCACCGACCAGCAGGAGCGACTCAACGTTCACCTGGGCGCTCTCGCCAATGGGGGAGCCTGGATAGACAATGGGGTGGCATTGCATCTCGGTAGTTTTTTCCACATCCTCTGTTTTGGTGACCAATCATCCGTTGTAGGGCCTACGTACCGCAAGTACGTGATCTCCCTCATTCACGTGGGAGATAAAAGGTTGATCTTTCGCACGATTCGTGCTATCATCGTAGCTAGATGAACACACAGTTGTCAAAGTTCTGGCGACCAAAGGCCGTGGCTGCCTTCAATTACCTACCCCTTGCTCTCTGTCCCTTGTCACCCTCAATGGGCGACAGTTTGAGAGAAACGTGTCGCACCCCCCTATGGCCACGACACTCCCTGGCTACCCGACCCGCTGCGCGCTTTGCTTTTTTGAAAAGGGGAGTATAGCATGTACAAGTCTTGGGAACCCGCCAAACTCGATCTCGTTTTGACTGCTGGAATAGCCATATTTCTGCCTTTCGTAGCTGGCTTCTTGTATAATCGTACTGGAGCCTTCCTGCCTATGTTGCTCTATTACGGCTTAGCTTGGGGACTGGTCAAGTGGAGACGCGGAGCAATTGGCTACCGCAACGCCTTTCCCGCCAAACCGCCGCTCACCTTCTACCTGAATATCGGCGTCATCTTGGGTTGCCTGGTCTGTGCTTGGCTATCACCAATAGTTAATCCATCAATCCAGCCGCTTGGTATGCTGTTGACAGCTCTGGTTTGGGCGCCACTCAATGCGGCTACCGAACAAGTCCTTTGGATTTACATTTTCGAAGCTTGGGACCTGTATCCAAAGAAGGTCAATATCGTTTACCGTGTGATCGGCCTGTTGTTGTTCTCGACCTTTGTCGGTTTAATCCATACCAGCTTCTGGGTGCAATTCCTACATACCGTCCAAGCCGACACGCCTTTTGGAACCCTCTTCATTGTACTAACGTCGCTGTCAGGCTTTCTCCACCTCCTCGTGTGGAGACAGTCTCGACAGATGGTGTTCACCTTCATCCCGCATTTGATACTGAATCTGGCGCCTATCTTCTGGACCAATTACTCTATTATTCCCTATTTGTTCCGTTTTATTGGATAAGTATATCGGGTTAGGGTGAGCTGCCTACAGCGCATACCGTTAGCCTTTCCACCAAAAACGACATAGCCAAATCAACAGCGCCCCCCCGCTTGTGGTCACAGACAACGCCATCCACCGATCATTCCCTGCTCCACGACGCAACTTCCCACGCCGTATTCCATCATATTTTGCACGGGAGCAACGAGATTCAATAACACCACCTGGCCAGAACAGGGAGAGACGGTGAGTGAGCGGACTTGACCACGTCGGCGGCGGAGGCAATTGGGCAGGTCAGGCCGATGATTCCTGTGGCAATCTGTGAGCAGATGAACGAAACTCCCGATCACCATTAGCGGCAAAGTCCCCGCCGCCAACTCCCCCCGCCGCATTCCATCGCCCCTGGCCCGAGGCTCATTACCAGGTTTCTGCACGGTGAGAAAGCGAGGTGAGCCGAGGGACCGCGCCTCTGTTTCAGCAGTGGCGAGCGATGGGGCGAGGTTAGGTGAGATGGAGATGGATGAGGTGGGGAATGAGGGGATTGGGGGTTAGGTTGGTTTTCCACGACTGGCGCAGAATTATGCTTTGTGCCTCTGATGTTAAATAATTTCACAGCGTATTTACTCTCTTGTTGATGGTCCACATCATGTTGGAGACCAACGAATTTGCACAGACCAAAAAGAGACGTATACTACACTGAGACTGTTCACATTCTTCTTTCGGAGCAACAGAGTGGGACGCCACGAAAAAGTGCTGTACATGGAACAACATAGCGATGGATGGGACATGCTCGGGAACAAGAAAATCTAGTTTGCACACTTGGGAGATATTGTAATGTCGTCACAATCTCGAAATAAATTGATCGCCAGCATCCCGCTACGGGTCGTGCTTGTTGTTCCATTTGTTGCTCAAATCGTATTGGCAGTGGGACTGGTAGGCTATCTCTCGTTTCGGAATGGACGGCAAGCAGTGAACAACGTTGCCCACCAACTGCGCAGCGAGATAACAGCTCGCATTGAAGAGCATTTGGACACGTTTCTAAACACACCGCACCAGATCACCCAAATCAACGCGACAGCCCTTCGCCAGGGATTGTTGAACGTCGATGATGCGCATCGTATGGAGCATCATTTTTGGGAACAAATTCAAGTTTTCGATTCAGTGACCAGCACCTATTTCGGTTATACGGCAGGTGGGTTGGTAGGCGCCGGGCGTGAGGGGGCGGGTGGGTCTCTGTACACTACCGTCACGGATAGACTTGCTACAAGCACGTGGAACAAATACGCCACGGATAGCGAGGGAAATCGCACAGATGTGTTAACAACGATCCCCGATTTTGATGCTCGAACTCGTCCCTGGTATACGGACGCCCTCGAAAAAGGCGGTGCCACCTGGAGCGACGTCTATATCCTGTTCACCGGGCATGATTTGGCTATTGCTGCCAGCCGTCCCGTGTATGATGAGGGACAAAACCTGCTCGGGGTGGCTTCGATTGATATCTTTATCTCACACCTCCGCGACTTTATAAAGTCGCTCAAGATCGGTGAGACGGGTTCAAGTTTTATCATAGAACGTTCTGGTTTATTGGTCGCTTCCTCGACAGATGAGAACCCCTTCACCGATCCGGAAGGAGATCAAGCACAAAGGCGGCTTTATGCTTGGGAAAGCCAAGTTCCCGCGATTCGTCAGGCCGCCGAATTCCTGAGCGCACAATTTGGTGATTTTGACAACATCTCCGCTGAGCAATATCTTGAATTCGAAATTGCGGGACAGCGTCAATTCCTCCATGTATCGCCGATTCAGGATGAATATGGCATTGATTGGCTTATCGTCGTCATCGTACCCGAAGCGGATTTTATGGCACAGATTGACGCCAATAATCGTACAACGGCTTTTCTCAGTGTTGCCGCTTTGGTCATCGCCATCATCGTTGGCATCATCACTGCGCGCCGGGTGACCGATCCGATTTTGCGGCTCAACGTTTCTACCCAAGCCCTGGCCAAAGGCGAGTGGGAGCAAATGACCACCGTCAATTGGATTGGCGAGTTGGGCGAGTTAACCCAATCGTTCAACAGTATGGCCAAGCAGTTGAAACAGACGCTAGATGACCTCACTTGTGAAATCACCGAGCGCAAGCAAATGGAAGTTGCTCTGCGTGAAAGCGAAGAACGGCACAGGATGCTGTTCGAGACAATGGTACAGGGAGTTGTGTATCAGAGTGCTCAAGGAGAAATCACTTTGGCAAACCCCGCCGCCGAAAGCATCTTGGGGTTGACCCTTGACCAGATGCAGGGAAGAACATCTATAGATCCTCGTTGGCGGGCCATCCACGAGGATGGCTCTGATTTCCACGGAAATACACATCCGGCTATGGTTGCCTTGCGAACCGGGAAAGAGGTACAAGATGTGGTGATGGGAATCTTTCATCCGCAAAGGCAAGATTTCGTTTGGATAAACATCAACGCCGTACCCCAGTCCCGAACAGAAGAGAAAGAAACCTACCAAGTGTACACAACCTTTGAGAACATCACCGAGCGCAAGCAGATGGAAAAGGCACTGCGGGAGAGTGAGAGTCGCTTCCGTTCAGTGGTTCAGAATATGCCAATTCTGGTCAACGCATATGATTTTGACGACAATTTTATATTTTGGAATCATGCATGTGAACAAGTCACCGGATATACTAGTGATGAGATTGTGAACAACCCGAATGTAGTCGAAATTCTTTACCCAGACAATACATACCGCCAACAGATTATGGAAGAATGGGGAAATCGGGGCAACAACTTTGTTGACTGGGAAATGAGATTGACCTGCAAAGGAGGTTCTGTAAAGACAATTTCGTGGTCAAATATCTCGGAATCGTTTCCTGTGCCAGGTTGGAAAACCTGGGCAATTGGCGTTGACACCACCGAGCGGGTACGAGCGGAGGAATCGCTGCGTGAGAGCGAAGAAAAATTCAGATCGTTAGCCGAAAACAGTCAGGACTATATCATGCGCTATGATGAGAAATGTCGACACGTGTATGAGAACCCGGCTGCCCTACGGGTATCCGGATTTAGCGAGGAAGACATCATCGGAAAAACACATCGAGAGGCAGGATTTGACGCCGAGTTGAGTAATTTGTGGGAGGAGAAAATCATAAGGGTGTTCAAAACAGGAGAACCAGCGCAAAGCATCTTTGATTGGGAAAGTGATCAAGGCAAGGTCTATTTGGATTGGCGCTTGTTCCCCGAATTTGACGCCAGTGGCAATGTAAAGACAGTATTGGGTGTATCACGTGACATTACCGAGATCAAGCAGGCCGAGGAGCAGATCAAAGCATCGCTCCATGAAAAAGAGGCGCTCTTGCGCGAGCTATACCACCGCACCAAGAACAACATGGTCGTCATTTCCTCAATGCTCGCCCTTCAGGCTAATCACATCCAGGATGAATTCACGCTGCACATCCTCCGGGAGATGGAAAATCGTATCAAGACAATGGCGCTGGTGCATCAGAAACTCTATCAGGCGCAAAACCTATCGAGTATTGATCTGCGCGAGTAC
This sequence comes from Chloroflexota bacterium, assembly GCA_024232355.1. The sequence goes on along the minus strand of JAAEPW010000296.1, from coordinate 2,421 downwards.
ATCACTGATTTGGCTCATCTCGCGTTTGACAGCTACAAAATCGTCCCCAAGCAGATTGCGCTCGTTTTGGACCTAGAGGATATACCCATATTGATAGACACGGCCATCCCCTGTGGGTTGATCTTGAACGAACTGCTCTCCAATGCACTAAAATACGCCTTTCCTGGAGATCGCAAAGGTGAGATTTGTATTCAAGTTCGCAGGGTCAAGGAAAGCATGATCGTGCTCCAGGTCTCTGACAATGGCGTAGGGATCCCGCAGGATTTTGATTTTAGACAAAGCGATACATTGGGGATCCAGACAGTCCTTGGGCTAGCTGAACACCAACTTGGAGGGGAAGTGACGATTGATACCATCAGCGGTGTTACGTGGCACATCCGGTTCAGGGATGATTTGTACAGTCCGAGGGTATGAGCGATGGAAAAAAAGATTCACGTTTTGATCGTCGAAGACGAGTTCCTGGCAGCGTTGTATTTGCAAGGAGAACTGATCCAGTTGGGATACACGGTTTCCGATCCGATTGCCACTGGGGAAGAGGCAATTGAACGGACAGAACGGGAGCAGCCCGACGTCATCCTGATGGACATACGCCTAGCAGGCACGATAGACGGCATTGAGGCTGCCCGTGAGATTATCTCGCGCCACACAATTCCCATCATATTTATGACTGGTTATTCAGATGATGAAACAAAGGAACGAGCTCAGAGACTGCAACCCGCCGCATACCTGATAAAACCGTTCCAAATATATCAGATCGAATCAGCCATAAACTCAGCCGTGACAATGATCACGGAACATGCTGAGGAAGAATAGCGAGAAAAAAGAGCTTTACGTTCTGCGCCAAGCAGCAATGCCGCACCCCAACGCAACTCCCCCCGCATTCCACCACCCCCGGCCCAAAGGAACAAGCCAATGTGCTATCCAGGCAGAACAGGGGAAGACAGCGAGGGAGCGATTAGTAGAAAGCGGTGGTGTGCCTTCGGTTGGGTCGTCCTTGTACTTTTCGATCAGGACAGGGGCTGAGTAAAAACTGTGCCCCACTTTCAGTTGTCTCAAGACTTGAACATTCTCTTTGCGAAAATTTGGAAACTACTATACAATATCACCATCATCTATACCAATGTCAAGAGAGAGGCCTATGAAATTATTCGACTTGTTCAAAAAGCGCAAGCGAGCAAAGCGCGTCAAGTTGGCGCAGCCAACGGGAGTCTCAGTCGGACTGCCCCGCCCAGACGATGCCCTGCCCGCCTCATTGAAAGCCCATTCTCGATTTGTCAAGCGGGTTAGTTGCAGCCAATGTGGCGCACCCAAGTCGCTACCGTCAAAGACCGCCTACCTTTACTGTGACTATTGCGGCACGTTGATCGACTATGACTTTCGCATCGCCAACGCCAACACCAACGCTGGGATCACCAATACTGTCTTCCACCGCCTCATCGCTCAGGTGCAGGGTTCCCTGGAGCAGGCCAAGGCGCGTGGAGATCGAGATACTTATCGTGAGATACACCACCAGGTATATTCCCAGTGGATTCAGGAATGCCCTATGGCTGTTTCGCCTCGGGCTCAGCACGATGCGGACTTTCGCGAGCAGTTGATCGCTTATCTCGCCGAGTGCGTGGTCACTAAGGACCTGGACCCTCGTCAAGCTCCCCTTGACGCCAAAATGAAGACATTGGTGACCTCCCTCCAGCGAATTCCAACACCGGGTGGCGCCTGGATGGTGGCTGGTGAATTTTGGCCCTATGCCGAGTTGTTCAAACAGCAAATGGAACTGGCCTATGACCTTATACGTGAGACGGGTGTGGACGCAATGGATCCAGACAAAGCGCCACCGAGCGTCGCCATACGGATGGAGTATTCGACCTTTTGCCAGGGCTGGCTTCCCCACCTATCGCCTGCCGATGGCGAACGGCTGTTAAAGATGTTCGGGCTTGATGCCGAATATGACGAGGCCCAACCCCATCAGACCGACAGTCACCAATGCGGTGCTTGCGGGGGCGAGATTCAAAGCCTTGCTGGCGCACAGCAGGTCGTATGTGAGTATTGCGGCTACACCATCGACGTCAATAGTGAAGCAGTGCCCTGCCGTAAGTGCGGTGCTCGTTTGTCATTTCCAGTTTCGGCCACCCACCTGCTGTGCCCCTATTGCAATACTGACACCCGTCGGGTATGATGACCGTCATCCCTCAAGGTGACTTGGTGCCTTGAAGCTGGTCATGATCGTTTGGGCAATGCCCTACCCACCGATTCTTCCCCACATCCACCACCCCCAACTCCCCACCCCACACTCCACCGCCCCTAGCCCAAGGAAACAAGCCAACAGCAATTCCCGTTTTGAGATTGACTGCTGCCTATCTGCACACGATAGTAGTCAAAAAATGACCGATCAGTGAGAATTAGTTTTCCAAGAACTTGGAAAAC
>JAAEPW010000295.1 GCA_024232355.1 Chloroflexota bacterium | reverse complement strand
GATCAGGATAGCCTCGTTTGTTTCGCGGTGTACGATGGTCAGAGCGGCATAGCTGATGATCGAGACCAGCACGATCAGGGCCAACAACAGACCAAAAGCGGTGCCGAATTTAGTCGTAATACTCGATTTTCGCCAGTGTTGAGTTGTAGTTTTCCAAAGATTCATTGTCTCGTTCTCCATTTTAATTCAACTTGTACTGGGGGACTGCCCGGTGTGGGAGTTTTCAAGGTGGACACATTGGATTCCCGAACTTTTCGGGCCACCCGAACTTTTCGGGCCACCACCTTGCCCCTGCAAACTCCCAAGGTGCCTTTATCGTTATCGTCCTCGTTATCGTCCTCCAAATGCTTTGTTCTCGTTCCCAAACTCTAGTGTGGGAACGAGGCAACGCAACCAGTATGCCCTTTCATCTAATCATTTGATTCTCCACCAGGGTCATAGACATAAACCACATTCGCCCGCGCGCCTTCCAGACCAGCGGCGGGGTCGTCCAAACGAACGATGTTGAATCCGATCACCCCGCAATCGCCAAATTCATCACAACTCAGACGACCAGTGACACCGTCAAAATCGGAGGTGGCATATAGGGCATCGCGCAGAGCCTGTCGTCCAATGTGTAAGGTGCCGTCCTCTTTTTGAACGGCGACTGTTTCAATGGCGTTTAGGAGCAAGTTGGCCGCATCGTACGCGTGCACATAGAAAGGGATAGTGGGAAGGGTGCCAGCATACGCCTCAAATGCTGAAAGCAATTCATCACTGGCCGGTCCTTGCGGGGAGGGCTGGTCAGGGAAATATATACCTATGCCATCGTTTCCCACTGCCTCAAGGACATTATCCAACAGCAATGCATCGCCCGCAATAAAGATGGTGTCTTGCAAACCGTCCACATCTTTTATTTGCGTGATCAAAGCGATGCCCTCCGTGTCAAGGAGTGGAATGTAGACCACTTGTGCGCCGGCAAGTGAGACGGCGGTTAGTACCGGGTGCATATCATCTTCACCGGAACCCACGGTTCTATCCACGACAATCTCTCCACCTGATTCGCTAAATTTTTGTTTGAACACGCCGGCAAAATTTGCGGAATAGTTGCTGCTATGCTTGATAATGGCAGCTTTGTTCAACCCTAATTCTTGTATGGCAAACGTGGCTGCGCCCTCGGCCATTGTCGCGCCATTGTACGATGTGCGGAAAAGACCGGCCTGCCAATCCGCGCCTCGTGTCCCTCCCAACGAGGTCAAAGAAGGACCGGTAGTGAGGCCGGAAACCATCACCAGACCTGCCTCGCTCATAATCTCGGCCGCGGTTGCGGCTGAACCAGTACAAGTCGTACCAAGAATGCCCACCACTTGCGGATCGGCCACAATTTTCAACGCGCCATTAGCGCCTCCTTCCGATGAGCATCGCGAGTCCTCCCAAAACAATTCAACCGGGTGACCTGACAATTGCTTGTCTCGCTGGTCGACGGCCAGTTCAAACGCATAGCGCTGATCTACAGCACGATCCCAAACCAAGACACCAATCCTTATTGGGTCATTTGGGGCAATGGTCACACAGCCAATGGTATCGGAACATTCAAAGGCAGGCGCGCTTTGACAAGCCACCAACGACAAACCCACGCACACGACGATGGACAGTACAAAATGGTTACGCTCTAACATCGTTGCCCTCCTGTTTCAGTTGCCAACACTTCTTTCAAGCCAAATTCCGTTCATCCAGCAATTGCTCAATTTAGCACAACCTCCCCTTCTCTCACCGCTGCTTGACCACCAACAGCGTCAGATCGTCGTACACCGTCTGCTCCCCGATAAAGACCCGCACGTCGGCGATGACCGCATCCTTGATCGCCCCGGCGCTCCCCGCCCAGTGCTCGCTCACCACGACGCACAAGCGCTCGATCCCATAGAACTCTTTTTCCACGTTCTCCGCCTCGGTGATGCCGTCCGAGTAGAGCACGATCCCATCCCCCGGCTGCAACTCGATGGATGTCT
>JAAEPW010000294.1 GCA_024232355.1 Chloroflexota bacterium | reverse complement strand
CGCCGCATTTGCGACGATGTGGCATGATCAACGCAATCAAATAGGAATGCTTGAGCCAGTTGGGACCGTCCCTCGATACCGAAAAATGGGATTAGGCAAAGCCGCCATATTGCAGTTGGTTAACCAGGTGCGGCGACAAGGCGTATCAAGGGTATACGTTGGGTCTGGGCAGGATTTTTATCTGGGATTAGGGTTTCGGGCAAGCGACCTGTATAGTGTGTGGACAAAACAAGTCAAAGATTCATAGACGGCGCGCTTGTCTCAGTCGTCAACAGCGCGGCGTGTAAATGAATTCAATCAAAAAGGGAGGAGCCTTGTGCCAACTGAAAAATTGATGGGTGGTCATGTTGAGTTCAAGAAGAAATTTGCCGACGAGTACGAGGTCTTTGCTCGACTAGCCGAACAAGGACAAGACCCCAAGGTGCTGTGGATCGGCTGCTCCGACTCGCGTGTCATACCGGAGCAAATCACCGGCGCCGAGGTGGGAGAGTTGTTCACGATGCGGAACGTGGCCAACATAGTGCCGCCCTTTGGCGCGTCGGGGGATGCAGCGGGAACAGTGATAGAATATGCCGTGCTGCACCTCAAGGTCCCACACATTGTGATATGCGGGCATACCGAGTGTGGAGGGATCAAGGCGCTAGAGGGCTATGTCAACATGGCGCGCGAGCCGCACCTGGCGCGATGGGTAGAGTTGGCGCGACCAGCCCGGGCGCAAGTAGAGGCATCGGGAATAGCAGAAGAGGAGCGATACCTGGAAACGATCAAGGCCAACGTGCTCTTGCAGTGCAAAAATCTCTTGACGTACAGTTGTGTACGAGAGGCAGTGCAAGCGGACAAGTTGGCGGTGCATGGTTGGCTGTACGATCTACACACGGGTGACTTGCTTGCTCATAATGAGGTCACAGGAGAGTGGGAGACGTTGGCTTTACCGGGTGAGGCTTGATACTTTTTATCTTGCTCATCATTGCGCACCAAGGAAAAGCGCCATGCACGAGTGTCCCATAGACCACCCCGCTCTCCCGGCGTTATTTCACCCAACTATACCCAATGGCCCGGCGTTGTGGTCTGTGCTGGAAGGGCGTAACGCCGGTAGAGTTCTGGTGG
>JAAEPW010000293.1 GCA_024232355.1 Chloroflexota bacterium | reverse complement strand
GGCATTATCAACTGGGAAAGAAACCAGGTTTTTGTATGAGCGAAGGTGCTTGTGTTTCGCCCAACGCGACAAAACCCTGGTTTCTCCACCGAAAAGGAGTATAATTGTGGAAACGATAAAAGTTAGTGATTTGACTCGCGATTACGACGGGCTGCGGGCTGTGGATCATGTCAGTTTTGAGGTAGAGTCCGGCGAGGTGTTTGGTTTCTTGGGGCCTAACGGGGCAGGCAAGACGACTACGATCAAGATGCTCACCGGCCAATTGCGGCCCACGTCGGGAACGGCGCGTGTCGCCGGGTGTGACGTGGTCGGGGAGCGGCAGCAACTCCAGCCGCAAATCGGCGTGGTGTTCGAGCATCAGAATATCTACGAGCGGCTGTCGGCCCGCGATAATCTGCGTTTTGCGGCTCGGTTGTACGGCGTGCCCAAGGCGCGCGTGGAAGAGATGCTGGCGCGGGTGGGCCTGACCGAGCGTGCCGGTGATAAATCGAAAAACTATTCGAGCGGTATGAAGCAGCGCTTGTTGATCGCTCGCGCGCTGCTCCACGAACCGAGGGTACTTTTTCTCGACGAACCGACTCGCGGGCTGGACCCGCACATCGCTCGCGGCATTCGGGCCTTTGTCGCGGAACTGGCCCAGCAAGGTGTGACTGTCTTTTTGACCACGCACTATATGGAGGAAGCCGATCAACTCT
>JAAEPW010000292.1 GCA_024232355.1 Chloroflexota bacterium | reverse complement strand
TCGAGAAATTTGGATCGTTTGCACTCATGGGGTTTTTGTTCGAGGCGGACTCGATAGATTGGCTGCTGTTCCTCAGATCACAGAGATCGTGACGACAGATACGGTTCCCATCCCTTTGGAAAAGCGCCATCCAAAACTGCGCATACTTTCTGTAGCCCCCGTTTTTGGTGAGGCGATTCGCCGCAACTATTTGCGGCGATCCATTGGCGATCTGTTTGTTTTTGGGGATAGTGTGTAAAAATGAGCAAGGTGAGCCATTGTTGACTGAAATCTTCCACAAATCGAACAATTGAGGACCGTGATGATCAATCGGCATCGTGCGCTCAAGACCGCTATGCGTGCGGCCGGGATGCTTTTTACCGTAGGGAGCATATTCCTGATCGTAGGCGGTCAGGGGGAACCGGAGTGGGTATATTGGGTTGGCGGCCTGTTGTTCGCCATTTTGTTATTTATGCCGGCCCTGTCACTCATTAGCAAACCGGGTCTGGCTGTGATCTGGATCGACTCGCTGTTTTACATGCTCACGTGGCGCTCATCTCAACGCAGCTACGCGCCCACGGTGCCACGTGAATGGCGTAAATGGAGTGAACTGACGTATGCTGAGAAAGTATCGACCTGCCTCGTGGCATCTATTTGTCTGATGATCAGCGTGTTGATACTGCGTTACACATTGATTCAGATACTTTCGACAGTGAACCTGGGGTAGGTTATATTTCAACTCGCGATGAATCAAGGAGATAGTTCAAATGAAAGCAAAAAGAAATGCCATTCTCGTTTTTGTGTCTGGAAGCATCCCTGGGGGGCAGGCTGTCCGGGCCATAGTAGCAGCGTGAATTGAAAATGAAAACATTACGTTCCCTATCCCGCGCAAGTTGGGTCATCCTACTCTTGCTTCTTTGCATAACTTTTATGATCGGGTGCAGCGCTCCCGTGGCTATGCCTACGGTGACTGTGCCTACGGTGACTGTGCCTACGGTGGCTACGCCTACGGCTATCGCTACGGTTGTGCCTACGGCTATCGCTACGGTTGTGCCTACGGTTGTCGTTACAGGTACAGATGGACTGTCAGACGAACAAATCGCAACCCTCAACAGCCTGGAACTGGTGGATGACTATCCGCTCTACACAATGTACTACCACGGCGATTATGACGATACCGCGTCTTCTGACACGGTCTCTTT
>JAAEPW010000291.1 GCA_024232355.1 Chloroflexota bacterium | reverse complement strand
GTCGTTGGTCAAACGAACCAGCAGGTCGCTGGTTTGAAAACGATCCAGATTGCCAAAGGATAGGCTTTGGATCTTGGCATACAGCCGCGTCCGCAGACGATGAGCCACGCGGACCGCGAAACCGACCGCGAAACCGGCGTTCAGAATTTGCAACAAAGCGCTGATAAAAGCGAAAAAGATCATCCACAGCGCGGTGTTGACCACGACGTCCAGGTCTTGTTTGGCGATGCCCTCGTCGGCGATGGTCTGGATCATCTGGGGGATGAGCAGGTTACAGATCACCATGCCCACCAGCAACAATTGTGAGATGATAAAGCGCCGGGTGACGGGCTTGCCGCTGCTGCGTGCCAAACGCACGAATCGGCGTATATTTTCCATAGTTTTTGACCTCCTGGTCGATGGTACTTGCTTATTCTTGAACTATCTTGGGACATTCCCGTGCCAGATTGTCAAATGCGCTGGGTTCTTCCTCGCATGCCCAAGTCAACACAAACTGCTCTGTTGGGGTCATATCAATCTCACCAGCATCGGGATCCGTATTCTTTGGTCCAAAACGTATCACCTGGTAAGTTATCGGATTCTCATTGAGTAGCGGTGTGCGTGTGTTGAAAGCCTCGGCTGTATCC
>JAAEPW010000290.1 GCA_024232355.1 Chloroflexota bacterium | reverse complement strand
TTCAGTTGGGTGGGATTTCTGGATAGTCAGCCAATTGTGGCTCAAAAAGGGGCTTGTAGCCGAGGTTTCCATACCTCGCAGGGCCTTACGCGCTATGGAAAGCGCGGCTACATCGTAATCCCATTCAACTGAACCAGTGCCGGTGTGCGAATCATTAAAAAATTACTGGAGAATTGTATCATTGCCGCCGAAAAAGTGCAAATTGAGTGTGGGCTGTACCTCAGCGGTAAACGACAGAGATGACCGAGGGCACCGGAACGAGCGACTTGATGTCCACGAGACGCTCGTCCGCCTGTAACCATAGCCCGGTGGAATAGCCGCCGTCTAGGTTGAGGGCTACGTCCAGATCGAGGTCCGACTTGGCCAGAAAGCGCGCCGTCTCGTGCAGGCTGAGGTAGCCACGGGGAGCAACCATGAGCAGGATGCGCCCTTGGTTATCTTGCGCCACGACGGTGCGGCGGGAGGGGCGACCGTCGTCGGCGTCGGCGGGAAAGCCCATCACGCCGCCGGGCTTGACCAGCACCGGGAACGACTGGACAGCCTCACTCAACTGCTCGCTGGGGTCGTAGGGCCAATCGCGGAGCCAGCGCACGCTCACTCGTTCGTCGGGCGTGACAGCAAACATACCGGCATAGTCTCCATAAGAGGCTCCCCAAATTTGTCCGTCACTGACGAGCAGGCCGATGGTCTGGTGTTCGGGCGTAAAGTAACCGGCGTTGATGACCAGCAATGGTTGGTCGAGGCCGTCTGCCCAATCGCTCACCAGGTGGGGAGTGTCGGGGTCATAGTGGAGGCGAAAGCGCACGGCGGCGGGATCGAGCCGCACGATGGCCAAGCGCTCGGCGGTCTGCCCGACCTCTACGCGCACCTGCCGCAGCTCGACGCCGGGTCGCAGTGGCTGCCAGCCGGTGTCGGGCGGCTCTGGGGTGAACGTCGGGGGGAGAGTGGGTGTTGGTGTGCTGGCAGGCGTCGGGGTGAATGTGGGGAGCGGTGTCGCTGTGCTTGTAGGGGTAGGGGGGGGCGCAAGCACAGAACAGCCTGACGCTATCAACAGCGTCAGGTAAACGAGTCGGATAAATCGGTATGCCATAGATGCTAGAACAAATGGAACGCGGCAATGACCGGCGCGAACAGAGAGGATACCAGAGACATCACCGTGATCAGCGTGTTAAGAGATGGGCCAGCCGTGTCTTTGAACGGATCACCGACGGTGTCGCCCACGATGCCGGCTTTGTGCGCGTCGGAGCCGGGGCCGCCAAATTCTCCCGATTCGATGAATTTCTTGGCATTGTCCCACAACCCGCCCGCGTTGGACATCAGTAGCGCGAAAATGACCCCGGTAAAGATGCTGCCTCCCAGGAATCCGCCCAGGGCCTCGGGGCCGAGGATGATGCCGACCAGGACCGGGAGAACGATGGCCAGGAAAGCGGGCATCACCAGAGATGTGAGCGCACCTTGCGCGGCCAGACCGACGCAAGCGGCATAGTCGGGCGTCTCGGTGCCGGCCAGGATGCCGGGGCGTTCCTCAAATTGCCGCCGCACCTCTTTGATCATGTCAAAGGCGTTGTGCGTGACAGACAGCATCGTGAGCGCGCTGAACAATGGCGGCGTCGCTGCACCCAACAGGACGCCAGCAACGACGATGGGTTGCCGCAGGCTGATGACCAGTTCCACGCCCCGGGCCCCGATGACTTCTGCATAGGCCGCAAAGAGCGATAGGACGGTGAGCGCGGCGGCACTGATGGCGAATCCCTTGGTGATGGCCTTGGCCGTGTTGCCGGCGGCGTCGAGCACGTCGGTCGTGTCGATGACTTCTTTCGACATTCCGGCCATCTCGGCGATACCCCGGGCGTTGTCTACGATAGGCCCGTAGGCGTCGGAGGAAACGATCATGCCGCTGATGGACAACATCCCTACCGCGCTGATGCCGACTCCGTAAAAGCCACTGATCCCAGACATCTCTGCCAAATAGTAGGAGAGCAGCGTCGCCACGACGATCCCAATGATCGAGGGAACGACGCTGATCAGCCCATAACTGAGGCCGGTGATGATGGTGATGGCTGCGCCAGAACCCGAGACGCGGGCTGTCTCGGTCACAGGACGGTAATCGGATGACGTGTAATAATCAGACGTAAGGCCAATGACGACGCCTGTAACCAGCCCGGCCAGCGTAGCCCACAGCACGCCGAGGTTGTATCCGCCCAGTAGAACGGTGGCCGTAGCCAGCACGCCAAAGATTCCGCATGTGATGAATGTGCCGTTGTTGAGGGCTCGGCCCGGCTTGCCGCTCTTGCCTACACGCACGAACCGGATCCCGATGAGCGAGGCAATGATACCCAGTGTACACAAAACCAGGGGGAACATGGTGTACCGGGCTTGCAGCGGACTGTCGCTGGCAAAGAGTGACGTGCCCAAAAGCATCGCAGCCACAGCGCTGGCCACGTAACTATCAAATATGTCTGCTCCCATACCGGCCACATCGCCGACGTTATCGCCGACGTTATCGGCAACAACGGCTGGGTTGCGGGGGTCGTCCTCGGGGATGCCGATCTCGATCTTGCCCACCAGATCGGCTGCGATGTCGGCCGTCTTGGTATAGATCCCACCGCCCGCTTTGGCCAACAAGGCCAGCGCCGACGCGCCAAAGCTAAAGCCGAGAATGATCTCGGGGTCGCCAGTGAGCAAGTAAACGATGCTCATGCCGATGATGGCCAGGCCCACCATCGCCAGGCCCATCACAGAGCCGGCGTAAAAGGCCACTTGGAAAGCACTGTGGAGGCTCTCGTTGGCGGCTGTCGCGCTGCGCACGTTGGCGGATACGGCGACCGTCATGCCCATATATCCGGCCAGGGCCGAACATATCGCGCCAAACACAAAGGCCAGGGCCATCGTGATGCCCCGGGATGGATTGACATTCACCGCCCCCATACCCAGGTGTTCGATGTCGAAACTGAACACGATGGCAATGATGATGCCCAATGCTACTGCGACGAGGGAGAGCGCCGTGTAGAGACGGCGCAGATAGGATTGCGATCCCTCTCGAATCCAGGTCGCGACTTCTTGAGCCCTCTCGGAACCGGCATCTTGCCGATTGACCCAAAAGTATAGCCAGACCGCTACTATGAGAGAGATGACACCTGCTGTGATGGCCGCAAAGATCCAAGGTTGATATGTTGACATGTTATTCACCTGCTTTGTGTTTCGTGTGCGACTGACTTGTCGGCTAAAAAATGGGCACAAGGTCCTATGCTACATGTGTCTCGGACACTAGGATCAGATGTTGGCAGAGCGCCACCAACGATAATGTTCGGCGCGCAGTTCCTCCTGCGATGGCAGGGGGAAATACGCAAGTCCTTTTTCATTCCCCACAAAGATCCCGTTCTTGATCGTACGATATGGGAACGAAGCCGGCTGGGTACGGTTGACCATCTTGGTATGCACGGTCTTGGTCTTGAGGTCCACCAGGCACTGTCGCATGTGGCCGATATTGGAATAGGGAAGGTCGCGCACGGCACCGCGTTCGGGGTCCTCGGCCAATGCATTCAGCCGTAGCTCTACGAAACAGATCGCCGGCAAAGAGAGCAAGCTGGTTGGATTCTTGACAATCAGCTCGTAGAACTCGCGGGGGCCTTGGGTGCTGACTACTAGAGGGTGTACGGGTGTGATTTCTTGGTACAGGTGTAACCCGGCTGTGTCTTGAGGGAACGCTTGGCTCGATTCCAGACCCAGTACCCGCCCATCCTGCGTCACGAGATACAGCTTTTGAATAGCATCTAGGGGAATATGCTCCAATACACGGTAGACAGAGATATAGATCGATCTCTTTGGGCTTCCATCCTCGTGCAGTACGCAGCGCCGGATCCCCTCTTCAATGCGGAAAAAATCGTGTCTGAAATCTGGATTGATCTCAAAAAAGATAGCTTGTCCGCGTGTTTTCTTTGTGCTTCCAACAGAATAATAGACGCTAAATTCTTCAGGTGTCAACATGGACGCAATCAGTGCTTCGGGCATCATGGACAAATACAAGTGGACATCCATAGCTATCACTCCTCTCTTGTCAAAACGCAATTAACAAATTGCGCTACATAACTGGCGACGCAGGGCAAGATGAAAGTGGAACCGCGATTCCGTCGGATCATGGCAACCAGAGGTTGCACGTAATCCGCTATCGCGCCACCAGGGACGCGTGCGCCCCTCGTTGCGACGGAATCCGCGGCTACAGGTCTATTTTCTGGATAGACCCACCATTTCCCCCGTGATGATATTATGAGGCGTCGGCGGATGCCTCGTCTGCGATGCGTTCTGCACACTCGGCTAGGTCCCTGAGCCGCTGGGATTCCATCGAGAGACCTCGCGCGCGCTTCATATACTCGAATGCCTGGCCGTATAGTCTGGCCGCGTTCTTCCACTCGTAGGTAAATTCGGCGATGCGGGCCGCTTCTTCCAGCGCCATTGCGGCCATCTCACCCTTGCCCTCGTCGGCGTATTGGGCAGCAGCCTTTTCCAGGTCGACCGGGCGCTGTTTGGGCAGCCGGCGCTCGGGCTCTGCCAGAACACGTTCGACGGTCGGCAGCAGCAGGTCGTACCAATTGGACTTGGGCAGGTATTCGTAAAAGTCCAACTGCGCGGCGCGTGCCTCGGTCTCTAACGAGGCGTAGCCGGTAAATATGATGACGCGCAGGTCGGGTTGCAACTGGCGCAGCATCGCGGCCACCTGGAACCCGTCCATTTCGGGCATTTTCATATCCAACAGGGCAGCGTCGAATGTGGTCTCGCGTGCCGTGTCTACAGCCTCACGCGCACTGCTGGCTGCCACGACGGTGTAATTGGCCTGTTTCAAATAATCCTCCAGGCTTTCGAGCGCAAGCAGATCATCGTCCATTACGAGTATTTTTGATGTCATTACATTGACCTCCTACAAGTTTTGTGTGAATTAGGGGTTGCTCATAAACAACCAAGTCAGAAATAATAAATTTGTGTTGTGGAGAAACATCAAGCTATCGGCAGCCGGACAGTGATCATAGTACCCTGTCCAACATCGCTGGTGATATCGACATGTCCGCCGTGGTTCTCGACGTTCCTGCGAACAACATAAAGCCCCAGCCCGCTTCCCTTGGTTCCGCTTCTCCAATCCGAAAATCCGATGCGAAAGATACTCTCCCGCGCAGCAGGCGGAATGCCGACCCCCGTATCTTGAACGTCCACGGCGACCCAGGCATCTTTTTCCTGCCGCGTGCGCAACATGAGTTTTCCGCCATCGGGCATTGCTCGTCCAGCATTGGTCAATATGTTGTGGAAAACACGTTCTAATTGAGCGCGGCTGCCGTGTATTTCCAGGATGTCGTCGTCCCACTCCCGCACGACAGTCACGCCGGGATGGCCATAGGTGAATTCTTGCAGCAGCCGTTCCAGCAAGCGATGGAGATTGAGAGGCTTTTGGCGATAAACTTCCCTGCTGTCCAAGGCCACGGCCACGTGTCCCAGGTCGTCGGCCAATCGTTTGATACGATCCAGGATTTGCTGGATGACCTCGATGGAGCGTTCTCCTTCTGCATCTCCTTCTATCAGCTTGGAAAGCGCCCGTACGCGCTGAGTGAGCACAAAGAACGTCGAGCCGCCGATGTCGTGGCCGACCTCGCGGGCCAGCAGACGTAGTTCATCCTCCGCTTGCTGTTTGCGACGGCGCAACTCTTGCCACTCAAAGCCTCGCTCGATGCGCACGATCCATTGGTCCAGCGGCTCGGATTTGTTGACAAAGTCTTTTGCCCCTCCGCGCATAGCGGCGACCACGTTATCGTACACACCATAGGCGCTGAGCATGATGACATAGGTCTGGTCCAACAGCCGCTTTTCGTGCATCAGGTCCAGCACTTGCATGCCGTCCAGCCCTGGCATATTGATGTCGAGCAGCATCACATCGCAGGCCTCTTGTTCCAACCGGGCCAATGCCTCTTCTCCACCCACCGTGGTCTCTACTTTCCAGCCTTGCGCTGCAAAGGTCGAGCTGGTGAGAAAGGCCAAGGCTTCCTCGCGGAATAAAGGTTCATCGTCTACTATGAGAATCGTTTTTTCTTCCATAGTTCCCTTTGACCTATCTCAGGGGTAGGTCTTTTTTACCGGCAGCTCGAGCCTAAAACAAATACCTTGATCACGAGCCTGCCAGGTGAGATTACCCTCGTATTGAGTTTTTACCGTCTCTTGTGCCAGCGCCCACTCGAAATGAAGGGGTGATAGCTCCTCAGGTGTGCCATCTGCCGGTTCGAGGATGCCGGATATTGCTTCGCTCCGCGGTCCCTCTGGTGCGTGTATGTCTGTGCGCACGCATTGATCATCGTCACATAAAAAAGTGCGTATTTCTACGAGACCCCCGGATGTATCTAGGGTCTCCATCGTCAGGCGCAGGACGGTGACCAGGACACCGAATAGCTCGTTAGGCTCGATGAACAGTGGGGGTAGCTCTCCGTAGGTTACGTGCGTCTCCACGCCGCGCCGTTGTCGTTCTGCGGCCAACCAGATCAGGACCTCGCGCACCACATCGTTCCAGTTTGTGGTCGCGTGGACAAAGCCGATGTGTTGCGAGAATTTGAGCAGGTCCAGCAGTTTGCTGCTGACATCCTCCAGGCTGTTCTCAATGATGTCCAGCCGCCTGAGCGTTGACCGAGCCGTGGTCTGTATATCCTGTTCGGGAGCAGGGGCAGACACGACATCTGCCTCTACATCCTCTCTGGCTCCTTCCGGCGAGGGTAACACATTCTCAAGGTCGCCGCGCAGATTGGTCAGTGCCAAGCGGGCTACGGCCAATGGGTTTGCGGCCTCGTGCCGTATCCGTTGCGCCAGGGTGCCAAAGGAAGCGATCCGCTGCATCCGCATCGCGGTGACTCCCACATCGTTCAGGGCCTTGAGATAGCGCGCTCCCTCTATCACGCCGCAGATGGCCGTGGAGAGCAAGCGCAAATATTGTTCGTCGTTGCCGGTAAACCAATCGCGGTGGCCGGGGCCACTGGGAATCTTGTTGATCAACTCGAGGGAGCCAAGTACCTCGTTGCCCAACTGCAAGGGAACGCCCACAAAAGAGCGATAGATGCCGGAGGAAAGATGTGGGGCAATCTCATCAGTGTGGGGGTCGTTCCAACCCTTTAATTCGGCTGACTCCCGTATCTGGATGGATTTTCCACTTTGGACAATGTGGCCTGTCAGTCCCTCCCCGGCCATGTATGTCAGTTTATTGACCAGCTCTCCAGGGATGCCGCTGGCGGCCTGCAGCATTACTCGGTGGATGTCTTCTTCTGTCCGCAGGTAAACCTGACATGCTTCGGTGCGAAAACCTTCTCTGATCCGGTCTACGACGACCTGGAGCATCTCGGCGATGGCGCGCCGTGGGTTTAGCTCGTTGCTGATATCTAGCAGCAGCCAAAAGTAACGTGCGCGGCGCTTTTCGCCCTCATAGCGCTGCGAGTTCTCGATGGCAATGCTCACCATCGTGGTCACGTGGCCCATCAGCGCCTCATCTTGTTCGTCGAACGCGTGCCCTTGTAGCTTGCCAGAAACTCGCAACACGCCGATCAAGCTATTCCCGTCTCGCGAGTGGATCGGCGCGCCCATGTAGGCTTGGCCGGGCTTGGCACTGATTTCCGAGTATTTTTTGCTCCAAACCAGATCGTCGGCGATGCGGCGCAGTTCTTCATTGTCTGTGACGTTGGTGATGCGCAGCGTCCGGCCGTACTTTGCTACCCACCCGGTCAATCCTTCTCCGGGCTCATATTCCATGCGCTCGGTGGGCATCTCTTCCAAGAGTCCGGTAGTGCTGCGTAGGACGTAGCGACCGGTGATATCGTCGCGCAGGAAAAGTGAGCAACCACCGGCTCCGAGCCGGTCGCGGGCATAGCCCACGACCATTTCCATCAGCCGGTCGAGGCTCAACTCGCCGTAGATTTCCAGTAACTTTTGGTCAAATCCGTTGGTTTGATCCATATTAACTCGTTAGCAGTTTGATACTTGGCAGATTGACGCGGCGCTGTGGTCGCTCCAATCTGCCAAGATGATCACTTTTGCCGGTGTGCTTGTTTCCTCAATCTAGTTCCACTTTATGCTATGGTTGTAAAAGAGTGGCAGGAGTGTGATGGCCAAAATATTCTGCAATTTTATCAGAATGTGCAGCGATGGCCCGGCGGTATCCTTGAGCGGGTCGCCAAAAGTATCGCCGATGACGCCAGCCTCGTGAGCATCAGACCCCTTGCCACCAAAGTGACCTTCCTCGACGTATTTTTTGGCATTGTCCCACGCACCGCCGGCATTGAACATGAATATGGCCAACGTCGCGCCAATGATCTTGACGCCGATCAGGTAAAAGGTCAGCGCCCACGGTCCCATCAAAAAGCCAACGGCGATGGGGAAGATAACACCAACCATCGTTGGCGCGACCATTTCTCGCAGGGCGTGGCGTGTGCCGATGTCTACGCATTTTTCGTACTCGGGAGTGGCATCGCCAGTCACAAGTCCCGGGATCTCGCGGAACTGACGCCGTACCTCGTCAACCATGCTGAATGCCGTCCGGCCAACCGCCTTCATCGCTTGCGCGCTGAACAGGAATGGAACCGTAGAGCCGATCATCAGCGCTGCCAGGTTCAGTGGATGGGCTAAATTGAGACCGCGCACGATTGTGAGCGCTGCTCCTTCGGGGTTGTTACCGGTAAAGGTAACAAAGCTTGCCAGATCACTGGGGTGTGCGCCAACCAACTCAGCCAAGGTGAGCAGATAGGCAAAGAGGATGACGACGCTGGTCATCAGGGCTGCGGACATTCCATAGCCCTTGGTAATCGCCTTGGCGCTGTTGCCGGCCGCGTCCAACTCGTCTCCGGCGCGGCGCACTTCCTCTCCTAGCCCAGCCATTTCGGCAATACCACTGGCATTGTCGGCGATGGGGCCAAAGGCGTCGGCGGCCATAATGATGCCCTTCATTTCGGTGAGGCCCAACGTAGCTGCCGTCACACCCAAGATGCCGAGCAGCCCGCCGCCCATAAGATAGAAAGCAATCACGTTCACTACAGCTATCAAGATCTTGAGGACAACGGCGCTTTCCATACCCCAGGCAAAACCATAAATCAGGTTGATGGCTACGCCACTCAGACCACCTTCGGCGATCTCTTTGACCGGTCTCTGCCCGATGCCAGTGTAAAACTGGACCAGGAGCGCGACCGCTAGAGCTGCGACTAGTCCCAGGGTGAGGCAGTAGAACAAGCGGGGTTCGTCCAACAGGGTAACGCCTAAAAAGTAGAACGAGATAACAGAGAATACCCCAGTTGTTAGAAATCCGACATTCATAGAAAAAGTAGGGCTGCGCTTTTCTGAACCCCGTACAGCCAACACGCCCAACACCGCGCCGACGGCACCAATGGCCCGACTGAGCAGAGGGAAGAGCAATATCGTCCACCCATAGGTGGGGATAAAGGTCAAGCAAACGATCATCGTACCGATCAGATTGTCAGAACCAGACTCAAAGAGGTCTGCGCCACGCCCAGCCACGTCGCCCACGTTGTCACCGACTTGGTCGGCGATGACGGCGGCGTTGCGTGGATCGTCCTCCGGGATACCCTGCTCCACCTTTCCCACCAGATCAGCGGCGATGTCTGCCCCTTTGGTAAAGATACCACCACCCAACTGGGCGAACAGAGCGGAAAAGCTGGCTCCAAAGCCAAAGCCGACCAATTGATGCACGCTCATTGGATTGGCTTCGTTCACACCAAAGAGTATCGCCAGGAAAAAGATACCCAGCAGGTTCAGCGCTACGATGGTAAGGCCCATAACGCCCCCGCCGCGGAACGCGACCAGCAGCGCCTGCGCAGAAGAAGAGCGGGCCGCTGCTGTGGTGCGCACGTTGGTCAATGTGGCTGCGTTCATTCCAATGTAAACAGCCAACATTGAACAAGCCGCACCGACGATAAAGCCGAGTGCGATCTGCCAGCTTTTGTCTCCCATAGTCAGGAGCAGCAATAGAGCCAAGACCACTACAAAGGGCGTAATGGTGATGATCTCCCGGCGAAGGAATACGTTCGACCCAGTACGGATATAGTCTGCGATCTCCTTCATCCGTTCTGTACCGGCATCCTGATTTTTTATCCACCGGTATAAGGCCGCGACCACCACCAGGGAAAAGCCGCCAGTCAGAGGAACAGAGATGTTTACAAGTTGCGTTAGGTCCATTTATTTTTACCTCCTTATTGAGTAGTTTAATTGACCGTAACAACGTAGTAAAATTTTACCCATACATGGGGATTTGTCAAATGAGTATTTGACACGCCTCTTTCGTTGTGCTAGAATACTTGCATGATTTTACCCCAGTATGGTAAGGTAATAAGAGGTGAGCGTATGCCAAGCAGTACTGACAATTTGGAACAACTTGCAGTTCAAAAGAAAACAGAGAATCGTCTTTTGCGGGCACTGCGGAAAAAGGGACCTGCACTGCCGGTCGAATTGGCCGTACGTACCTATTCCTTTCCCGAAGAGATTGCCGAACCGCTGGCCAGTCTGGAGCAGAATGGATTGGTTGTGCGACAGACAATGAGGACTGGCGAGATGATCGTCTTGACCAAAAAGGGATTGGACGTATCAAAATAGTACCAAGGTAGAAATGATGCCAATAATTCTTCAGACTATTTTGGGTTGGATGATGGCGGTACGGGCAGACCTTTACGTGCTTACTGCTTTGATCGCGGTGATCTGGGCCGTGGGCGAGGTAATTACGGGTTACCCGGAACAGCCAGTGCGGGCACTGCGGACTGGGGGCGCATTGTTGCTGATGGTGGCCAACGCGACCTTTGCCTGTATGGCACTGTCACTGGCTTTGACGTTGGTCCCTGGCTCTGAATCGATATGGTTGGCGGTAGGTGTGGGATTCAGTTGGCAAGCGATGCTGCGCGGAGGCATCAACGTGCAGCCATTGCCCGCTTCATCTGTATCGGGCGCATCCGAGGGGCTGGGTGTGCCCCTCAACGAATTGTATACTCGTTTGCAAGAGTTTTGCGTCGGTCAGATTCAGCGCCACTTGGTCGGTGAGCGGGTGGCATTGATGGAGCGAGTCATCAACAAGCTTGATATCTCTGAACTGGCTCGTATCGCTCGATTAGTGACGACGGCGCTGTCTGATGTCGAAGCGGGGCCATACATCCAAAGGATCGAGTCCGACCAAAGCCGCACTCAGGAGCAGCAGGAAATTTTGCTCATTTCGTTGATTCTTGCGAACCACGGGGCCGATATTCTGCGCGAGCGGGTAAAGGGACAGCGTAAATCGCAATAACTGTCTGTGATCGATTGACAGATATGAGCGGAGGATAGGCAGTATCCCCGCTCTTTTTCATTCACACAAATGGAGGAAAAAGATGACCGAAACGGTTGTACAATCAATCTATTTTGCCCCACCTGGGCCAAAGAATACTGCTCGCACGTTGGAAATCGTCAAACAGCGGGCTAAAGAATTGGATGTCCGCACGATACTGGTCGCCAGCACACGGGGAGAGACGGGTGTGCTGACCGCACAGCAATTCCAAGGGCATGATGTCGTGGTCGTGACTCATGCAACAGGCGTTCGTGGCCCCAACGTCCAGGAACTGACGGACGAGAATCGTGCCGCCATCGAGGCCGCTGGGGCGAAAATCCTCACGTGCCAGCACGCGCTAGCCGGTATCAGCCGCGCGGTGCGCAAAAAGTGGGGCACCTACCAGATAGACGAGATCGTGGCCCAGACACTGCGCATCTTTGGCGAGGGGATGAAGGTTTGCGTCGAGATCGCGTTGATGGCTGCCGACGCCGGGCTGGTGAGGGTGGGGGAACCCTGCATCGCTATTGGAGGCACCGGACGGGGAGCAGATACTGCCGTTGTCCTCGTCCCTGCCAACGTGCACCAGTTTTTTGACCTACGTGTGATGGAAGTGTTGGCCAAGCCACGGCTGGAGTGATTCAGATGAGCGAGATTGAGAATTTGACCTTTGAACAGGCATTTGCCGAACTGGAGAAGACCGTCCAAAAGCTGGAAGCGGGAGGGTTGACGCTGGAAGAGAACCTGGCCCTTTTTGAGCGTGGGCAGGCTCTGGCTGCGCGTTGCAACGTGCAGCTTGACGCGGCAGAGCTCCAAGTCCACCAACTTTCGCCGGAGGGTATCCTTCCATTCGATCCGGAAGGGTAACTGGGTGGCGTTGAGTCTTTTACTTTTGATTCTGGTCGTTGGCGTTATTGCCCTGTTGCTGATGGTCGCTTTGGCATTGGCTGCCATCGTGATGAGTGATCGGGAAGAGCGCAAGACCGTTATTGGCATTGTCGTAATCGGTGGATCGTTGCTGTTTTGTTGCTTGGGCACTGTTGTTGGGGTA
Source organism: Chloroflexota bacterium (assembly GCA_024232355.1). The sequence continues at coordinate 19,844 of JAAEPW010000290.1, read as the reverse complement.
GTTTGGTATCTTGTCAACTATTCTGGATAGGTGCGGTTGCGACCTGATGCAAACTCGATATCTATGAAAAGGTTATTTGGTATCACTGGTATCGTCATAGTTTTTCTATTGCTGGCCGCTTGCGGACAAGCACAGCCGCCTGCTCAAGAGCCCCAAGCCGAAAACGGCGTTCTCGATTTGACGAATTGGGATCTGGCACAGGATGGCCCCGTAAACCTGTCCGGCGAATGGGAATTCTATTGGGGGCAACTCTTGCAACCGGATGACTTTGCCGGGTCAAGCCTGCCGCCCCGAACGGGTCTCATCGAACTGCCTGTCCCCTGGAATGGCTATGTGGTGGATGGTGTACGGCTTTTGGGCGATGGTTATGCCACCTATCGCCTGCAAATCTTGTTGAATAGCCCCGATCTTTTTCCGTTGGCTCTCAAAGTGCCCGAATTTGAGACAGCTTTTGTTCTTTACGTCGATGGTAGGGAGATCGGCTCGAACGGTGTTGTGGGGAAAACACCCGAGATGATGCGTCCCCAGTGGTTGCCCCAAGTTGCGGATTTTCCCGCGCAAGACCAGCTGGAAGTCGTTTTGCAGATATCCAATTTTCACCATCGGAAAGGCGGCGCGGGCCAAGTGATCCAATTGGGTACGGAAGATCAGATACGGAAAATCAGAGAAGCCAATCTCAATTACGAGCTGTTTTTGTTCGGCAGCCTCTTTATTATGGGGCTCTACCACGTGGTCCTTTTCGTGCTTCGAAGAAGAGATAGGTCTTCTCTATATTTTGGCCTTTGTTGTTTTTTGATGTCTCTACGAGTCTTGGTTACGGGCGAGTATTTTCTCAGTTCTTATTTTCCTGACTTGGAGTGGGAGTTTGTAGTAAAGTTAAATTATCTCTCTTTTGGTTTAACACCTCCACTTTTTATCATGTTTGCGCGCATTCTTTTTCCCAAAGAGATCTCTAACTGGTCTCTTCGTATTCTCCAATTTTTTGGGGGTATTTTTGCGGCCATTATCTTGTTTGCACCGGCCAGGATATTTACCCATACGTTGCTGTCGTACCAAGTTGTCATTTTGATCGGGGCCGTCTACTTTCTTAGTACCGTTGTCCTGGCGGTGGTGCGTAAACGGGAAGGTGCTGTTATCTTTTTGTCGTGTTTTTTCGTTTTGCTCCTGGCAATGATAAACGACATTTTACACAATAATCAGATCATCCAGACTGGATATTTTGGCCCTTTGGGCATCTTTATCTTTATTCTGGCTCAGGCCACCCTCCTCGCCCGACGTTTCTCAAAGGCACTCGTGGAGGTGGAAACGCTTTCCGAGGAACTGGAACAACGGGTGGTGGCACGCACTGAGGAACTGTCGATCAGCAATGAGCAGTTGACACAGGTTAACCTCGATCTCCAGCAAGAAATCACCAAACACCAGCTGGCTCAAGAGACCCTGCACAGCTATGCCAATCGCTTGAGGACAATGCACGAGATTGACCAATCCATTCTGACTGCGCGGTCGGCAGAGACCATTGCCGTGGCAGCCACAAGTCGAATTCGACATTTGGTGTTGTGCCAACGGGTAATCGTCATAGAAGTTATGGAGACGGGCCAGATCAAAAAGTTGGCGGCGGAATCCAGTGGTGAGATTGCCCTAAGACCAGATGTGGACATCTATTATGAGATGTTTGAGACACAATCTCCAAGATATGGATTGGTTCACGGGATTGAGGATCTTGGCGTGCATCCTGAACGTTCGCCTATGCAGCAGGTGCTGTATTCGGAGGGAGTACGTTCTTACGTGGTCGTTCCGTTGCGCGTGCAAGACGAATTGATCGGCACTTTGCATTTGGAGGCGAATCATCCCAGGACCTTTACCTCTGATCACATCAACTCGGCCATTGAAATAGCGATTCTGTTGGCGGTGGGAATCCGGCAAGCACGATTGTACGAGCAGGCCCAAAGGGAAATTGTTGAGCGCAAGCAAGCAGAGATGGCGTTGCGCCAACGGACCATCGAACTTGAGGAACGGAATGCAGAATTAGACGCTTTTGCTCACACCGTGGCCCATGACCTCAAGAACCCCCTGACTTCGCTGATTGGATTTGGTGACCTGTTGGAAGGACGTCTGAATCAGATGTCAGAAGAAGCGGTGTATTATAACTTGCAGTTCATCGGGCTGAGTGCACGCAAGATGGATAGCATTATCAACGAATTGCTCTTGCTATCCAGCGTGCGCGCGATGGAAGAGATCCAAACAGAACCGCTACATATGGGGTATTTGGTAACCGAGGCCCAGGAACGTCTGGCTCATATGATTGATGAACATCAACCCGAAATCATTTTGCCGGATCGTTGGCTGGTAGCACGGGGGTATGCTGCGTGGATCGAAGAAGTGTGGGCCAATTATTTGAGTAATGCCATCAAGTATGGCGGTCGCCCGCCGCGCATCGAGCTTGGCGCGACGCCGCAGCCGAATGGCTTTGTACGTTTCTGGGTGCGTGATAATGGTTCTGGACTGTCTCCTGAGCAACAGGAGCGTCTATTCTCGCCCTTTGAACGACTGGGCCAGGTTCGGACCAAAGGACACGGGCTGGGACTTTCTATTGTACTTCGCATTGTGGAAAAGCTCGGCGGGCAAGTGGGGGTGGAGAGCGAGGTCGACCAAGGGAGCGAGTTTTTCTTCACGTTGCCGACATAGGTGGCGAGGATGCTCATTGTCGAGCAGTCGGTTTTACCTTGCCTGACGGCGCAGAACCCACTTGATCACGGATTGCAACTCTTCCACTCGTAACAGCAGCGCGACACCTACGTAAACCGCCGCACCCAGCACGATGCCGCCACCGCCGAGTATCAATGTGCCCGCGTTGGGCAAGATGGCTTGCCATCCGATCAAGATTGCTCCCATCGCCAGCGATGCCAGCCCGCTCTTGGCAAAAGCGATCAACGTCCGACGACCTTCCGATTCGTGCTGGTCGTCAGCCTGTCCCATCCGGCGCTGAATCAGAGGCAGCAGCGCTACCAATTCCAGCAGCGTGGCGATAGAGTTTGCCAGTGCCAGTCCTGCATACGGGGGATATCCGACGCCCTCGAATATTCCCGGCAATGTCAGGCTGAGCACCACGTTGATGACCATCGCCAGCCCACCCACCCAGACGGGTGTGAGTGTATCGTGCAGCGCGTAAAAGGCGCGGGCGATGATCTCTATCCCGGCGTGCCCTACCAACCCTAGCGCGTACAGAGCCAGTGCCCAGACCACGGCCTCTGTCGAGGTTGTCTCGAACGCGCCCCGTTCAAAGAGTAGGGCTACCAACGGGCGGCCCAACACCATCAATCCTACCGTGGCCGGAAGGCAGAGGGCAAAAACTGCCCGCAAGGTCGCGGCCAATGTGCTGCGCATTTCTGCGTGCTCCTCACGGGCCGCCTGTGCGGCAAAGGTGGGGAAAGCGGCCGTCCCTACGGCCTGTGCAAAGACGCCTTGGGGCAACAGCATTAGCATCCATGCATAGTTGATGGCCGAAACTGCCCCCTCGCCTAGCCCGGAAGCCAAGCTGTTGTTGATGACAAAGTTGAGTTGAACGATGGTCGTTCCCAGCATCCGGGGGAGCATCAGCCGACCTACCTCACGCACACTGGGGTTGTTCAGACCCAGTGTGGGAACGTAGCGCGCGCCGTAGCGCAACAGTCCCGGTACTTGTACCAGCAGGTGCAGCGCTGATCCAATGACCATGCCGACCGCCATTCCCCGCACGCCCATGTGCGGCCCCAACAGCAGTGCTCCTCCGATGATCGAGAGATTGTAGACCGCGGGGGCCAGTGCTGGGAGGAGGAAATGCTGGTGAGCGTTCAATGCGCCCATCACGATGCCGCTCACACCAAAGATGATAGGAGAGATCAGCATCAGCCGCAGGAGACTGGTCGTGAGCGCTTGCTGTGATGCGGTAAAGCCGGGGGCGATAATGGTTTGCACCAGCACCGGTGCAAGAACTGCTGTCAGGACGGCGAGGACGGTCAGCGCGATCAGCGCCAGGTTGATAACGGCCGATGCCAACCGCCAGGCTCCGGCGTGGTCTTTTTTTGCCAGGTGGTCGGCAAAGGTGGGGATAAAGGCCGATCCCAGCGCCCCGCCTGCGACGATGAGAAAGATCGTCTCTGGGATGCGGGCCGCGGACAGATAGGCGTCGAGGTCGCCGCCGGTGCCAAACATCGCGCCAAAGACCATCTGGCGCACCAGTCCCAGGACGCGGCTCACGACAAAGAGGGCCATTACCAGGGTTGCTGCTTTGGCGATTTGACGTCCGCCTTTGTTATTCATTCATCCTCCTAAAGGCGCGTATGTGGGGTATTATGGTTCCCTTGGACGAGTCCAAGGTAGATGCTCTCTACCTGGTCAAAGTGTGCGTTTAATGACACTGGCGGACGGGCGTTCGCTTCCAGGTGTGCCAGCAGACCTGGTTCATCGACCAAGCGTCGCAGTGTGGTCCGCCACTGGTCCACATCTCCAGGTGGTACCAGCAGGCCATTCGCGCCATCCTGAACCCATTCGTCGAGCGCGCCTAGTTTCGAGGTGATTATGGGGATTTTGGCCGCGCACGCTTCTTGCATGACCACTGGCGCATTCTCGTACCACAGCGATGGTACCATCAGGGCATCGGCTTTGGACATTACTTCCCACACGCCGCTGCGGTCCAACCGTCCGCCAAAGGTGATGTGTGGCGAGCGGGCCAATGTTTGTAGCCGGAGGCCGTAATCCGGGAACTGGGTTATGTCGCCATAGATTTCCAGTGTGGCGTCGCGGTTCAGTTCGTTAAAGGCCTCAATGAGCACGTGGACGCCTTTTTGAGGAGCCAGGCCGCCAATGTAGGCAAAATGCACGGTTTTATCACCGCGAGGCGCGCGCGGGCGTACACCGGTGATGTCGATGCCGTTCGGCAGGTGAGACAGTATATCGGCATCCACTCCCCAGGCTATTGCCTGCTGTCTGAGAAAACGAGAGGGGGAAATAAAGTGCGCGACACGGGCCAGCGCGCGCCGGAGCAACTGGCGGCGTCGAATAAACAGGGGCAGCAGAATCGGCGCGCCCGGCCAGAGGAACGGCGCGCCTGCCCGCGCTATGGCGCAGCGGGCACAGTTCAGCCCGCCTTGGCGCGGTCCCGTACACAGGCTGTCATCATAGTTGGTTAAGAGTTGCGCGTTGGCGCAGATGATCCAATAGTCGTGCAGAGTCATCACCGATGGGATGCCGTTATGATCTGCTTGCGCAACGAGAGAAAACGGCAATCCCATCAAATGTTCCCAGTGGATCAAGTCGGGCCGGAAATCCGTTATCGTTTTGGACAGAGCATTGCTCAAGATCGGGTTTCCAAAATTGGCTCGGAACACGGATCCAGGCGTCATAGATCCTGCGCTGGCTCGATAGGTTGGTATTCCTTCCCAGTCGGCTTTGTTCAACCCTGGCGAGTCTGGCGCGCGGTGAAACACGGCGGCTTGATGCCCGCGTTCGATCAAACCCTTGCTCAGCCCCAGGGTGTAGACCTCGGTGCCGCCGACTCGTTCGGGGAAAAATTGGTGAACAACTTGCAGGATACGCATCACATTCCTACCTATTCGATGGATTTTGTTAAATCCTGATACAGCTTGTGCACCTGGGTGAATTTGGTTTCCCAGGTGTGCTGTTCATAGACTTTGGTTTCACCATGGATGCCCATTGCTTTTGCCTGATCGGGATGGTCGAGCAAATGAGTGATCGCTTCTGCTAGGGCTGTCTCATCTCCAAAAGGAATCAGCAGGCCATCTTGATCATGTGTAATCACATCGTTAATGCCCCAAGCACGAGCGCCGATAACCGGCTTGCGGTAGAGCCAGGCTTCCAAATAAACGATGCCGAACGAGTCGACCCGTGAGGGCATGACCAGCATGTCACAAGCAGCCATCATGTCGCGCTTTTCCTCGTCGCTTACTCGCCCCAATACTCGCAGCCGTTCCTGATCCGCAGGGGGCAGGCTATCCAGGTAGCTCCGAAAGGGTGTCAGCAAGGTTCCGGCCAGAACCAACTCGACATTGTGTCCGGCCTGCCACAAGCGGCGTACGGCCTCCACCGTTGTGATTGCGCCTTTATCGTAGGACATGGCAGACAAAAAGACCACCAGCGGCGCTTGCACGTTATGGTTGCGACGGAAGCGCTCCCCGTTACCACCCACGACCTCCTTCGGATTGACGCCTGGGCCAACGACAGAGATACGATCGGCGGGCACTCCCCGCGCCTGATAGAATGTCCGCTCGGTTGGTGTTTGAGCGACGACGGCGTCACTTTGGCGCACCAAGTCTATTTGATGACGCATCGTGTAAAAGCGGCTGGGCGGGTCTTGCGCTGGTTGTGGCCCGGCTCCCAGGTGGGTTAAGGGGTAGATGACGAACGGCAGGTCTTGGCGTCGGGCAAAGCGCAGTCCCATCTCGACTACCGGCTCAAAGATGACACCCATCGCCGCGACCAGGTCAAAGGATTCGTCGTTATGCTCTAGCCAGTGCCACAGGTCAGGCACCCATGGTGAAAAGCGCGCCAGACGGAAGAGTACGCTTATCGGGACCGGGCGGACAGCCGACAAAATCCACAAAAGACGGCGCCAGGCGGCATACGCCAGGGGAAATGCCAACAAATGACGCACGGGAAAACGGAGAATATGGACGCCGTTATGTTGTTCTTGCAGCTTGTCTATCCGGCGGCGACGAGGGTCCCAGAACAGTTCAAAGTCCAAAGCGTCGCTCGTTGCCACTGTCACTTGATGTCCCTCGGCAGCTAGCCGCGTGGAGAATTCTCCCAAGTGGACCTCGGCACCACCACAGGCAGGCCAATACCGTAAGCAAAGATGAAGGATTCGCATGCAATTTATTCCTATTCGCAAGAGTGCACTATATGGTCCACGTGTTGCCGCAGACATTCGGCAGTGGTGCTAGGCGCAAAGTCTGCCAGGCGCTGGTGCTGGCGGGCGATCACGCGCTGGCGCAAGCCCTCGTCGTGTGCCAGCAGGTCGATCAATTCACCAATCGCGTCGTAGCGTTTGTGGTTGACCAATATTCCGGCCTCTCCCATTGCATAGGGGACGCCTGTCGCGTTAAAGGCCAGCACGGGCACGTCAAAAGCCATTGCCTCTAACAACGGAATGCCGAATCCTTCATGCTCGCTGAGGCAGAGAAAGATTGTGGCTGCCTGGTAGTAGCCTCCCAGCGCTCCCAAACTCACTACCCCCGGAATGTGAACGTGTTCGATTCCAAAGACCTCAGTCATAGTTTCCAATTCCAGGCGGTAACCCGGCACGCTCAAGTCGGAGCCGATCAAGATCAGCCGGGAACGAGGATTCACGAGTTGGTGGTAATAATTGAACGCACGGATGAGATCGTCCTGGCACTTGTTTGGCACCACACGCCCGACAAACAAGAGATTGACCCACCCGTCGTCGTAGCGGGCCACGATTTCGCGCCCCGCCGGACTATCGGCTGCGGCCAGCATCTCGTCAAAATTGATGAACAGCGGCATCACGGTCACTTGGTCGAATTCCAAGGCCAGCATTTCCTGGCGATTGTATTCCGAGTCTGCCCAGACAAAGGGGGCATCTCTAAAAAGTAACAACTCTCGACGTCCCCGTTCCAACCGGTCAGCCAGTGTTGGATTATAGTGTTGCATAAATTCCGGAGGTGTCACGTTGTGATAATATGGTATCACTTTATCGGGCAACTGGCGGACAAATTCGGTCAACGGGGAGCCAGAGGCGTAATGGAAAATCACAATGTTGTCAGGATTGCCACGGTAATGGGCGTAATCCTTCCCCCGATCAGACAAGCGCTGATCGCGGAACTGGGCATACACCTGAGACTTGAAGCCCCACTGGCGCAGCAGTTCGCGGATACGAAATGCTTGATTTCCCACGGCATCACCGTAGAGAAAACTGGGCATTATTTGGTGTATTTCCATTACGTTTCCGCTCCAGTCTCCATTTTAGCTTCCAATTGTCTCAGTTGCGCTCGTAAATCGGCGACTTCCTGACGCAGCGCCTCAATCTCGCCTGACGTTGTGTCCTTTTCCAAGACCTCGGCCAACCCAGTTAGCGTCCGGACCATATACTCGTTGACACGAATTTGCCGCCCGGCGAGCATATTTGTGTAAAAGATGACCAAGTGATGCAAAGCGGCACGAACACGTTGTACCAACGGCGCGACGAGGGGGATACGAGATTCGGTGAGCGACAGCCCAACGCCAATTTTATAATAGCCCATACTCAACCAGCGCAAGTTATAATAGAGTTTGCGGTCAAAGCGCGAGGTGTCTGGCGAGGCGTGCGATCCCTCGGCAAAGGCTTCATAGTCTAACCCTTGAGCTTTGGCTTGAGATCGGCGCTGGCGGATGTTTTCACGAATCTGACGCACGACAGCATCGGCGTCTATTTCCGAATCGCGAATTTCGATGACTTGTTTCAGGTTGTCGTTATCCATTGTTCTATATTCCTCAGACAAACGTTCACTGCACTTTTCTAGTAGTATAGGAAAGTATAAAAAGTGTAGTCGCGGTTTCTATACCGCGCGCTATGGAAAGCGCGGCTACGGCTGTAAAGCTTTCTTGTTCTCCACTGGTTGCAAGCCTAGGTTGCCTGCTGGTGCACGATATAGTCCACGTGTTGTCGCAGGCACTTGGTGGTGGTGGCGGGTGCGAATTCCGCCAGGCGCTGGCGCTGGCGGGCGATGACGCGCTGACGCAGGCCCTCGTCGTGCGCCAGTATGTTGATTAGCTCGCCAATCACGTCGTACTGTTTGCGGGTGACCAAAATCCCCGCTTCTTCCAGGGCAAAGGGTACGCCTGTCGCTTTAAAGGCCAGTACGGGCACGTCAAAGGCCATAGCCTCTAGCAACGGGATGCAAAATCCCTCGTGCTCGCTGAGACAGAGAAAGACCGAGGCGGCCTGGTAGTAGCCGCCCAACCCTTCACGCAGACCTACCGAACCGGGGATATGAACGTGATCGAGGCCGAGAACCTTGGTCATAGTTTCTAATTCCAGGCGATACCCTGGTGCGTTGAGATCAGAGCCGACCAAAATCAGCCGGGAACGAGGGTTCACGAGCCGGTGAAAATAGTTGAACGCGCGAATGAGATCGTCCTGGCGTTTGTTGGGCGCTAACCGCCCGACGAACAGGATGTTGATCCATCCATCGTCGTAACGGGCTGTGATTTCGCGTCCTGCCGGACTGTTGGCCGAGGCCAATATCTGGTCTAGGTAGACAAAGTATGGCATGACGGCAACTTGTTTGAATCCCATGTTTAACATTTCTTGACGGTTGTATTCTGATGCTGCCCAGGCCAAAGGGGCAGCTTTAAAAAGCATCAACTCTCGACGCCCTTGTTCCAACAAGGTTGCAAGCTCGGGATTGTAGCGTTGCATAAATTCTGGAGGGGTCACGTTGTGGTAGTAAACGATCACTTTGTCGGGTAACTGGCGCACAAACTCGGTCAACGGTGAGCCAGTTGAGTAATGAAAGATCAGGAGGTTGTCAGGGGCACTGGGGTAATGAGCGCAGTCCTTCCCTGGGTCAGCCACCCGTTGATCGCGGGATTGGGTATAGATTTGCGATTTGAAACCCCATTGACGCAGCAGTTTGCGAATACGAAATGCCTGGTTGCCCATTGCGTCGCCATAGAGACAACCGGGCATTATTTGGTGTATTTCCACTATTATTTCCTAACTCGGCTAGTAGATATAGTGTAGCCTCTTTGGGCGGCTTGTGAATAAAAATGGGTACATGCCTATGCTACAAGTTCCTCTGATAACTGCTAGGTCGAGATGATGTGCGACCAAACTCGATTCAGGTGAAAAGTGTGTCGTTTAGCCCGCCGCCGACATTGTAAATCTGTCTTGTCGATATGTCAATCTGTGTCGCTTGAACTTGGAGTCGACAGGCAGAACCAAAACAGACTGCCTTGGCTCTCCTCATCGGTCTGGGGCCAAGAACTTGTTTCGAGTTGGTGGACGGGGCTCTCCACGCCTACTTTGCCGCCTAGTTTTTCTATGATGCGTCGCACGATAGACAATCCCAAGCCGTGCCCATCGATGCGGCCTCGTTCGAGCCTCGTGAATGGTGTGAACAACCGCTTTTGCTCTTTGGGCGTTAACCCCGGGCCGTTGTCGCGAACCCAAAAGCGCATCGCCGAGACTTGCTTGCACTCGTTCGAATCGTCGGGGGTGTGGCGCGTTGGCTGCTGATCCAATGGGTTGTACCCTAGTTCTACGCGTGGCGGTTTTCCTCCATACTTGAGCGCGTTACTTAGATAATTGACCCATACTTCTTCTATCCACGGCCCATACCCCAATGCCACAGGCCAATCGTCCGGTAGGATAATCTCGGCTTGGTGCTCATCAATCATCATGGTCAGGCGTTTTTGAGCTTCCGCCACAATCCGGGCCATATCTAGTGGATGCACCTCGACGTCTTCTAGCCTGCGCATTTTGGCAAACAGGAGCAATTCATCAATGACGCTAGATATCTTGTGACCAGTTTGCTCAACAATATCCAGATCCTGCTGCAACTCTTTGGAAAGCATAGAGGTCAAACGTTTTCTCATCACAGCGGCATAGCCGGTGATAATGCCCACCAGGCCTTTGAGATCGTGAGCCACCGTATGGGCAAAGGCGTTCAGTTCCTCGTTGCTGGCTTGCAACTCGGCGGTGCGGTTTCGCAAGGCTTGGACCAGGTGGGTATTGTCAAAGGCGATGGCAGCTGAGGTGGCCAGTGTTTCGACCAAGGTCAGATCTCCCTCGTCAAAATCGCCCTCTAGCTTGTTCACCACGCTTAGGACACCGATCGTCGCATAGCGAGCGCGCAATGGCACCGTGAGCAATGAATCTGTGTGAAAACCAGTTTGTTTATCCGCACCGGCAGAAAAGCGGGGGTCGTCTCGCGCATTGTTGAGGATCACACTCTTGCCATTTTGTGCTACCCAACCGGCGACTCCCTGTCCGGGGCGCAGGCGCATACCGAGCAGAGAGCGATTCCGATCCTGGCGAAAGACCGCATAGCAGACCAATTTGATGTCTGGCCCCGATCTGTCATCCCACATCCAGACCGAAGCACTTTCGGTGCCGATGGTCTCTACGACAGCTTGCAGCAATCGTTCGGCAACTTGTTCCATGTCTAGTGTGACGCCGAGTTCCTGACTTACCCGGGTGAGTAAGGTCAGGTCGCGGTTGCGTCGGCGCAATGCCTTTTCACTCTCTCGTAATGATTGTTCTGCCTGTGCTCGTTGGGTGATCAAACGTGTTTTATCCAACACCCGTTCGATGACGACCACTATATCTCCCATATCCTGGATAGGTTTGGCGATATAGTCCCACGCACCTTGGCGCATAGCCTCGATAGCGTCTGTCAATACACCGGTTCCAGAAACAATGACCACGGGCAAGTCGGGTTGCTCGGTCTTGAGTGTGGCAACGACTTGTAATCCATCCATATGAGGCATGCGCATATCTGCCAAGATGATGTGGAATTGCCCAGATCGCGCCAGGGCTATTCCCTCGGCACCATCGGCTGCTGTAGTGGTTTCATATCCCCAGTCTCTCAAATAATCGGCCAGAGCGTGGCGTATGATGGCGTCATCCTCAATAATCAAGACTCGATCAGGCGCAGTGTGTTCGTTGCCTGGTGAGTTTGTTGGATCCATTTCCTGCATCCGATCGTTCTCCCTGTTATCCGTTCGACAAATGGTGCGTAATGGGCAGTTCGACCATAAAGCGGTGACCACTTGCTTTGAATGGCTCGTCCCGAATCTTGCAAGGAACTAGATTAGATTTTTGTGCCAGCTAGCGCTTGATTGACCACCAGAGCCAAATCCTCCAGTTTTAGAGGCTTTTCAATCAAATCCAAGAGTCCGTCCTCTTGCATACCTTCTACTTCTTCTCCTGACGGGTGACCGGTCAACGCGATTACTTTTACGGTTGGGTCAAGCTGCTTTAGGGCGTAAAACAGTGCTTGCCCTCCCATCACTGGCATTACGAGGTCTGTTATCACCAAACTGATTTGATCCTGGTGCTCCTCGAAAACAGCCAGGGCCCCTTGGCCGTTGACTGCCTCAAACACGCAATAGTTCAAGTTCTGCAGGGCATCTACCACGGCATCGCGCGTCATTGTGTTATCCTCAACGACTAGCAGTGTCTCTCCGTGTCCTTGAACTAGGAAGGGTATATCGGTTTCTAGGGTCTCCTGTTCGGTTATTGATAGAGCGGGCAGGTAAAAGGTAAAGGTTGTGCCTTTCTCTATCTCTGAGATCACGTCAATGTAGCCCTCGTGCTGCGTCACGATGCCGTATACTTGTGCCAGTCCTAGCCCGGTCCCTTCGCCTGGTGCTTTGGTGGTGAAAAACGGGTCAAAGATGCTCAACAGTAGGTCGGGTGGGATGCCGGCTCCGGTGTCTGAGACCGTCACTTGTACCCATTCTCCGATCTCCATTTCTGGCAGTGGTACTGCGTCAAGTTCATCTATCCATATCCGTTCCAGTCGGATGTTCAGGTTTCCGCCCTCTGGCATCGCGTCTCGGGCGTTGATCGCCAGGTTCATCAGTACTTGTTGTATGCGTGTTGGATCGCCATGGATCGTGTGTTCGTCTGATCCATGGGTCAATTCGATCTGAATAGTTTCCGGCAGTGTATGTTTCAACAGCTTGACTTGTTCTTTTAGGAGAGACAGTAAATCCATCGGTTGCTGATTGAGCACTGTGCGCCGGCTAAAGTCGAGGATTTGCCGAATCAGTTTGGTGGCATGTTGGGCCTGTAGGTTGATTGTTGCCATTCGCTCCCGGTTCCGATCTGATAATCCCTCTGCTCGCCCCACCATCTGAGCATATAGAACAACAGTTGCCATAATGTTGTTAAAATCGTGGGCGATGCCAGCCGCCAACTGACCTACGGCGGCCAACCGGTTTTGCTGCTGAATGCGTTGTTCAATTTCACGCTCTCGAGTTACGTCTCGAATGACCATCACCCATCCGCCTGGTGTAGGATTAGATTCAGTCGCTCGGCTTACGGAGCGGGCAATGACCTCAAAGATCTGGCCGTCTGTGGCTACTTCGTGCCATAGTCCCTTGGGAGGGGAGATCAGCAATTCATCCAGAGAGCGGTCACCCAGGTAAGTGATGGTATCTCTAACACTGACGGCCGCCAGAATCTGTAGATTTCGCTCTGCTTCTGGATTGACCAATACGACTTGCCGGTTGGTATCCAGCAGAAGCACCCCTTCTGGTACCGTGTCCACGATTTGTTGCACTCGTTGGGCATGCTCCCGGATTTGGGCCAGCAGTCGCTCTAGTTGAGCGTTGGCCCGTTCCAGATCGATGGCATGTCTGACTCGTGCCACGGCCACGCCAACTTGGTTACCAATGACGGCCAATAGTTCGATCTCACGGGTGTTAAAGTCACGCTTGGCCCGCCTGGAAATTCCCAAAGTGCCTACAATAGAGTGCTTTTTGTCTGCTTCGCTAAGCGAAACGCCCTCATCACCGGCACGCAACGGAACGCACAGATAGGCGTGGAATCCATCGGTCTCCAAAGAGATCATCCAGGGATCATTGTCAAAATCGTGCCCAAGGCGGGGATTACCACTTTGTGCTACTTGGCCAACGATCCCCTCTCCTAACGGAATGGCTTGGGCTGATTCAAGATAGTGTTCGGGTAAACCACGCGCGGCTGCGATAACCAGTTGGTCAGTTGCCGGGTTGAGTAGCCGCACTGCGCCGCCGTCGGCCTCGGTGGCGGCTATGGCAGCGTCGATGGCACGATTGAGCATAATGTCCAAGTCTAGTGGATTACTGATGGCAGAAGCGATCTGGTTAAGTGCGGCCAGACCGCGATTCTGTGCCCGTAAATCTTGGGTTTGGTGGATCACTTCAGCTTCTAATGAACGGTTGAGTTGTTCCAGTTCTCGTTGGTATTGGTCGCGTTCAGCGACGAGACGCGCTCTTTCTAGTACCCGTTCGATCACGAACACGATTTCATCCATATCCTGAATGGGTTTAGAGATATAGTCCAACGCGCCTCGTCGCAGTGCTTCAATGGCATCGCTCAACACACCTGTTCCAGAGACGACCACCAGAGGAAGCCCTGGCTGCTCGGCGCTGAGCGTGTCGATGACTTCCATACCATCCATATGGGGCATACGCAAATCTATCATGACCGCGTGAAATTCTTCCGATCGGGCATACTTTATTCCCTCGATGCCATTGGCGGCCGTGACAGTCTCATAGCCTAATTCGGTCAAATAGTCGGATAGGGTGCGGCGGATCAATGTCTCGTCGTCGATGATCAAGATTCGGTTGGATATAGGCTTTTTGGTTGCCATTTCTTCTCTCTTTTCACCATTGTGTAAGGCTTTTACAGTTCTTAAATCCTCCCAAAATTTACGGCGGAGAATCTCATAAATCGCCCAAGTTACAAAATGACCGGAAAAGCTCGAGGAATTCCGTCACAATCTGCCTTTTCAAAATGTCGTTGACTGCATCACAAAATCTGTTTGGGAGATTTATTTTTTGGAATTCCCTAAATTGCAGGATTGTGTTGATTTTTTTATAATGGCAGTTCGATCACAAAGCGACTGCCACCTTCCACGGTTGCTTCTGCCCATATTCGTCCCTGGTGACGTTCCACGACGATGGACCAGCATAACCACAACCCCAACCCTGTGCCTTCTCCCACTTCTTTGGTGGTAAAGAACGGTTCAAACAGCCGTGTTCGTCTATCTTCTGGGATGCCTGGCCCGTTGTCCTCTACCTCCAACCGTGCCCAGTTTTCTCGCCACGACGTGCGCAGCGTTAGTTGTCCCTTTTTCTCTTTTTTTTCTGCTATGGCCTGAGCGACATTGCGCACCAGGTTGAGCACTGCTTGCTGAATCTGCTGTCCATCGCAGGTCACGTGCGGCAAGTTGGGAGCCAGATTCCATATGATTTCCATATCTCGAAAATCATACTTTTTCTTTAGGTCATAGTCGGTTGCTGCCAAATCGAGCGTTTGTCTCACCAGTGTGTTCAGATCGTGAGGTTTGGTTTCGGAAGAACTTTTGTGTGAAAAACTGAGTAGATCAGAGACGATTTTGGCTGCACGCTCTCCGACAGTCCGGATGCCGTTCAGATATTCGTTCAGCTTTCGTTCTTGCAGGTAACGGTCCAGCCCGTCGGGGTCTACGCCACACTTTTGCAAGCGCTCGCGGGTACGGGGGAGCTTGGTGTCAAAGTTCATTTGCAGTATCTGGGCGCTCTGCATCATTGCGCCTAGGGGATTGTTGATCTCGTGGGCTACACCCGCCGCCAACCCACCGATGCTGGCCATTTTGGCTGATCGGAGCATCATTTCTTCAATGCGCACGCGCTCTGTTACGTCATCCACACGGATTACGGCTCCTTCGACGCCATTGACCACCAATGGGTAGATGGTCACGTCTGAATAGTATTTCTCGCCGTTGTTTTCGCGGACTACTTTTTCGTTCTTTTGTGGCAGCCGATCTCGGATGGTCTGCCGGACCTTTTCCATCTCGTCGGTCAATTGTGGAAATACATCGGACAGTGCGCGTCCCTGCGCTTCGATGGCCGTTACCCCCGTTGCCTTTTCTGCCTCCCAGTTCCACTGCGTTACTCGGCCTTCCAAATCTACTCCCACTAGTATGGAGGGCATCGAGTCGACGATATTCTTTAGATAATTGCGCAAATGTTTTGTTTCTTCCTCGGCTCGCCGGCGATCGGTAATGTATCCCCATTCTCGCAGAGCCCGCTCGACGACGTGCGGCATATCGGCCAAGGTGTCTGTCGACTTGACCACGTAATCTAACGCCCCTGCTTTTATCGCTTCTACCGCCATATGTTCGTCTCCGTGGCTGGTCATTATCACCACTGGGAAAGGGCGGGTTTTGTATGGCTCATCTCCGATGAGTAAAAGTTCTACTCCTTGTCCATCTGGCAAGATCCAATCGGCAATGACCATGTCCGGCAGAAATTCTGTTAGGCAGTCTCGCGCTTTTTCCAGGCTGCTCGCTGCTGTCAAGTTGAACTGGGTGTCAGAGGAGGCTCTGTCAAAGGCACGACGTATCAGTTTAGTGTGTCCCTGATCGTCTTCTACTAACAAGATGTGAATCGTTCGTCTGTCCACAAGTGTCTCCATTTGCAAATTTATGTGCCTATTCTCAATGTCAGTGGTCCGAAATCCCCACGCCCGATGAGTCTAGATCAAATAGAAAATTGAACAATCTCTTTTCAAGGGTAGTTTAGCACGGATTAGCCAGTGATGCAATCTGATCTGATGTAAGGGAATTCTGGAGAAATAAATTTCCCAAACAGATTTTGTGATCCAGTCAACGACATTTTGAAAAGGCAGATTGTGACGGAATTCCTTGAGCTTTTCCGGTTGTTTTGTAACTCGCATACGATTTGCGAGCTTTTCCAGTGTAAATTTTGGGACGAGTTAAAAACTGGCAAAGCCTAATGGTTGGAGAGGTTTATTTGCTAACAGCTTGTCGAGCTTGGATAACGGTTGTATAATCATTCAAGTCAATCCCTTATGGTAGGAGGCATTCCCGGTGGCCCCAATTCTCAATCAGCAGACTTTGGAGTTTGTGAGTCGTAATCCTGATCAGACGCAGCGCTTGGGCGCACGTCTGGGAGCTTTGCTGCAAGGTGGGGACGTAATTTGTCTGGAGGGCGCGTTAGGATCGGGTAAAACTTGTCTGGCGCAAGGGCTGGGACGGGGTTGGGGGGTGGGGCAGCTTCTTATCAGCCCCACTTTTGTTTTGGTTCGCGAGTACACACGTCCTGGGAACGTTCATGATCTGCGACTTTATCACATGGATTTGTACCGTCTCTCTGGCGCGGACGAGACATTGAGTTTGGGGGTGGACGAGTATCTGGGAGACGAGCACTCGGTTTTTGTAATCGAATGGGCAGAGCGGGCGCGCTCGTTGATACCGCCCGAGCATTTATGGGTCAGATTGGATTTTTCCGAACGGGCTGATCAGGCCCGACGAGCTTTGTACTTTACTGCACAAGGAGAGCGTCATACAGCACTGCTGCGCGAGTTTCGGCGAGCAGCTTTTGGAGCTTGATATGTTGGTTGCGATTGATACTTCTACTGGATACGCTAGCTTGGCCTTGCACGATGGGTTTCGGGTACGGATAGAGCACACGTGGGAATCGCCACGCCGTCATACCGTCGAGTTGTCGCCGCGTCTCGTCGCTGCGTTGGATCAACTTGGTGTTGATGCTGACCATCTCAGTGGGGTCGCGGTGACGCGAGGTCCGGGATCATTCACCGGGCTGCGAGTAGGTATAGCTGTGGCAAAAGGACTGGCCCTGGCACGGGGGCTACCACTAATCGGTGTACCGACGCTCGACGTGGTTGCGGCAGCCCAGGGGCGAGATCGCCGTCCGTTGTGCGTGGTGTTGCAAGCGGGGAGAAAGCGCATCTGTGCCGCAATCTATCGTTGGCGAGGCGGGGAGTGGTCTGTACACAAAGAACCGTGCCTGACAACCTGGTCGGATTTGGTGGAAGAGATCGCATCCCCGACCCTGTTTTGTGGTGAGGTTGACCCGGCCGGAAGCGACGCGCTGGCTGCTCTCGGCGAATTGTCTGTGCTCTTGCCGCCTGCGGCGAGATTGCGACGGGCCGGTTTCCTGGCCGAGGTGGCATGGCAACGGTTGAACCGGGGTGCAACAGACGACCCGGCAACGTTAACGCCTCTCTATCTGCAATGAGTTTTTGGCATACGGCGTGATGAACCGTCCCCTCCCTTTTGTCATTCGTCCGATGGAACCAAGCGACGTTGCGACGGTGACCGCAATTGATCAACAGTCTTTCCCCACGCCTTGGCAGGCGTCATCCTATTTGCACGAGTTAAAACAGTTCAATCGGTCGTTTTACTATACCTTGTTGAAACCGATGACAAATGAAACTGTTTCCTCTAAACAGAGGTGGATGTACCGTTTGCGTAATGCGTTGAACCTATCGAGGGAGAGTCGGATAATTGGTTACGTGGGTTTCAGGTTTCGGCTCACCGAGGCACACATCAGTACTATTGCCATACACCCCGATTGGCGTGGGCAAGGGTTGGGAGAACTGTTGCTATTGACAGCGCTGGAAAAGGCACTGCTGCAAGGAGCCAATGTGGTTTCGTTGGAGGTGCGCCCTTCTAACCATGTGGCCCAGCGTTTGTATCGCAAGTACGGCTTTCGATTCACGGGTGTACATCACGGCTATTATCGCGATGGCGAGGATGCCTGGTTGATGGAAGTAGGAGTGAATCTAGATGCCTATCATGCACGATTGGCCGAAATGCGCTGCTTCTTGGAAGCGCGCTTGCACTTTTGGCAAGAGGATGCTGGGCAAAGCGTTGGACAAAATAATGGGGATACGCTATAATCAAGAACGGTTTTTGTACGAGTGCAGATAACGTAAACATAGATGACAAATAAGAGGAGGGAAGCGTGTCAGAGTTGGAGACACTGGCCGCAGAGGTCGCCAAGTGTACGCGGTGTCTTTTGCATCAGGGACGAACCACAGCCGTGCCCGGTGAGGGGCCGGAGAATGCGAATATCATGTTCATCGGTGAAGCACCAGGTTTCCACGAAGACCAGCAGGGTCGTCCTTTTGTGGGGGCAGCAGGCAAGTTTCTGGATGAATTGCTGAGTAGTATTGACTTAAAGCGCAAGGACGTTTTTATCGCCAACGTCATCAAGTGCCGTCCGCCCGGTAACCGTGATCCATTGCCTGAAGAGACAGATGCTTGCAAGCCGTTTCTCGACCGGCAAATTGAACTCGTTCAGCCCAAGTTGGTAGTGACGTTGGGACGTTTCTCGATGGCGCGCGCTTTTCCCAAAGCACGCATCTCTCATATTCACGGCCAACCAAGAAAGATTGGCGGTGTGGTTTACTATCCGATGTATCATCCTGCAGCCGCATTACATCAGCCCAGCTTGAGACGTACAGTTGAAGAGGACATGCGTCGTATTCCCGAGTTGATCGAACAGGCAGCGCAGATGGTCGAGTCTCCTCCTCCTGCCGAGGCAGAGCAATTAACGCTGTTTTAAGAGCACACACTGCGAGTTGTGACGCAGACTGTAACTCGCGAGAGGTTGGCATCCAGTGATCGAGTTTATCTCTATCGTCGTATTTACGTTCGCGTTGGCCCTGCTTGTACTGGGAGCCATCACGATCTGGCTGGAAAGAGGTCAAGGGCGATTCAAAGGAATCGCTTTGATGCTGGTTGGTGTACTGGTTGGTAGTGGATATGCTTTTCTGGGAAGCAGTCTCTCCCTTAGATACTTTGACCGTTTGATCGTGCGAGTGGATTTGCCAAACTTGATGACCACGGCTTTTACCTATACTGCGGGGGTGTTGGGCGGCATTGCGTTGGCTGTAGGTCTTTTCCTATGGGCCACAGGGCGCTTTCGTCACCAAGTGGAACGCACGTCGGTTGCTCTGATCGTGGTTGGCGTACTGGTCGCGCTGGTGGCAACTGTTTTTGCGATCGCACTCAGCGCGCCCTAGCGGTAACGGCATACGTGAGCGGTGAATCGGCTTTGACTTTTCCGAGTCTTTGACTTGTGTATTTTATCGATGGTCGTCGCTTGTCAATAGTGACGTTTCGGTGATGATCCATCATCACTAACTATTGTCGAGTCTCATAAAGTCGTACCGGGCAAAGTCTCAAAAAGTCGTACCGGTTTGGGCTTGAAATCTGTCAAACATCGTCTCGTCGATGCAAAAAAACCATCTTGGAGCGACCAGAATGTCCTTCGCTGCCAACTTTTCAAGTATGAGCACGTTTTCACCCATAAAATCGGCCAAAATG
>JAAEPW010000289.1 GCA_024232355.1 Chloroflexota bacterium | reverse complement strand
TGAACATTCCCTGCCATTGGCCAGAACTGCGACGTTGAACGAGCCTTCCAGACCAGAGATGGGAGTCCCCCCAAAAGCATAGCTGGGGCCCTTGAGGCACCGAAGGGGCAGCTTAGGGAACTCTGCGTCGAAAACGGCCCGCGAAATGATGGAGCAATAGCTACCTGAGTCCAGTTCACCAACAGTCGTATGTAGTTTCCCGTCAGGAGCTCGTAGGTGTAATGTAGTTGTATACGGCATGCTGGCTAGAGCGGTGTTTGCTACTGCGTGTAGACTGTGTGTGATACACTTGAGGGTTTTGCCACCACCTTTGTGCGCTGTAGATGCGGCTTGCGATTTTTGCTTAGTGATGCAAATGCTCTCAAAGTGACCTATCTTGTGGCAAAATCTGCACTCCGCGTTGTTAGCCGGGCACGAACCATCTTTGGACCTGTGGTTTCCCGAGCCACAGCCCATGCACTTGCCCTGTGATTGCGTGCTACCACTTCCCTTATTCCCCTTGTATGAACCCTGACGTTTTGCACGCCCCTTGGGCTGAACAGCATGAACCCCCATAGGCCGAGGGGAGCCAGCAGCTGCGGCAAAGAGTGCCGAGTCATGCTGGACAGCTTCATCCGAGTCCAGGATCCGGATGAATTCCGTGAGGTCGGGCGCCTGGTCCGG
>JAAEPW010000288.1 GCA_024232355.1 Chloroflexota bacterium | reverse complement strand
CCCCTGTATTAGCAGTCCACAGAAAATCCGTTGGAACCAGGCCCATATGTACTCTCCGTACCGCCCGATTCTGCGGGCTAACTCATTGATTTTGTTACCCACAGAATCCGTTAGAATCAGGAAAAAACGTTTCGGAGCAGGTTACAAACCTGCTCCGGCGGGGTATCGGGCTTTGTCCGGGGATCGCCCCGGGATGACAAAGGGCCAAAGCCGGAGGCCCGTTTTTTTCGTGTGTTTCGCGTATTTCGTTGTTTCAGAATTATGGGGAAGTTATTTTTTCGTTATTCCTAACTTAATGGCAGTGACACAGGAGCGTGAGAGCGAAGAAAATATGCAGACACAGGGCTTGCAGTGTGTTACGCTTTGCCAAGGAAAAGCACAAAATGGAGTTTTCGTTCAGGCACTAAAATATGAAAATCAAATGCATAACGATATTTTCCGCCTTTTTCCGGGCGGCGCTTTTGGGGCTTGCCGGTTTTACGGGTTTGTACAGTCCCCTTTTATGGGCTGGTTCCTTACAGGATATCACGCAAGTGGCAGCGAGTTGGTCTCACACCTGCGCGTTGACCACGGGCGGCACGGTCAGATGCTGGGGCGCGAATTAGGTCGGCCAACTTGGCAATGGCACGAGGATCGACAGTTCCGTGCCTGTGGACGTAATAGGTTTGAGCGGCATCAGCGCGATAGCCGCGGGCTTGCGGCACAGTTGCGCGCTGAGTACGGACGGCACGGTCAAGTGCTGGGGAAGGTGGAGCAAAGAGAACCCGGAAAGCCCCGTACCCGTGGAGGTGGCAGGCTTGCAAGGCGTGACCGCGATAGCCGCGGGCGTGCAACACAGTTGTGCGTTGATCATGGATGGCACGGTCAAGTGCTGGGAGAACAGCGTGTTCATGATATTCGGCGACGTAACCGTCGGTTCCAATTCCATGCCCGAGGAGGTGACGGGCTTGAGTGGTGTAACTGCGATAGCCATAGGCTCGCTCCACGCCTGTGCATTGATCACGGGCGGCACGGTCAAGTGTTGGGGATGGAACGAATACGGCGAGCTCGGCAACGGCACGACAACCGACAGCCCCGTACCCGTGGACGTGACAGGGTTGCACGACGTAACCGCAATAGCCGCGGGCAGCCACACTTGCGCGCTGATCGCAGGCGGCACGGTTAAATGCTGGGGGTATCTCGACGCTGGCGACGGTATGACAACCCTCAATCTCATCCCCGTTGAAATAACGGGCTTACGCGGTGTGACCGCAATAGCCATTGCCGTGTCCCACACCTGTGCGTTGATCGAAAACGGCATGGTCAGGTGCTGGGGAGACAACGATAGCGGTCAACTTGGCGGTAACGTGGAGACCTCCAATTCCATATTTACAGATGTGACAGGAGTAAGCGGAGCGACCGCGATAGTCGCGGGCGGATCTCATTCTTGCGCCTTAATCGCGGGCGGCAGGCTTAGATGTTGGGGAGGCAACTATCACGGTCAACTCGGCGACGGTGCGGCGATCCGGAGTTCCGTCCCCGTGGAGGTGACGGGTTTACACGGCGCGTCCTCGATAGCCGCGGGCGCCGCCCACACTTGTGCGCTAATCGCGGATGGAACGGTCAGATGCTGGGAGGGGAACGGATCAGGCGAACTCGGTGACGGCACGGCGACCACCAGCACCATTCCTGTTGACGTAATGGGCTTACGCGATGTGACCGCGATAACCGTGAGTTCGTTTCATTCCTGCGCGCTGACTGTAGACGGCATGGTCAGGTGCTGGGGGGCCAATTGGTCTGGTCGGCTCGGCGACGGCACGGAAACCGACAGTTTTGTACCCGTGGAAGTGACGGACTTGCGCGGCGTGACCGCGATAGCCGCGGGTGAAGAACACACCTGCGCGCTGATCGCGGATGGAACGGTCATGTGCTGGGGAGGCAACACAGCAGGCCGACTCGGCGACGGCACGGAAACCGACAGTTTCGTGCCTGTGAAGGTGGCTGGTTTACGCAATGTGACCGCGATAGCCGCGGGCTTGTGGCATACCTGCGCGCTCATCGAGGGAGGTACGGTTATATGCTGGGGAGGCGGTTGGTACGGCCAACTCGGCGACAGCCAGCGGTGGGACGGCAGTTTCGTACCCGTGGAAGTGGTGAACCTAAGCGATGTGGTTGCGATAGCCGCGGGCGAATCCCACACCTGCGCACTGGTCGCGGGCGGCACGGTTAGATGTTGGGGAAAGAATTCCTCCGGCCAGCTTGGCGACGGCACGACGGACGACAGTTCCGTCCCCGTAAATGTAACGAATGCAAGCGGCATGGCCGTGATAGCCGCGGGTGGCAACAACAGTTGTGCGCTGACCACGGCCGGCACGGTCAGATGCTGGGGGAACAACAGTGACGGCCAGCTCGGTGACAGTACGACGGTCGACAGTTTTGTACCCGTGGAGGTGGCGGACTTAAGCGGCGTAACCGCGATAACCGCGGGCAACCGCCATAGCTGCGCGCTGACCGCGAGCGGCGCGGTTAGCTGTTGGGGGGATAACCCCGCCGGTCAACTCGGCAACGGCAGATTGCGTTGGCGGGCCACCCCGGCGAATGTCGTGGCGGCGGCTTCGCCAGTGATGACAACTGTGGCATTAAACGGGTCTGCGTACCAAACTGGCGAACTGCTGCAATTCGCTTTGGAAACCAACGGCGATTCGGCGCCTGACGAGTTATACGACTTGTATGCCGCGGTTCTTTTGCCGCAAGGGGATTTTATCAGCATCGCTGATCCGCTCTCTTTTAGCCCGCCCGGTGTTATTCTGCCCAACCAAACCGGCTTAAAAGGCCGGCATTCATTTATGATTTTGGATATGATCCTGCCGGACGGAATTGCGCCGGGGGCATATAGCGCTTGCGGCGTGGCAGCCGTGGCAAAAACAGACCCCTGGCAAATGGACCACTGGATAGACTGGGATTGTCAATGGTTTGAGTTAGTGCCTGACCGAAAACCCCGGCCAGACTGTTTCGGGAATGACGAAGGAATTCCCGAAACCTCGGCGTTCCGGCGTTTCGGGAATTCGCTTCGCTCATTCCCGAAACAAAATTTTGGGTTTCCGTTCAGGCACGAGTTACGATGAATATGAAACGCACAACGATATTTTTTACTTTTTTTCCGGCGGTGTTTTATGCTCTCGTCGGTTTCGCGGTCTTGTACAGCCCCTTTTTACAGGCCGCCTCCTTGAGCAATATTGCGCAAGTGAGCATGAACGATTTCCACACCTGCGCACTGACCGCGGTCGGCACGGTTCTGTGCTGGGGAAGCAACAGCGCAGGCGAACTCGGTGACGGCACGACATCCGGCAGTTCCCTGCCTGTAGAGGTGACGGACTTAAGTGATGCTGCCGCGATAGCCGCGGGCGGATATCATACCTGCGCACTGACCACGGGCGGAACGGTCAAATGCTGGGGGTGGAATGATTACAGCCCGGACAACAGCCTGATGGAGGTTCCGGACTTAAGCGGTGTGACTGCGATCTCCGCAGGCCAGCAACACAGTTGTGCGTTGATCCTGGATGGTACGGTGAGGTGCTGGATGAACAATGGATTCATGCTGCAAATCGGCAACGGCGCGGCAACCGACAGCGCCGTACCCGTAGAGGTGGCGGGTGTTAGCGGTGTGACGGCGATAGCCGCGGGTAATGACTATACCTGTGCGCTGATCGCGGGCGGCACGGTCAAGTGCTGGGGAGGCAACGATTCCGGTCAGCTTGGCAACGGCACGACTGTCGACACATCCGTTCCCGTTGATGTCAGGGGCTTAAACAGTGCTGCCGCCATAGCTGCGGGTTATAATCACAGCTGCGCGCTGATCGCGGGCGGCACGGTCAAGTGCTGGGGAAGTAACGAGACAAGCCAGCTTGGCAACGGCACGGCTACGGACAGTTTTGCCCCGGTTGCGGTAACGGGCGTAAGCGGCGCGACCGCGATAGCCGCAGGCGCCTCCCACACCTGCGCATTGATCGGAAACGGCATGGTCAGATGCTGGGGATACAACAGCAGCGGCCAACTTGGCAACAGCGCGGAAACCTTCAGTTCCATTCCCGTATACGTGGAGGGGGCGAGCGGAGCCACTGCGATAGCTGCCGGGGGGTGGCACACTTGCGCCTTGATCGCGGACGGCACGCTTAAGTGCTGGGGGAATAATAGGTTCGGTCAACTGGGTAATGGCGTGACGGTTCGGAGTTCCGTACCCATGGATATTATGGGATTAAGCGGTATGACCGCGATTGTCATGAGCGGCGACCACCCCTGTGCGTTGACCGCGGACGGAACGGCCAAATGCTGGGGAAGCGGCTTGTCCAGCGAAATTGGCGACGATATGGAGAGTCTCGTGCTTGTGGAGGTGACTGGCTTGCGCGGAATAATCGCAATAATGTGGAAGTGGCGCGACACCTACGCGCTGACCTCAAATGGCACGGTCTGGCGCTGGCGAGACACGGCATTCCAAAACACCATACCCGAGGAAGTGGCGGGGCTAAACAGTGTGACCGCGATAGCCGCGGGCTATATGCATGCCTGTGCGCTGACCGTGGATAACAAGGTGATGTGCTGGGGAAGCAATAGCGACGGCCAACTCGGCGACGGAATGACGGATGACAGTTCCGTACCCGTAATCATGACGGGTGTAAGCAGCGCCACCGCGATGGCCGCGGGCGGACACCACACCTGCGCACTGATTGCAGACGGCACGGTCAGGTGCTGGGGGGCCAATTGGTCCGGCCAGCTCGGCATAGGAGGCTGGTCCTCCTATTCCGCATTCGAGGATGTGGCGGACTTGAGCGGCGTAATTGCAATAGCCGCGGGCGATGAACACACTTGTGCGTTGACTTCGGCTGGCACGGTCAAATGTTGGGGGGCCAACTGGGAGGGCCAGCTTGGCGATGGCACGAAAACCACCCGTTTCGCCCCTGTGGAGGTGACGGGCTTAACCGGCGTGGCCGCCATCACCGCGGGCAGCCGCCACACCTGCGCACTGACCGCGGCTGCTGCGGTCAAATGCTGGGGGTTGAATTCGTCCGGCCAGTTCGGCGACGGCACGACATCCTCCAGTTCCGTACCGGTGAAGGCCGCGGACTTAAGCGGCGTGACCACGATAGCCGCGGGCGGAATCAATACCTGTGCGCTGATCGCGGGCGGCACGGTCAAGTGCTGGGGGAGTAACTCGCTCGGCCAACTCGGCGACGGCAGGCCGTTTTGGCAAAGCGTGCCGGCAGATGTGGTGACGACTTTGCCGCTGACGATAGACGCGCTATTAAACAGTTCCGTGTATCACACCGGCGAGCGCTTGGTTTTTACTCTGAAGACCAACGGCGATCCGGCGCCTGATGAGCTATATGACTTGTACGCCGCGGTTGTTTTCCCACAAGGGGATTTTATCACCATGGCTTATCCGCTCTCTTTTAGTCCGCCCGATGTTATTCTGCCCTACCAAACCGGCCTTGACTTAAAAGGCCGGCATTCATTTATGGTTTTGGACCTGACCTTGCCGGACGGAATTGCGCCTGGAATGTATAAGGGCTGCGGTGTGGTGATCAAGGCAAGTACAGATCCCCGGCAAATGGAAAACTGGGTGCGCCGCGATTGCCGGCGGTTTGAATTCCGGTAAAAATTTTCTGCTGGACGGGGTTTGTAACCCCGTCCGGAACGTTTTTGCTTTAAGAAGCCGTTGGTAAACCTTTGGACTTTGGATAAAATTAATAGTGCAAATCATATATCTCATATAGAGCAATTTGTCCGCCGGTCAGGAATCATGAGATTGGACTTTGGACAAATTAGTACAGACCAGCGGAAATATCCAGACTG
>JAAEPW010000287.1 GCA_024232355.1 Chloroflexota bacterium | reverse complement strand
GGACGCTGCCACTGGCGGCAGTATCGTGTGGGGACCAGAGGCTCACCCGGCTGTGCCGGTGAGCGAGGGACTGTTCAGCGTGGGGCTGGGCAGCCAAACAGGCGGCGGCATTCCCACCACCACCTGGAACGGCGACCGCTATCTGGAGATTACTGTGGGTGGTGAGACACTCAGCCCACGCGAGTTGATCCGCTCTGTGCCTATTGCCGGGATGGCTCTCACTGTACCGGACGGAGCGATTACGGCAAGCAAACTTGCGCCAGAAGCTATCGTTACTGCTCAAAGCGCCAGTGTTCAATATTCGGGAACTGCAATCATGATTGGAGCCACTGCAGATGCGCTTGCGTTTCCTGACACAGAAGTAACTATTCAAGTATCTGCTCCATCCAGAATACTGATTATGGCCGAAGGTGGCTTAAAGATTGATGCGGGTAGCGGTGCCTTGTACGCTGGAGTTTGTAAAGATGGTGTATTAATGTCTCGAGTTCAGAATTATTCACTTGATGTCAACGCAATAGACTATGAAAAGTGGAGTTGGGTGTATATTCAAGCTGTTGACGCTGGTTCGCACACCTACACATTATGTGCAAGAGGCGTTTCTGGCATAGAAGCTCGATGGTTTATGCCTACCATTTCTTTGGTTGCGATTCCAGGGCAGTAACCATGAACCAGGTTTACTCTGAAGAGTGACACTGTAAGGTGGTTTTGCTAACTGCCTTACCACTATAAACTGGCAACAATAACATTAGGAGGTAACAAAATGAAGAGCAATTTGACCCAATAAATTCGAACCTGGGCACAGGGGCGAACAGTCCGTTTCCTACTAACCCAACTAGCTCACACGACTACCACCGTGGCTGTCCTGGCAGCGCTCCTACTAGGCGCAGCACGGGTGGGTGCCCTCGACGGTGTATTGGCCCCCTTGGCCGCCCCGTCCGCCGATACCAGCTTTACCACCGTCAACTACCAAGGCCGCCTGGCCGATAGCGGTGGTAGCCCCATCGACAACACCAATCCCGGCCTGGGAATGATCTTTGCTCTCTACGATGTAGAGAGCGGTGGCAGCCCGGTGTGGACAGAAACCCACGCCAATGTGCCTGTTTCCCAAGGATTGTTCAGCGTGCGGCTGGGCAGCACCACCGCACTGGACACCAGCCACCTGACCGGCGATCGCTGGCTCGGTATCCAAGTAGGGGCTGATCCGGAGATGTCGCCACGCGAAAAGTTGGCAGCGGTGCCGTATGCGATGCAGGCCGGTTTGGCATTGATGGTGTCGGACGAGAGCATAACAACGGCCAAGTTGGCAGCCAATGTTATACCGGTATTTGCTGCAAACTCTTCGGGAGATAGTTGGCAGGTTCCTGTATGTGACGGTTCCTTTAATATTGATGCTGATTATCACCTCATACCAGGTTTGAGCATCGATGTGACTGTTGATAGACCAAGTACCCTTTTGGTGGATTTTACGGGCTTGGGCTATAACTCCTCTGCAAGCAAAGCCATCTATACCAGTATCTTTGTGGATGGTATAAGGGCAACGAATGCCGAAGGGAGAACGATATTGGGAGGATGTGAGAATAGCAGCAATGATAGTGGGTATCCATGGTGTACCCTTGCCAATACTACGGCAAATGTGCTCGATCCAGGCAATCACACAGTAGAAATACGAGCTTGGTGTAATGGCACTGGAATAGCTAGGGTGCATGCTGGTTCGATGCAAGCGATCTTGCTGCCGTGATATCTGGTCAGAGTTTGGCAAATTTCACATTGACATAGCTCATAGTGGTGCGCAACTATTGAGAACACACATCGGGTACGCGAGAACTCGATAATTTTAGAATCACCATGGGATTGGCAGAAAGCATTCGAATCACGGAATAACTGTGCCTTGAGCACGCGTGAGTGACATGGCGGTAGCGTAACCACCTATTACTCTATTTCAGTGCTGGCGACTCGATCAATTCGAGTCGCCAGTTTGATTTTAGGCCAAGCAGAAGAAGTAACACCGCTATTCCAGTAGGGCAATGGAAGCAGCATCGGCTTCGAGAGTAGCCAAGTAGGCCTGTGGTTGACGACGGAAACGACGGTCAGCAGTGCGAGACTCTTGGTGCATGAGCATACGTTGC
>JAAEPW010000286.1 GCA_024232355.1 Chloroflexota bacterium | reverse complement strand
TCAACGTCAAGACGGTCACCCAGCAGATCACATACCATTTCATAGCTGCCTCCCCATTGATTGATTGGGAAGATTGTATCATCTCTATCGCTATGTGCTAATTTTTACTTCCATTGATCACCCGACTTTCAAACTATGCCGTGAAAAGAATCTATCGAGCAATCCTGATTTGTATTTTCGTTCTGACAGCAATCATTCCATCGGCTCTTGCTCAAGGTGATTCCCCGCAGGAACCACCAGGACGCGACCCGGCGTTCGAGCAGGAAATCTATGATCGCTTGGCCGTTATCAATCCAGATACCGTGTCCATCTTTCAAAAAGCCACCCAGGCGATGGATGCCGATGATTTGACGACAGCGAAACGAGAGTACGAAAAAGTTCTCGATCTCGCTCCCGACTTTCCCGACGCGGCACGCCGGTTGAGTTATGTTGAACTGAGGCTTGGTAACGTGGATGCTGCCGTGGAGCGTGCCCGCCAAGCACTTGCTGCTCAAGATTCGGCCTACAATCACACGGCGATGGTGGACCCGTTGTTGGCCACCGAGAACTCTGAAAACGAGAGGGAGGCCCTTTCTCACGCCCGGGCCGCGGTTGAAGAACTCCCCGACGATGATCATGCCAACGTTGCTTTGTTGTTTGCGGGACTGGTCAACAAAGATATGGACGCCATCCGTCAGGCCAGTACAACGTTGGTCAGGGTGTTGCCCGAGTTTCCGTATGCTCACTATTTTTTTGGTCTGTTGGCAGCCAATGACGGCAAGTGGGAATTGGCCGAACGCGAGTTGCTGTTGGCTCAAGAGTTGGGCATGCCGGCTGAGGATGTTCAGTCAGCGCTTGATGATGGGATCGCCAGCCAGGCGCGCCAGGGCCGTTGGCTTCGCAGGGGGGCGTATATTCTCGTTGGTTGGCTGGTTGGGATGGGAGTGCTTTTTCTAGTAGGAATGGGGTTGAGCCGACTGACACTGACAGCCGTGCAACGTACTCGTCTGGATGCTCAGTTCGAGGTGGGGAGAGGGGAGCAGATCGTCCGCACAGTTTATCGTATTGTGATTGCCCTTACGTCGGTCTATTTCTACATTTCTATTCCACTTGTGATCTTGATCGTGGTGGCAGCAGCGGCCGGTGTCTTTTATCGCAATGCCGCAAAAAGCACGTGGGGACGGACCGAGTAAGTTTTTGCGATATAGCCAACAGTGTGGGTGATGCGAGGATCAAGACACAAATATAGAAAAAGTTGACGTTTTACCATTTTTGATCGTTTTTCTGACATCTGGACCAACTTTTCCAAGTTGCTGGCAGGTATACGGTTTGGCGTCCCCAGGGACGGATTGGCTCTCCTAGCGACTTTTGCGGTATTGCCTTTTATCTATTCTTTGCCGTGGGGCGTATTCCGGTAAGATTGGCGGCCTTTTTGGCAATCACGACAATTTACACACTGATTGCCATCGTGCGCAGCATTTTTACCAGGGTCAAGGATGAAGATCCGGGGCATGTACTCTCACGTGACGAGGCTCCACAACTCTGGTCTTTGGCTGAGGATGTGGCGGAACGTGTTGGCACACGCCCTGTGGATGCGATCTATGTTGTGCCTGCTCCCAACATCGCCGTCACGGAGCGTGGTGGCCTTGTGCAAAAACTGCGTGGTGCAGGTCAACGATGCCTGATTCTGGGTCTGGGAACCTTGCCAGAGATGACTCAGGCACAGTTCAAGGCAATCTTGGCGCACGAGTATGGTCATTTTTCCAACCGTGATACGGCTGGCGGTAACTTGGCGCGTCAAGTACGGTTCTCGATGAATCGGATGGCCTATGGCCTGGCGATCAATGGACTAGCCCGCTGGTACAATCCTGCCTGGCTTTTTGTAAATAGCTTTAACCGTGTGTTTTTGCGCGTCACATTGGGCGCATCGCGGTTGCAGGAAATTTTGGCTGATCGCTATGCAGCGCTGGCTTACGGCGTTGAGAATTTTGTCAATGGACTGACTCACGTCGTGCGGCAGAGTCTGCTGTTCAGTGCCAATATCAACCACAAGGTAGACTTGGCAACTCAATCGGGAACAAATCTACCGAATCTCTATGTGCCTGCCGCGTTGCCCGACCCCCTGATGGAACAGCTGGAAACAAAGATAGATACAGAGATGAGCCGTCCAACCTCGGCTTACGATAGCCACCCGTCACCCCAGGAGCGTTTCAGGCTGCTACGGCAACTCGACGTGACCAACGAGGTTGCAGAGAACCAGGAACCGGTGTGGGACCTATTGGCAGACGCTGAGAAACTACAGAGCGAAATGATCGCTATCGTCCAGGCCGATTTCGAGCGGTGGAAAAAAGCCCGTGCCGCACGGGGGGCGCAACGTCGCTAGGGCGACGGATGACGGCGATCAACGGTCAAAAGCCGAGCAAATGCTACTTTGACTTTGCCCCCTGGTAAAACACCCCGCTCTTTTCCTCGGTGCGATCGGTCGCTGGTGCTGGCTCGATGGATAGCGCCGAGATTTCGGCTCGCCATTCGGGCGTCATTTCCACGTCGAAGGCAGCCAGCGAAGCCTCCAATTGTTCCAGGTTGCGCGCGCCGATGATGGGCGCGGTGATCGCTGGGTGTGCCATTACCCACGCTATTGCCAGTGTTGCGGGATGCACGCCGCGCTCTTTGGCGTGAGCGACAAACCGTTCCGCGATCTCGTAATATGCCGGGTTGCCGTAGCGTGCCATGTACATTTGATTTTCCACCAACCGTCCACTTTCCGGCTTGCGCGCCGTACCGAATTTCCCGGTCAGCAAGCCCCCGCCCAGGGGACTATACGGGATAACGCCCATCTGCTCAGCCTTTGCCAACGGCAGAATCTCGACCTCGGCCTGGCGCTTGACCAGGTTGTACATCGGCTGGATGCACTCAAAGCGGGTCAACCCCTCCTGCGCTGAGATGCCCAGTGCTTGGGCGATCTGCCACGCGGCCCAGTTGCTCACTGCTAGATACAGGACCTTGCCCTGGTGCACCATGTCGTCCAGCGCGCGCAACGTCTCCTCGATTGGTGTTTTGGCATCGAATACGTGGACGAAATAAACGTCCAGGCGATCCGTGCCCAGGCGTTTCAGACTGTCTTCTGCCGCCAGCATAATGTGGCGGCGCGACAAGCCTCCTGCATTCACATCGTTTCCGGCAGTCACACCGACCTTGGACGTGAGCACGATCTCGTCACGGCAGTCAGCGATCAGTTTGCCCAGGATCTTCTCAGAGCGCCCGCCAGCGTAGACGTTCGCACAGTCAAAGAAATTGATACCCGCATCGCGGCAGCGATGGAACATGTTCGCAGAGGTTTCCGCGTCGGCGTCGCCGCCAAACGACATTGTGCCAAAGCATAGTTGTGAGACTTGCACGCCAGTTTTGCCCAAGACTTTATATTCCATTTTGCCCTCCTTTACGTTTCACTCTTGACACTTTTTCGGTATTATACGCTTGGCGCAGGCAAAAGTCCAATCGTTTTGTTGACACTCGTATCTATCCCGGTTATACTTGGACCAGGAGGTGAACAATGAAGATAACGTGGATGAGACGCACTGTTGTTGCCGTGCTACTTTTGGGCTGTGCATTGACTTTGACGTTGATGTTGGTTTTGGCTCAGCCTGCCGTTGCCGAACCGGCTGACGTCACCCCGTTACCCCCAGTCACCAACGTGGATGGTTTTGCTAGTGTATGCTATGCTTATTACTATGAACCTGGCAACCGGCCTTTCTTGCCGCTCACTCACGATGCTGGCGCGCGCCACGATCGTGTTGACTTTCGTTGGGATGCCCTCATCAATGGCTATGGGGGATATGATAGCCTGGTGGATGATGAATGGGCTGCTGGGATCGACCTGATCGGTATTTTAATGGCCACTCCCGAAGACTTTCGCAAACCCGGCTGCCCTCTGGCGGCCGGGCTGGCATCCGAGACCAAAATGGCATCGGGTGAGAGACCGCCCGGATGGTACGCCCCGGAGGTTGGTCGTGCAAAGACGCTTGCCCCCGCTGCATCGGACCCGGGTGCTTGCCCTCCGGCAGGGCTGTACAACACGTGGACCGTTGGCGATTTCAACGGCAATCACTGGGCCGAGTTTGTCTACAACACCGTCGTGCGTTATCAAGACCGGGTAAAGCAATGGGAGATGTGGAACGAGGTGGAATGGGACTGGTTCTGGCTGGGCAGTGAGGCCGAGTACGCGCAATTACTCAAGGTCGGTTACCAGGCTGTCAAGGCTGCTGATCCCGATGCGACCGTTCTTTTTGCCGGTCTGCACTATTGGGCCGACCCGACGTACTTTGAGCGAGTGCTAGACATCCTCAACGATGACCCGACCGCGCCGGACAACAATTACTTTTTCGACGTGATGTCCGTTCATCTGTACAGCCGTGCTTCCACGACCTACGATGTGGTGAACCAGATCCGCAGCCGGATGATGGTCTATGTGCCTGATCGTCCCATCTGGCTCACAGAGACCGGCGTTCCAGTCTATGATGGCGACTATCCGGGTGTGCGCTCCGAGTACAGCGCGACCGAAGTGGAGGCTGCCGCGTACCTGATTCAATCCTATGCCAATGCCATCGCCGCCGACGTTGGGCGCTATCATTGGTTCCGCGTTCACGACGACGTGATGTCCGAGCACTTTGGACTGACCCACGACGAGAACTATTTTCGGCCTGCGTACATTGCTTATCAAGTCGCCGCTACATATCTTGTTTCTCCAACCTTTGTCACCCGCGTGCCCGATGGCTCCAATATGCGCGTCACGCTGTGGGGCACGCCGCGTGGCAAGGTCAGCGTGCTCTGGAACGACAACACTGCCACCAGCGTCTATACGCTTCCGGCAGTGTTGCCTACAGCCACCTTTGTAGATCGTTTGGGCGTGACGCGTATAGTTATTGCGACAAATATCCTGCCCGGTACGCTCGAGTACCATGTTTACACCACCACTTTGCCCGGTGCTACTGCTCACCGACCATATCCAAACGAGAATGATTATATCATTGGCGGTGATCCGTTTATCATCATTGAATCTGAGACGTTAAACGAGCCACCCACCTCCACCGTTCATTCATTGCCAGCAATGACCACCACCCTCGCCTTGACCGTCACCTGGGAGGGGTGGGACAACGAATCAGGCGTCTGGCTCTACGACATACAATTGCGTGACGGTGCTAGTGGCGAATGGACTGACTGGCAGCCCTCGACCACCGTCACCTCTAGCCAATTCACCGGCGAACATGGCCATACGTACTATTTTCGCTCGCGAGCGACCGATCGCGTGGGCAACCGTGAAGCCTGGCCCGACGAACCGCAGGCCCACGTCACGCTTGACCTGACCGCCACCCTACAAATCAGCATTGGCACCTTTTTTGCCGACGAGAATCGGAATGGAGTTTGGGATGATTCTATTCTCAATGGCTCGACGGTGATATTTGAAGAGATCACGTTGACCCAGGTCTCGCTCCACTTGCTCGATGGGACCGGTCACGACGTGTTCACTCCCGTCGTCACTCGCCCGTGGGCCTTCACCACGACCATTTATTATGCCGACCGGCCCTATCGTCTGCGAACTGTCAGTACCGACGGCGAGTACGTGCGTACGTTGCCTATTACGATTACCTGGTCTGGGGGAGGGGAGGCATACACCTATACGTATAATGTGCTGGGCCTATATCTGGTCGAGCGAATCTATCTGCCGCTCGTTCTCCGCAACGGGTGATTGGGTTTGTCATACGCGCGCCAATACCGAGACTTGACGCGCATTGTGAAGGCAGGTAAAATTGGTTTGGAGGTGGGTGCGTGGGCAAGCGCACGGTCAAGTATCAATGGAATAACGAATCCATTCGCAAACTGCGCAGGCATCTGGGAATGACTCAGCAGCAGATGTCGGACGAGTTGGGCACGCGCCAGCAGACCATCAGTGAATGGGAGATTGGGATGTATCGTCCCAGGGGTGGGATGAACCGGTTGCTTACCCTCGTCGCAGATCGAGCGGGTTTCGAGTACCGGGTCACTGTAGAGGAGGAGGGAACAGAACCCTAGCCCATTTTTGTCTCTTGACAACTCACACGTTTCCGTGTATAATGGAAATGTCACTCAAGGGGAGCCAATGCTCCCCTGGTTTTTAACTTGGATTACACGTTAACGTGTGAAGGAGACATAGCTATGGGCACATACGGTTTAGAGGATGTGATTCGAGCCTGGGGGCGAGAAGATCTGACGGTTGAGCAAGTGATTGGCCAGATCCTGTTGTTGCTGCAAGAATTTGAAGAACGGCTCCGCAGCACAGAGCGCCGATTAGAGTTGCAGAGGAAGCAGGCGCGCCATCAGGGGAAATAAAAGGGCTCCGGCACTAGCCAGAGCCCTCATCCTGTGACGTTGCTATGCTGCTTTTTGCTCAGACAGTTGGCGCTTGGATGGTTTGTGTATGCGCTTGCTCGCGCCATCGCACGATGACGTACACGATTGCTCCCACCAACGATGCGATAGACACAAGTGATCCAACCGCCGCTGCACCAATCAGTACCGACTTGCGAAATCGCTTTGTCAGTGTGACCTGGTGCTTGGCATTATTTGCCAATTCTTGACCCAGGGTGCGAACAAAGGCGGTCGAAGGTTGTACCGGCTGCATATTTTGATGCAATCGCTCGGCAAGCTGGAATAACGGGGTTAGTTGGTTGTGTTCTATGTCCGTCAGGCTGATTTGTTGCTGCGCTTGCGGTTTGTTAGTCAGACCATTGGCATGCACGGATAGTACTTGTTTCACGCGTTTTTTTCTCATTTTCATTACTCGTTCCCCCGTGATATCCCCCCACCCGTTTTTGTTCATTCACGTTTCAGGCTTGGCATTCCCATTGCCCAATTCCTCACGCAACGCCACCAGTGTCCTGTGGTAGAGTGATTTGATCGCTCCCTCAGTTCGTTTCATCACCTGCGCGATTTCGGCATTGCTCATCTGCTCGACCAATTTGAGGATGAGTAGCTGCTGTCGCTCTGGTGGCAGCTTGCGGACTGCTTGGAGCAGTTCCTCTTGCTCATCCCTTTTTTCTGCCATGGCAGTTGGTTCTTGTTGACTTGGCACCGTGATAATCAAATCGTCGAGAGAGATGATCTGCCGTCGACTGGTGTCTCGATGCCAGTTTGCCACAATATTGTGCGCAATTCGATACAAATACGCCGAAAAGGGTGCTCCCCGATCCACGTAACGCGGCAAATGCTTTAATGCCTTGTAGAAAGTGCGGGCTGTTAAATCCTCAGCATCGTGATGATTGCCAGTACGATAATATATATAGTTATAGATGCGGTTGACGTATCGGTCGTACAAAAGGCCAAATGCTTCTGAATCTTCTTTTGCACTCGCGATGAGCGTCGAATCGCTTGCTTCCTGCATACCGTCGCTCCTATCACCGGTTTGGAGAGCGACGGGTTTGAAAGATAGAACACCGTCGTGTGCTCTCGGTTGCGCTACTTTGTGGTGACATGGCTGAGTATAACAGAGGAATGGTTTGTGGTCAATCTAATGAGGAGTATGTTAGGGATGTGTTCGTTGGTTTCTGCTTTATTTCAGTGAGGGTAGACTGGATATGCGAACTCAAAACTCCCCCACATCTCCCACCCGAAACCGCTCAATCGCCAGAAACCCCAGCGTACACACCACCATTAACAACGTAGACATTGCCAGTGCCTGTCCATAATTCGCCGCGCCAGGGCGACCCAGAAAGCGATAAATGGCAATAGGCATCGTGGGGCGCTCGGGGCGAGCGATCAGGCTGGTGGCACCGAACTCGCCCATCGAGATGGTAAAGGCAAACACCGCGCCCACCAGTACCGCTCGCGCCACGATGGGCAGATCTACCTCACGCCAGACGCGCCAGGGTGGGGCGCCCAGCAGAGCGGCCGTCTCGCGCAGACGGGGATGGATGGAGCGCAGCGCTGGCAGTACACTGCGCACGACAAAGGGCAGCGCGACCAGGGTGTGGGCCAGCACGACCAGCAGTGGCGAGGTGCGCAGGTTGAGGGGGGGCTTGTCTAGCGCGACGATGTAGCCTAGTCCCAGTGTCACCGCCGAGGTGCCCAGGGGGAGCATAAAGATCGGGTCAAGCAAGCGGATTTCTCTTTGGGCGTCCAATACCACTGCTGCCATCAAGCCCAGCGTTACCGAGAGCGCCACTGTCGCCAGGGCAAAGCCCACCGAGTTGCGCACCGCTGCCACCGGTGGCACGTAAAAGGCCGAGCCGCGTGGGTTGTCGAACAACTGGCGATAGGAAGCCAACGATACCCCCCTTTCGGCGGACATTGTCAGCGAGCGCTCGACCAGCGCTGCCAGCGGCGCGACCAGCAGTATCAGTATCAGCCCTACGTTGGCGAGCACCAGCAGCTTTCCACGCCAGTGGCGCAACGGTCGCTGGGTGGCCTGGCGCGATCGCAGTTCCAGCGGCAGCGTCAGACGCGCCTGGAGCCGGGTGTAGATAGTCATCAGTGCAAAGGTAAAGACGATCTGGACGACGGACAGCGCCGCTGCCAGCGGCAGGTTGAGGTAGTGGATCGTCTGGCGGTAGATTTCTACCTCCAACGTGGCAAAGCGCGGCCCACCCAGCACCAGGATGACGCCGAAACTGGTAAAGCAAAAGACAAAGACCAAGAGGGCCGCCGCGCCGATGGCGGGGGCCAGTAGGGGCAGGGTCACCTCACGGAAAGCGCGCCATCGACTGGCCCCCAGCATACGGGCCGCTTCCTCCAGCCGGGGATCGAGGTTGGCCCAGTAGGTGCCTACGATGCGCAGCACCAATGTATAGTTGTAGAACACGTGCGCCAGCAGAATGATGGACAGCGTGTACTGAAGGTCGAGGGGTGGGTGGTCGAGGCTCAGAATCCCCATTAGTGCCAAGTTGAGCAAGCCACGAGGTCCCAACAGCGCGGTAAAGGCCAGCGAGACGACGATAGTGGGCAGCACGAAAGGAACCGTCGTTAGCGCCTGGATGAGCGATTTGGCGGGAAAATCGTAGCGGGCAAAGACGTAGGCTCCAGGCAGCGCCAGTCCCACCGTCAACAGCGTCGAGAGCGCGGCTTGCCAGGTGGTGAACCAGAGCGTTTGCAGATAGTATGAACCGAACTCGCCGGTCGGTGAGCGGAACAGTCTCTCCAATGCTGTCAGATCAACTCTTCCATCGGGGACGAAGGAGAGTGTCAGGATGGAGCCGAGCGGGTAAAAATAAAAGAAAAGCAAAAAGACCAGGGGAATAATGATCAGGATATGGGGAAACAGAGAAATATGGAGACGGGGAGACCAGGGGGCCAAATCAGTGTGTGGCTTGTTCCCTGTCCTTTGGCCCCCTGGTCCTTTAGCCGGTTGGTTCAACGCAGCACCACTTTAGTCCACGTCTCGATCCACGCCTCACGATTCGCTTCGATGGCCTCATAGCTCACCTCGGCCGGACGGTCAGGAACGACGGCGAATGTGGCGAACACGTCGGGCAAGGCGGCGTTCTGGTTGGCGGGAAACATGAACATGTGCAGCGGGATGTCTTCCTGGAAGCTTGTGTTCAACACAAAGTCTACCCAGGCTTTTGCTAGTTCTTGGTTTTGTGTACCCTTGAGGATGCCGACGAACTCGATCTGGCGAAAGCAACTACCATCTCCCACCACGGCCACGGTCGGTGCTTCCTCAAAAGGATCTTCCGCAAAGTGGACCTCCACTGGCGGGCTGCTGGCATAACTGACTACGATGGGCCGTTGGCCCTCCCCGCCAGATCCGTAGGTGAACTGCCCCCAGTAAGCGTCTTCCCATCCATCAACTACCAACACGTCGTTATCTCGCATATCGGCCCAGTAATCCAGGTAGGTATAGTCGCCTAACTGGTCAAAATGACCGATGGTCGCCAGCAAAAAAGCCAACCCCGGCGATGACGTGGCGGGATTCTCCACTACCGTCAGCCCTCGGTATTCGGGCTTGACCAGGTCCTCCAGGTTCGTGGGAGGTGTTAGGTTCTGTTCGGCAAACCAGCCCTTGTCATAGTTGAGGCAGACGTCGCCATAGTCCACCGGCAAGGCACGGTGTTGAGGGTCGAGCTTGAGGTCATCATCAATCTCGCCCAGGGTCGGCGAGTTGTAAGGTTCCAGGATATCGGCTTCTAGCGCCTGGCCGAGCAGTGTGTTGTCTATGCCATAGATGACGTCGGCTATCGGGTTATCTTTACTGAGGATGGCCTGGTTGAGGGCAACACCTGCGTCGCCAGCGTGGAGAATTTCGACCGTGGCGTTGTGTTGCGCTTCAAAGGCCGTGATGGCCTCCTCACTGATGTCAAAACTGTCGTGGGTCATTACTTGCAACGTATCGGGTTCGGCGGGTCCGCAAGCCGTCATCAAAGCCAGCAACCCCATCAATGCAAACACAACCATAAATCTTTTCATTTTGTACCTCCTATTGCGTATTTATCTTTTGTAATTACACACAAGAGCAAACCCTGTCGCACGTATACGCGGGCTTGCTCTGCTGTCAGGACGTTGCTCACACCTCGCGCTGGTCCAAAGCGTAAGGTGTCTTTTTGTAGGGGCCACTCTAGCCCCTCAGCCGTCACACCCACGGCATCCCCTCCCAGTGGAATGAGGGATACGGTGTCGCCGGGCTGACCCTGGATGTGCGTCTCATCAAAGATGAGAAAGGCTGTCTGCGCTCCCTCGACGATGCGCACGTTGATTCCGTTCAGTTCGGGCATTGCCAGCAGCAAAATGTTGGCGATAGTTTGATCGAGCCGCCCTCCCAAGGCGGCCAAGATGATGATTTCGGTCGCGCCCTCGCACACGGCGTGCTGGAGTGCCAGTTCCAGGTCGGTTTCGTCCTTGCGCGGGGAAAAGCGGATGACGCGCGAGCCGGTTGCTTCTACATGTGCCTGTACTTGCGAAGACAGCGAGTCGAGGTCGCCGATGATCACGTCTGGAGTCACACCGGCAGTCAGGGCATGCCGTGTTCCCCCGTCGGCGGCAATGACGAGGTCGTCATGCTGCAACAGGTCTCGGACACCGGATGGATCGGGGAATTCCCCGTTGGCGAAAATGATAGCGCGCATTTAGTTTAGGATACGGATGATATGGATCCTTTGATATAACAAAGCCGCCCCGGTCGGCGGGGCGGCTTTGTTCGCGTTTGAACAGTCTCCCTCCGCTGGCATTACCCAGATCAGGTTCCAAGGGTCGGTGCCGGTGGTCTGCGACTGTGACCGGTGGACACCCTCTCAGCCTGGCTTTCCAGGCTCCCCTAAAACTATGGTCCGTTTTTCACGGATGTTTTCAACGTGCGATGGGATTATGTATATCCCTACTGGTCTGGCAATGCTCGCATCTGCCTCCTGATATGATAGTGGAAGAGAGGCATAATCACGTTTTCCTAGCTGTTTTTCAGTAGACAGCTGCAAAGCATCCTGCGCGATTGTAAAATCGCGGCTATTTTTTCATAACGGGAGTTGCTGTGTGTACTACAGAGGTCGTTACTCTGTGGGTACAGGCGCTTCAGGGCTGATGTATTGAAGCTTGGCGATCAGTCGTCGCCGTTCGGCTGGATTGGTCGTCTGCGCCAATCGCTTGCGCAGATGGATCATTTTTTTCTTACGAGCTTGCTTTCGGGCACGTTTTCGATCTCTATTGGTTCGCATAAATTTCTCCTAACTAGTGTATTTTTGCGTATCTATGGATATACGCGCTTTAGCATACGTGGGAAGGGAATTGTTCCTCTCAAATGGTCCAGACCACAGATCCACGTCACGGTCCGTTCGACGCCCAGCCCGAAACCAGAGTGGGGGGCCGAGCCATATTGCCGCAGGTCAATGTACCACTCGAATGCTTCACGGGGCAGGTTCCACTCGTCGAGTCGTTGCAGCAACAGGTCGGGGTCAGAGATGCGCTCCGAGCCACCGGTGATTTCCCCATATCCCTCCGCGGCTAGCAGGTCGACGCTTTTAGAAACATCTGGCCGTCCGGGCCAGGGTTCCATGTAGAATGCCTTGGCTCGCGTTGGGTAGCCATAGACGAAGATGGGCCTATCGAATTTTTTGGTCAACTCTGTCTCGTGGGGTGAACCAAAGTCGTCGCCCCACTCGAGTTTCAGCATACTCTTGAGTTCTTCGTCGTCTGTCTGCTCTCGAATCTCTGCTACCATCTCGAGCGCATCGTCGTAAGAGACGCGAGGGAAGGGAGGTGCTACTTTTTCCAGGTGGCTGATGTCCCGCCCCAAAAGTGCCAGTTCTTGCGCCCGCTCGCGCAGGCAGGTCTGGACGATGTGCGAGACGAATTGTTCCTCGATCTCCATCAACTGGTCGAGGTCGCAGAAAGCGGCCTCTGGCTCTACCATCCAGAACTCGGTCAGGTGACGGCGGGTTTTCGACTTTTCGGCGCGAAAGGTGGGGCCAAAGCAATAGACGCGGCCAAAGGAATAGATGTCGGCTTCGTTGTAGAGTTGGCCGGATTGGGCCAGGTAGGCCGACTCGCCAAAATAGTCGGTCTCAAAAAGGGTGGACGTGCCCTCGCAGGCGGCCGGGGTCAGGATGGGTGTGTCCATATTGATGAACCCATTGTCGTCAAGCCAATCGCGGATGGCGCGGATGACGGTGGCCCGCACCCGCAGCACGGCCCACTGACGCTGCGACCGGATCCACAGGTGGCGATTGTCCATCAGGAACTCGACCCCGTGCTCCTTGGGCTGAATGGGGTAATCCTGGGCCACCTGAAGCACTTGCAGATCGGTAGCGCCGACCTCGTAGCCGCCGGGGACGCCGGGAGCGCGCTTGTCCTCACGAACAGTGCCGGTGATGATGAGGGACGATTCCTGAGTCAGGCTTTGAGCTGCCTCAAAAACCTCTGGGCTGACCTCTTTCTTAAAGACCACGCACTGAACAAAACCGGTGCCATCCCGTACTTGAAGGAACTGGAGCCTTCCTTTATCGGTGCGGTTGTAGAGCCAGCCTTGAAGCGTGACTTGCTCTCCCATATGTTGGGCAATGTCCTGGATACGAATAGCTGTTGGCATAGCACAATCTCCTATTCTGATGCTGGCAGGGATTGTACCCTATAATGAGCTAGGAGGCAAGATGGAAAGTGTATGGTCGCCGAAACGTTGATGGCCCCTTTAGGCTTTTCCAGTTTTCAAGTCCTCCCAAAATTTATGGAGGAGAATCTCCTAAATCGCACGCGAGTTATAAAACAACCGGCAAAGCTCCAGGAATTCCATCATAATCTGCTTTTTCAAGGTGTCGTTGACTGCATCACAAAATCTGTTTAGGAGATTTATTTCTTTGGAATTCCCCTAGTTGTTGCATATCTCGATAATGTGCTGGGAAGTTTTTCCAAGTTTTATGATATTGTACTGTCTATTGGTCTCTTGCAATTTTTTCTACATTCTGCTATTATCTGCTATCCTCAGCACTGGCGCAAAGATTGAACCCCAAAGTGAAGTTTGGGGTATGTGCAGTAGTTGCCTATGCGCCAGTCCAGTCCAAATGGTGTGCAATAGGTGGGCATTGTTGTGCCAGCTACTATAACATAGCTGGTGGGGAAACCTGCCTCCAGGGGTTGATTGAGCACGCTCAAGTCGCAAGTCATATAATGTGCGTTTTGTTTTTTGGAAGGAGGTGATGCAGAACTGGGAAAATATCCGACCTGAATCAGAAACGTAAATCTACTTGTTCAAATTAACACATATATACATTGGAGGAATTGAAATGCAAAAGCACACGAAACGCTGGTTGAACCTATTGGTCGTGCTGACTATACTGTTTGGCATCACCAACGTCGCCATAGGCGCGCAACCAGCACTGGAAACGCCGAGCACGACAACAGTACAGCCTCAGGATCCCCCCCAGGATCCTATCCAGCGTCTGATGGACGCGACGGGCGGCACTGCGCGTGTCAGCACGAACGGCGCCACGGGTATGGTGCAGTTCGTGCACCTCGAACCAGCCTCGCTCCCATTTAACATGAAAAGCCCTACCGAGTCGACGGCCCGCGCGCAGGCAATGTCCTTTCTGGAAACGCACGGGGCTGCCTTTGGCGTAAAAGACCCCCAGAGAGAACTCGAGCTCGTCAAGGTGGAAAGCGACTATATTGGCGCGATGCACGTCAGCTATGAGCAGGTTTATGAGGGCGTGTCCGTTTTTGGCGCTGTTCTGCGTGTTCACTTTGATGCACAAGGGCAACTATTGGCCGTCAATGGCACCTTTGTCCCCGACGTTGATCTGAACACGACACCTGCGTTGGATGCCGACGCAGCCGCAGCCGTGGCCGTGGCAAAAGTCGCCGGGAAGGTCAGTGCGTTCAATAGCACGCTCTACGTCTTTCGTGCCAATCTGGCGCGCGACATCCCTGGTGACAACCACTTGGTTTACGAGGTCGAGGTGGGCAACGGCGACGACGTGCGCGAGTTTGTCTACGTGGACGCGCACTCTGGCAAGATAGTGGATCAGATCACCGGCATCTATGACAATATATACCGCCGGGCCTTTGATTCCAGGACCAACTATCCCAACACCCCCTTCTGGCTGGAAGGCGACGCGCTGCCCACCGGCAATGCGGAAGCTGACAATGTGATCTATGGTTCTGGAGAAATGTACAACCTCATGGCCAGCCTGACGGGCGGCACATACCTCTCCTTTGACGGCAACGATGCCGTGATGGACGTCATCTTTAACCGCACCGAGAGCTGTCCCAACGCATCTTGGAACGGCAACGACTCATCATTTTGTCCAGGCGTCACCGGCGGTGACACTGTGGCGCACGAGTGGGGCCACGCCTACACCCAATACACCCACAACCTGATCTACCAATGGCAACAGGGCGCGCTGAACGAGTCCTACTCGGACGTCTGGGGTGAAACATCCGACCTGTACAACGTCAGGGGCCTCAGCACAGACCACGACGACCTGCGAACGGACGGCGCTTGTTCCCAGTACAGCGATCCGCCAGGCACGGACGACTCTTATCGCTGGCTGTCCGGTGAGGACGACACGGGCTTTGGCGGGGCTATCCGTGATATGTGGAACCCGAACTGTATAAGTGGCGACCCCGGCAAAGTCTCGGACCCGGGATACGTATGTTCCTCAATTGATGGCGGCGGTGTCCACACCAACTCTGGCGTGCCCAACCACGGCTTTGCCCTGCTGACGGATGGCGGAACCTACAATGGTGAAACCGTCACCGGCATTGGCATCACCAAGACCGCTCCCATTTATTGGCGCGCGCAGATGGTGTACCAGGTACCTACCACCGACTTTGCCGACCACGCGGACGCGCTCGAACAGTCCTGCCAGGACTTGATCGGCCAA
This sequence comes from Chloroflexota bacterium, assembly GCA_024232355.1. Next base: position 26,617 of record JAAEPW010000286.1, on the reverse strand, counting down.
CCGCTGTGGGAACTGAGCACGGCGATATCCAATACGGTGATCGCTTCTGACGTAATCACCACGACGGACTGTGACCAGATCGCCACCATGATCGACGCGGTCGAACTGCGCCTCGAACCAACCCAGTGTAATTTCCAGACCATGTTTGACCTGGACGCACCGCCGTTGTGTGAGGCGCTCGCAACACCAGTTTCGGTCCATTCACAAGATTGGGAATCCGGTGTGGGAGCCTGGACGGTGGGCGCGCGCCAAGTACTCAACCCGGATGCCTTTATCATGCTCAACTGGCATCTGACAGACACATTGCCTTTCGCTCGTCCCGGTTTGGCGGTCTTTGCCGAAGACGCCGACAAAGGCTCTTGCGACAGCCCCGCCGACCAGAGCAGCGTTCGTTACCTGGAAAGCCCCGATGTCATCATCCCGGCCGGGGCCGCCGCACCACTGTTGGCTTTTGATCACTCGGTGTCGACCGAAATACAATACGATGGCGGCAATGTCAAGATCAGCGTCAACGGCGGCGGATGGCAACTCGTTCCGGATAGCGCCTTTACCTTTAATGGATATATTGGCACGTTGCTGGACACGAACCCGCTGGATGGCGAGGGTGGTTTTTACGGCAGTGATGCTGGAGCAGTCGTCAGCAAGTGGGGCCAATCCCAGGTTGATCTATCCGGGCTGGCCAATCCAGGCGACACGATCAAGCTGCGCTTTGAGATGGGCATAGACGGTTGCGGTGGCGTCGTCGGCTGGTACGTGGACGAGGTAGAGATCTACCACTGCGAGGCCCAACCGTCAGGTACACTCCAAGGCACCGTCATCAACAGTTCGACCTCGAACCCCGTCGTTGGCGCCCTGGTGGAAGCCGAGATGAACCCGGTCTTTACTACCACGACCGGCATTGATGGCTCCTACTCGATGCCCGTAATCGTCGGGACCTATACCGTGACCGTCTCTACTTTTGCCTATACTACCACTGTCACTTCCGGAGTAGTTGTTGCTGAGGACGGCACGACCGTGCAAGATGTTTCGCTGGACCCGATGGCAGGCTACGTCGTTAGTGGAACAGTGACGGACGTCAACACCGACTGGCCGCTCTACGCCAACGTTGCCATCTCTGGCTACCTCGGCGCTGGTGACTGGACCGACCCGGAAACCGGCTACTATAGCATCACGCTGCCCGCGGGCGTCAGCTACACACTCAACGTGGACGCCTGGGTAGACGGCTATCTGCCCGATTCTCGCGACGTCAACCTGACCAGCGACCAGACCGAGGACTTTGCCTTGGTCGCTGATCCTGACTCATGCAATGCCCCGGGATACGTGGGCGGCGGTGGAGATGTGATACAGGATGGTGGTTTCGAACTCGGCACGCCGAATCCACACTGGACCGAATACTCGCAAAACGGATGGGATCTCATTGCGATGGACAACCCACGCACCGGAAGCTATTCCGTGTGGCAAGGGGGTGACACTGACGAGATCACCGAGTTGACCCAGACATTGACTATTCCAAACGGAACGGCCACCTTGAGCTTTTGGTTGGTAATAGGAGTAGAAGGAAGTGGTTCGGACGCTGACGACTGGATGACGGTTGACATTGACGGCAATCAACTCTTTTCGATCACTGGGGCCGATGGCGCAAGTTACGGTGACTACACAGAGGTTACCATTGACGTCAGCGCCTATGCCGATGGAGGTTCCCACGTATTACACTTTAACTCTTCCAACGATGCTGCTACCTATAGCAACTTTTTTGTAGATGATGTGGCATTGATCGTTGCAGGGAATTGCACTGCGCCTTCTGGCGGTGGCCTGGTCGTTGGCAACGTCTATGACGACAACACCGGCGATGGGGTGAACGGCGCGGCGGTCGAGAATGAGGATAGCTATGCAGCGACCACCGTAGCTTCCCCCGATGATCTATATGTGGACGATGGGTTCTATACATTGTTCTCACCGGCTGGTTCGCGCACCTTTACTGCCACGATGGACAACTATTCCGATGACATCGCGCCACCTACTGTGGTTCAGAGCGATACCATCCGGCAAGACTTTAACTTGACTGCCGGTATGCTATCCTACGTCCTCGACAGCTACGACGTCACCCTGGAATTGGGTGCGAGCACCACCCAAGCCTTTACGCTGACCAACAGTGGTGGAGAGCCGGTCGAGTTCGAGTTTCTCGAAACGCCGGGTGAGTTTGTACCCTCACGGATGATGGCCAAGCCAACGCCTTCCCGACACGTGGGGTTGTCACAACTCAGCGCACTACAGAGTATCGCCAAAACGACACACGCGCCCACGGCAGCCGCTCCTAGAAAGATTAACGCCGTGCTATGGGATCAGCCTCGCGATGTAAGCGGAAATGGCATCGTCTCTGACTTTTACACCAATAGCGGGTTGGGCACGTATTCTGCCGACGACTTTGGCATCGTGGGAGAAATCTGGAGTATCGATACCATCTTTGTGGATGGATTCATCAACGACGTTGCCCTGGACAGTGCCACTGATCTCAACTGGTACATCTATCCCGATGCGGGGGGCGAACCGGATGGGTATCCTGGCGACGGGATGGAAACCTGGAGTTTTAGCGCCGCCCCCACCGATGCCGCAATCACGATCGTCGACGATTCACCTACCCTTGATATCGTAGCGGCTCAAGGTCAGGCTCTAGAATTGCCGGCCGGTACCTACTGGCTATCCTTCTTCCCCTCGATGAACATCACGTCTGGCAGTGATCGGTTCAATTGGTTCAAGGCGAGTACGACAACCGGTGATTGGGCCGCCCTATACGACGAGGGTAACTTTGGTTCTGCCGCCCCGTGGACCGATATCACCGTCTTGCTCGCTGATTCGACCTGGCACGACACTGCCTTCCGCCTGGAAGGGACTGCAGAGGCGACGGATGTAGTACCATGGTTGGCCGAAGATCCAATCACGGGCACCCTTGCTTCAATGAGCGATCTACCCGTCACCCTCACCTTTGACGCCGCCGAGGTTGACCAACCAGGCGAGTACCACGCCGAACTCTTGATTGTACACGACACGCCCTACGACGACGTGGACAACCTGCCGGTGACTCTGACAGTGACAGCTCCAGCTACCTGGGGTAAGCTGGAAGGCACCGTCTACAGCCTGGGTCACTGCGATGTCAACACAGTTACACTGGAGGGAGCCACGGTACAGATAGACGACGGCAGTGTGGTGACAGAGACAGAGAGCAACGCCGATGGTACGTACGTCTACTGGCTTGAGGCGGGCACCTATACAGTGACCGTCGTTCCTGACGACCACATTATGGGAGCCCCTGTCGTCGTGATCGTTACAGCTGGAGGGACAGTCACTCTGGATGACGTTTACCTGCGCTCCGATGAGCCTTGCATCAGCGTCACACCGCTCTCAATGGAAGCAGATCTAGAGTTGAATCAATCGGAGAGCCAGACTCTCCTGTTGACCAACGCTGGCGCGGGCGCTTCGACGTTCAACATCGAGGAGGCCGCGGGCGCTTTGTTTCGTTCTCCGATGGCGCCGACCGCCGACTGGATAGACGAAGACCCAACCAGTGGCACAGTAGCCGCCGACAGTTCATCTGAGGTCACCGTTACCTTTACCAACCTGGCCTCAATATCGCCCGGCACCTACGACACGGCCCTCGTCATCACCACCCAGGATGCGGTCAATGACGTTGTGATTGTCCCAGTGATGATCACCATCGCCCCTCGGCCCGAGCCGGTCTGGGACAAGTTGGTCTACGTCAACGACGTGATGACCGACGTCTTCCCTGTCACCGTCTATGCCGACGACACTATCGAGGTCGTGGATCAGGTGTGGATCACCTACACCGACAATGTCACCTTTACGCTGGAGGAAGATTGGACCGAGTCGCTTGAACTAGTGGACTTTGCCGTTAGCGCTCTGCCTGGTGGCACGGCCGTCTTGCCGACCTATGGCACGGTTATCACTACTACCGGTACGTGGGATTTGACAGTCACCGATGCCCCCAGCGATTGGGGATACATCATCACCAAGACCTTTACCGTCTTGGAGGGTGACTGGGAGACCGACACTATTACTGAAACATTGACGGTGGAGGGTGCTTATCCACAACTTTCCGATAAAGTGCTACAGTTCGGGTACGTCACCTCTGAGTACAAGGTCTACCTGCCTCTCGTAGTGCGGAACTCGGACGGGACCGCTGTGCTACCCTGACGGTAGTTGGAGCAAGCTCGATCTGCCCGTGGTTGTGAAGGACACTTGATCAACCTCTGGTAGAATGAACAATAAAGCAAGAGGCCAGCAGCTAGCTGCTGGCCTCTTGTATTAGCAGAGAAAAATCGCGAGCGCAGTAGAATGCGGAGGGGTGGCATTCCGGCGGGCCTGGATTTTTCAATTCCCCAACATTGTGCTACCATATTGTCATCTATCAGGACTGGGCAAAAAGACGCCCTGGCAAATGGAGGAGGTAAAAAAGTGAACGTAAATCCCAAGGGTCTCAGCTTTTTAATATTCGTCGCAATGTTTTCCCTGATCGCCACAACAACAAGCGCTCAACCCAATCTGACTATAGCCCGAAAGGTGGTTAGTGACGTCGTTACACCGGCCAAGATAGCGGGGCAAGAATTGCCCAAGCCAGAACCGCCCAAGCCGGAACAAACGCTCACGACGCCTTATGTGAGTGAGCTTGTGGCTCCGGCAGACACACGCAGCTTGCCTCTGACATCTTTTATCGTGCCAGACGTGGGTGAGATACTGGAATTTCCCAGATACTCGTTGCGTTCGAGATACAGGGGGGCGGCAAGTGCGCGCCGAGTTTACGATCCGGTCGTGCAGACATCGCCGAGCAAGCCCAATATGCCGCTTCCGATGACAAACTGGGAAGGTATCAGTAACTTGACCTTGGGCCGCATACCTCCAGATACGGATGGGCAGGTAGGGCCGGACCATTACGTGCAGATCGTAAACTGGAACGGCGGTTCCAAGGTGCGCGTTTGGAACAAGGCCGGGATGCAGTTGTACGATTTTAGTCTCGGCAGCCTTTGGCCCGTCACCGATACCTGTCGCACCGATGCCTCCGGTGACCCGATCGTGCTCTATGACCAACTGGCTGGCCGCTGGTTGTTGACCCAGTTTGCTCTCCCAGACCCTCCCTATTACGAATGTATAGCTGTTTCCAAGACTGGCACCCCGACCGACGACCCCAACGATTGGTGGCTGTATTCTTTTCGGGTTCACGAAACCAAGATGAACGACTATCCCAAGTTTGGCATCTGGCCGGATGGTTATTACATGTCTGTCAATCAGTTCGTTGGGAATGATTGGGGCGGCGCGGGTGTGTACGTGTTTGACCGCGCCGCGATGCTCTCCGGTGCCTCTGCCACCTTTCAATATTTTGACCTGTGGGACCTGGACCCCGAATATGGCGGTCTGCTGCCCAGTAACTTGATGGGCAACAAGCTGCCCCCCACCGGCGCGCCCAACTATTTCATGTCGGTGGACATGGATTGGGATGGATCGACCTCTGACGTCATGCACGTCTTTGAGTTTCACACCGATTGGACCAACCCGCTCAGCTCAACCTTTGGCTGGGTCTCCAATCTGGTCGTAGCTCCCTTTGACTGGGAAATCTGTGGGAGCGGGTATTGCATCCATCAGCCAGATGATGCCCCATTATTGGACGATCTTTCCGACCGACTGATGATGCACCTGTGGTACCGCAACTTGGGCGATCACGAGTCTTTGGTGGTCAACCACACTGTGGATGCGGGTTCGGGCCAGGCAGGTATCCGTTGGTACGAGATCCGTGGTGGGACGGTGGATACCACGCTGGCAGACGCGGTGATCTATCAGCAGGGCACCTATGCGCCCGACGACGGCGAGCACCGCTGGATGGGCAGCATCGCTATGGACGGTGTTGGCAACATTGCGTTGGGGTACAGCGTCTCTAGCATCGGCACGTACCCCAGCATTCGCTACGCGGGTCGTCAAGTGGGCGATCCCTTGGATATGCTGCCAGAAGCAGAGGTAGAGATCATTTCCGGTAATGGTACGCAGACCCACTCTGCCGCCCGCTGGGGCGACTATAGTGCGATGAGCGTGGACCCAGTGGATGATTGCACATTTTGGTATACGCAAGAATACGTCGAAACTACTGGTCTTCGTAGTTGGCAGACGCGTGTGGCTTCTTTCCAGTTTCCCAGTTGTTCTTTGGAACCTCATGGTGTACTTATGGGCGTCGTCTCTGATTCGGTGACCCTGGCTCCCGTTGCTGGAGCTATGATACGGGCCACTGCCAGCCCGACCCGGGGGTATCAGACGAGCACTGGCGCAGATGGCACCTATACGGTGGTGCTCTACGACGATACCTACACGATCACTGCCTCGGCTTTGGGTTACCAACCTGTCACAGTCGGTTTGGTAGACGTCTTCTCTGGCACCACGACGATGCAAGACTTTTACCTGCCTGCCCGTCCTCAACCGGCCTGGACAAAGACCGTCTACGTTGATGGTGTGCCGGTCATCGACTTGAGCAATATTATTATCGCCCCAGACAGTACGATTGAAATCGTTGATCGGGTACAAATTACTCATACGGATAGCGTTACTTTTACTTTGGTAGAAAAATGGACCGAGTCGCTTGAAATGATAGACTATGCCCTCCACATCTTGCCCGGTGGAACACTCCTTTTGCCTGGCTCCCCCGGATTTCCCGGTTTGGACGTCATTACTGCCACCGGGGTGGTCACTTGGGAGATAGCTGGCCTGCCGTGGGGTTGGAACTATGTACTTTCTAAAACCTTTGGGGTGGTTGAAGGAGTCTGGACTAGGGACACGATCACCGAGAGTCTATGGGTAGAGGATGCCGATCCACAACTGGATGACGTGAAACTCTATCTTTTGCACGAGCAAAAGATTTACCTGCCGTTAGTTACGAGATCTGGCTAACAGTAGGTCGGATTTGCTATCCGATCTACTCACTACCCGGAGTCCCTGTGATGACGAGTGTGCCTGTGAGTGTGGGATTTGGCGTCAGGGTGGGTGTGCGAGTGTGATATGCTGGTGTCCAGGTGGGCGGCAGTGTGATGATGGGACCAGATGTGATCGTGGGAGGGGGTGTCCAGGTGGGCGGCGACGTTATCGTGGGCGCTGGTGTACGTGAGGGTGGGGGTGTCCAGGTAGGGGGGCTTGTCATGCCAGTGATTGGTGTGATGGTGGGATGAGGCGTCCAGGTGGGCGGCAGAGTCATAGCTGGTGTTGGTGTCGGCGTTGCCGTGGTTGTCATAGTTGCTGTTGGCGTGAGTGAAGGGGTCCAGGTAAGCATTGGGGTTTTTGTGGGGATAGGAGTTCGTGTTGAGAACAGTGTGGGAGGGGCGTCGGTGGGGTGGGATGTTTGGGTAGATGGTAAAGCAGCGTCAGACGTTGGCGTGAGATCTGTATTTGTGGATGTTGATGTTTGTCCCACGTCCACAGTGGGAATCAGTGTGGGGACGGGGTCTAACGATAGCGGCCCGTTAGTGATCAACCACCAGATGCCCACGACGGCGATGCACATAATGCCCAACAATCCTGCTACCATTCCCATAATCAAACCTGACCGCTGTCTAGTTTTTCGCTTGGGGGGAGGAGCCTGCTCGTCTTCCTCTTGATCCTCACTTGTTTCGTGTTCGACTTTGTCAGGTACATCAGGTTCGCTCGTGCTGACAAGTAGTTGTATGGATTGTTCTTCAAGTGTTGTGGCTTTCCTAACATTCGGTGCTAGCGGCTGCACAGTAGTGAACGGCGATGTCATTTGGCTAGCGCCCAGGCCCTCTAGTCCCCGTTTCGCTATTCCATTGTTGGGGTTGATCGCCAGGACGTTTTCCAGGCAGATACGACGCTCTGCGTCTGTATCGACCACGCCGCTCATCCACAGCCAACCCATCTCGTTATGCTGATCATGCTCCAAAACTTGGGTTAGCAATATGCGAGCTTTTTCTTGTTGACCCTCTTTGAGGGCAGCAACCCCTTGTTTCAACAGATCGTCAGTCATTATAACTCACTCCTGACTTGCACTTTACTTTATTATACTAGACAGTGACCCACGCGCAACTTGTCATCTTGTTGAAATGGGGGACATTCCCCATGAGGGGATGATAGGGGATGGACGAGTTTTAAAAACTGAATAATTCTGTTTATGCAGAAAGCGTCTCGCGTTCCCACACGGTGAGGTTCCACGCGGCAATGACTAGAACTATTGCGAGGGTGGCACCACCAGGCAGCAGTACCCATGCCACATTGTCGGTCCCGAACAAGCGTTTGAGCGCCAGCAATGTTTCTAACCACAATCTCTCTAGCCACATGTCTATGGGAGCGTGTTTCAGGTAGGTCACGACAACGGAACCCTGATAGTACCAGGCCAGCATAACGACAAAGAGAAACATGGCTCCCGCCAAGCTGATTGCCAAGTCACTCCAGCGGAGTCGAAAGGCCGGCAGCGTTGGACGAGATCTCACCCGGCCCATTATGTTTGTCGTGAGATCAGCCGGCTCGACCACCAGAGGCCAGGTTTCGAGTGCCGTTATCACTGCTTGCAGCCGGGCCAGTTTGGATTGGCAACTCTTGCAACCAGCGAGGTGCTGTTCTACTAGTATGACTCGTTCCGAGTCTAGGTCTTTATCGATATATGCTTGTAGTTCTACCTGTACGTCAAGACAATGCATAATTCAACCTCTCACTTGCTGGAGACAGGGCACGCCGTACCCCAGAGAAGCCTCCACATCATTTTCGTCTCGAGTGCTTTGATCTTCCCACCGGCGACTCCGCTCCATCAGCAGCTTGCGGGCGCGGTAGATGTGCGTTTTCACCGTTCCCATCGGTACATCCAGTGTGGCGGCGATTTCGTTGTAAGAGAGATGCTGGAGATAACGCAGCGTTAGTACCAACCGGTATTTTTCTGGCAGACGGGCCAACTCGGTGTGTAGGAGCGTCACCTGCTCCTGTGCTTCAAAGTGATCGGGCAGAGAGGGTGCTGAACTGGCCAATACTTCTTCTAATGGCTCGGTCTGAAGCAACTCGCGCTGCAACTTTGGTAGCCGGTTCAGACACAGGTTGTGGACGATGCGGTAGAGCCAAGTGGTAAACTGGGCTTGTCCCCGAAAACCAGGTAACCCTCGCCAGGCGCGCACAAATGCCTCCTGGGTCATATCCTCTGCCTCGGCATAGTCGCCCAGCACCCGGTAGGCCACGTTAAAAACGTATCGTTGGTGTTTGCGCACCAGTTGCTCAAAGGCGGCCTCGTCGCCCTGACGCGCTTTTGCCACCAGTTCTGCGTCGCTCTTTTTCTTCAAACTCCCATGCTCCTGCTGATTAGACCGCGTTGGGTGTTCTAATGTTTCACCATTATAAATGGAAAACGTAAAACGTAAACTGCAGGATATAGTGAAACATTCTGTGCCGCTAGTGGTCAAAAGAAATAGAAAAGGGAGGTGAAATAGTGAAACGAAAATGGTGGATTGTGGGAGGGTTGGTGCTCGTCGAGTTGTTGATTTGTGGGATCATTGTTCTGACCCTTTGGACCGGACGGGGCACCTTTGGGGGCGTACGTTTCTTTTACGTTACAGACACCCATGTCGAGGAAATGGTGGAAGGGACTTTTGCAGTGGATGGTCCGGCGGCTCTGAGTCTGGATGCCGAATTTGGTGATGTGACCGTTATAGGCAGCGACGGGGATGATGTAGAGGTGACTGCCTGGTTGAACTTGTGGGGCTCGGATGAGCAAGACGCCCGCCAGCAGGTCGATGTGCAGATGACCCAGGAGGGGAACCAGATCACTATTTGGGTAAACCGGCTTGAATACGGCATTGTTTTTGGTATCCATAAAGGGTCCCGAGTAGATTTTGAGATTCGTGTGCCTCTTGAGACGTCGCTGCAATTGCTGATTTCTAGCGGCGATCTGGATGTGAGTGACGTTACTGGCGCGATGGCGCTCGAGACCTCTTTTGGCAGTGTTCAAGTGGAGGATGCAAGTGGGGAGTTGAGAGCTAAATCGGGTACTGGTGACATCACTTTGATTGGCTTGGGCAATGGCGGCGATGCGGAAATCGAGACCAGCTTTGGCAAGTTGATCTTGGAGGATATTACTGCCGATAGCCTCGTAGCCCGTTCCGACAGTGGAGATATTCAGATGGCGGGCGGCGCGTTAGACGGTCTTTTGAACCTGGAGACTAGTTTTGGAAAAGTGACGGTGGAGGGCGTTGATGCTTCTTCCTACCAACTCAAATCCGATTCTGGTGGCCTGACGTTGAATGGATGTGGTGGATTTCTTGACCTGCATACTAATTTTGGGGATATCGAGGTTCAAAATGCCATAGATGCAGCACTGACGCTCAAAGCTAGCAGTGGCAAAGTGTTTTTCTCCGGGAGCCTGAGTGATGAGGGTGAGCACCAAGCCGAAAGCGAATTTGGGGACGTTCATTTGATCCTTCCCGCCGGCACAGCCTTTGATCTGGATGCTGAAACCGAGTTTGGCTCTGTCGAAACCGATTTTTCTGTGACGGTGACCAAGTTTGAGACAACACATCTGGTGGGAGGCGTCAACGGCGGTGGCCCATTGCTGCGGTTGAGAACTGACAGCGGCGACGTCATCCTGGAGAGTGTGACGAGTGAGAGTGACTGAGTGTTGAACTAGCAAATTAAAATAGGAGATGAAAAATGGATGAATTGACTTTGTGTGTAACCCCGAGCGTGCTCTTGATCGCGATCTTTGCTACTATTATCGTGACGCGCTATTTCAAGCACCGGGAGATTATGGCTATGGTAGAAAAGGGTGTGCTGCCGGAGCAATATGCGCAGTATACCAGCGCATCGCGTAAACAACGTGGTCGGGGGACGATGGGGTGGGGCATCGCGCTGGCGGCATTGGGGTTGGCCTTGATGGCTGGCCTGTGGCCCCTCGGCTTTGTGGGGTTGGGCGGGAATGCGTACCCCCTCAATTTTGGCCCCTGGATGCTGGTTGGCCTGGTACCGCTCTTTATGGGTGTGGCACTGTTGATCATCTACTTTGTGATGCGCAAAGAAGATGCGACAATGTCAAAAGCATCAGAAAAATTGGAGGAACCATTCGACGACGATTGACGGCGACAGTGAACTGACTCCCACAGACCCCAAGGGTTTTTCAATACCCTTGGGGTCTCTTGGGTTTTCAAATCAGTAGCGGTTTGATGATCCACCCATATATGGCGGTCTCGTTGATTGATTTTTGTGCGCTCCCTATATGCGGAGGTATACCGCTCGACGATTCTGCTTTGAAAATCCCTGGCAGGAAAGAGTTGCGCAGAATGGAGAGCGGTGTATACTAATGATGTGAATCTTGATGGTAAATCGACAATCCCAGAAATGGTCAAGCTATACGATTTGGACCTTGCGGCGTTGGAGGCACTGCTGGCAACGTGGGGTGGAACGCGCCCCGACGCACGACAAGTGTGGCAGTGGCTCTACCGGTGCGGAGGTACCACCTTTGATCAGATGCCAGCCCTGCCCCATATATTGCGGGAACGGCTGGCGGCAGAGACAACGTTCTACGTGCCGCCGGTGCTGGCCCGGCAGGAATCGCCAGACGGTGAAACACGCAAGGACCTCCTACAATTGGAGGACGGCGAGCAGGTCGAAGTCGTATTGCTACGATACCGCGAGCGACGCAGTGCGTGTATTTCTACACAAGTGGGCTGTTCCTGCGGATGTGCATTCTGTGCCACGGGACAGATGGGGTTTGTACGCCAACTCTTTAGCGATGAGATCATGGCACAAGTATTGCATCTACAACGCGAACTGGCAATCAAGCAAAGAAAACTGTCAAATATTGTTCTGATGGGGATGGGCGAACCACTCTTGAACTATGACCATACCCTGGGTGCCATCCGGCGGTTGGCCGATCCCCATGGACTCGGTTTTGTCCAACGGCGTATCACGCTCAGTACGGTGGGAATCGCCCCAGGCATTGAGCGTTTGGCTGAACAAGATCCACACATTAACCTGGCAGTCTCGCTCCACGCTGCGACGAACGCGCTGCGTGACCGATTGGTACCGATCAACCAACGCTATCCCTTGGATGATTTGTTTGCGGCAATAAAATCGTACACTGCCCAAACCCAGCGCCGTGTGATGATCGAGTGGGTGATGGTTGACGGGGTCAACGACACACGCGAACAAGCAGAGGCACTGGTTGAACGCATGGTGGGAATAGAGGCGCACGTCAACTTGATCCGTTTGAATCCAACTGCCGACTATGACGAACAACCCTCAAAACTCGCGGCGATCGACGCCTTTGCAGAGATATTGGATCAAAACCACATTCCCCACACAATGCGGCAGCGCCGTGGTGGGGGGATCGCTGCCGGGTGCGGTCAGCTACGCTCCCGCGCCCAGTCAGAGAGTGACCGATAAGCCATTAGGGAATTCCAGAGAAATAAATCTCCCAAACAGATTTTGAGATGCAGTCAACGGCACCTTGAAAGGCACATTATGACGGAATTCCTCGAGCTTTTCCGGTTATTTTGTAACTAGCGTGCAATTTATGAGATTCTCCACTGTAAATTTTGGGAGGACTTAAAACTGGAAAAGCCTTACTCGGAAATAGAGTCAAGTAGAAAGTAGGGGGCAGAGATGAACGATCAAACAACAGATACGTCAAAAGCTACCATTCTGATTGTAGATGACACGCCACACGTTCAGCGCTTGTTATCTGCGATGCTGCTCAAACAAGGATACGAGGTTCAAACCGCAGACAGTGGCATGGAGGCACTGGAGGCTGTGCGAACGACACCACCCAATCTGATTCTGCTCGATATTATGATGCCACAGATGGACGGATACCAAGTCTGCCAGCAATTAAAAGCCGACGAGCAAACTCGCGATATTCCCATTATCTTTGTCAGTGCTCTGGAAGAAGTGGAGAACAAAGTCAGGGCCCTTACCATCGGGGGCGTCGACTATATCACCAAACCATTCCAGGCCAAAGAGGTATTGGCTCGCGTCGCCACGCATCTGACACTGCGTGCATTGCAAGAACAACTCGAGGAAGCGAGCGGGGAATTGGCAGCCCAGCTCGAAGAACTGCAAGCGCGGAACGAGGAACTGGATGCCCTGGCCCGAACTATGGGGCACGATCTCAAAACTCCCCTGACCTCGATCATTGGCTTTGCCGACATGCTCAAGAGCCTTCACGCCACGTTGCCGGGCGAGTCGCTGGAGGAGTCCCTCGATGCGATTGCGTCGAATGGGCGCAAGATGGATAAAATCATCGATGATCTACTACTGCTGGCTGGGTTGCGTCAGGTCGAAAAAGTGGACATAAGACCTCTGGATATGGCAATTGTTGTCAAGACAGCTGTAAATCGCCTGAAAGATCATATCAAAGAATACCAGGCTGGCATCATCCTGCCCGACGAATGGCCGATGGCGCTGGGGCACGGCCCGTGGGTCGAAGAAGTGTGGGCCAACTATATCAGTAGCGCGATCGAATCCGGTGGCCGTCCGCCGCGCGTCGAATTAGGCGCAACGCCAGCGGAGGATGGGACGATACAGTTCTGGGTACGTGACAATAGCCCCGGCACGGCATCTAACGAACAGGCGCAATCTCGCTCCTCGTCAGGGCAGCGTGGATTAGGGATGATGGTCGCGCGGCGCATTATGGAAAAGTTGGGTAGAAAAGCCAGCGTTGAAAGCACAGAGGATGCAGGAAATATCTATTCCTTCACGCTCCGAGCGGTTTAGGTATCATTCTACATTGACAATTTCCCTCAAGTGGGTATACTAGAGCCAGATTTCATATTGTCTAATTTGGAGCAGAGGTAATAGAGATGACCAACAGCACACATTTCAACTTGTTTTTTAGAGGGTGTGCATCCTTGCCGTGCTAGTTCCACGCTGAAACTCGTAACCAGGCTCGCAACACAAGCCGTGGGGTGCAACAAGCCCCACGGCTTTTTTCATGCTCCCCTCATCCACTTGCTACTTTTTGATCAAGGAGATTTATTACATTGTTACAACTAGCAAACATTCACAAACATTACAGTGACGTGACCATTTTGGAAAACGTCTCTTTTATCGTCAATCCAGGTGATCGGTTGGGACTGATCGGGCCAAACGGTTGTGGCAAGACCACACTGCTACACATCATTGTCGGGCAAGTGCAAGCTGACGCGGGTTCTGTGCAATTCGCTCCGCCTAGTCTGCGGCTGGGTTATCTAGAACAAGGACAGCGCTATGCGGAAGAGGACACGCTGAGTGATTTCTTGCAAGTTGGGGAAAAGGCGATGGAGGCAGCGTCGGCGCGGGTGGCACAATTGGCCGAGGCACTGGCAGCGAGCCATGGCGTCGAGCAGGCTCGCATGATGGAGACGTACAGCAAAGCGTTGACAGAACTAGAGGCGCTGGCAAAAACACAGACACCACTCCACGAGGTACAAGCAGTACTGGCAGGGTTGGGATTGGACAATGTGCCGCCGGATATGCCCGTCACGAACCTCAGTGGAGGACAAAAGACCCGCCTGGGGCTGGCTCGACTGTTAGCGCACAGACCGCAATTACTCCTACTGGATGAACCCACCAACCACCTCGACATCGAGGCGCTGGAATGGTTGGAAGCGTGGCTGCGCGATTATGCCGGAGCCGCTCTGATCGTCTCCCACGACCGCACCTTTCTCGACCAGACAGTGAACAAGATCATTGACCTCATCCCAGAGACACACACTGTAGTCGAGTACATTGGCAACTATTCCGACTATATCGAGACCTGGGAGCGAAATCGGGAAAAGCAGTGGGACCAATGGCGGGACCAACGGGCAGAGATTCGGCGCGTTCGGCAGGATATCGAACGAACCCGGAACCAGGCGAAAAGCGTCGAGTTGACCACCACGCCAGGCCAACCAGGGATTCGTCGAATCGCCAAAAAGGTGGCAAAAAAAGCCAAGGCCCGAGAGCGGAAACTCGGGCGATACCTAGACAGCCAGGAGCGTGTGGAAAAACCCAAACCAACCTGGCAAATGAACCTGGCGTTCGAGAACACACCGGAGAGCGGGCGTGACGTCCTCGTCCTTACAAACCTGACTGTTGGGTACGAGGGCATACCGTTGGTGCGCAAAGTCAACCAAGTGCTGCGTGCTGGGGAGCGGGCCGCGATGGTCGGACCAAACGGCGCGGGCAAGACAACGTTGCTGCGCGTCGTCGCCGGGCAGCTTGCACCACTGGACGGGAAGGTGCGGTTGGGAACCAACGTCAAGTTGGGCTACTATGCCCAGGAGCAAGAGACGCTCGACCCGGCAAGCACGCCGTTCGATTCCGTCGCTGAGGTAGCCGTAATGTCAGAGACCGATGTCCGCTCATTCTTGCACTATTTTTTGTTTTCGGGGGACGAGGTGTTCGTGCCAGTGAGATCGCTGAGTTATGGGGAACGGGCACGACTGGTCTTGGCCCGTCTGGTAGCAACCGGCTGTAACTTTTTGATGCTGGACGAGCCGATCAACCATCTCGACATTCCCAGCCGAGCACAATTTGAGCAGGCGATGCAGGCCTTTGAGGGCACAGTGCTGACAGTGGTCCACGACCGGTACTTTATCCGACGATTCGCCACATCTATCTGGGAGGTCCGTGACGGGACACTCGGACGTTACATTGACCTGGAGGATTTGCAGAGGTCTCGTGTCACAAGTCAAGATATCTAAGATTTTTGGTTTTCCAAGTGAGCGTCCCTGAAAGACCTGACAAGTTTCCAAGAGATTTTGTGACAGTGCCCGATTATGCCAAGTCTGTCGGATGTACTTGGCAGCTCAAGCCCTCGCGCAAGAGATGGGTAACCGGAGGCGCATCACGCGCATTCTGGAAAGCTCGGGTTTGGTGGTCCATGATCTAAACGAATATGCAGAGGCAAGGTGTTACCTGAAAGAGCGTCTGGCACTTTATCAAGATATTGGAGCCCCGGATCGGATTGCCTCTGTCACTGTAAATGTGGCAAGCAGACCCTCATCTTGGGCATGCAAAAAGGGCAAACGAACATCGTTCGCTTGCCCCCATAATTATGCTACCGGGACACCTTGTCTGGGCATTCGAGTTTATCTTGTTGAATTGGGAAACTGGCAAATCAACAGATTAACTGTTAACTTTTTTCCCGATCTGACAGTTTTCTGGACATCACTTGCAATCACTAAACCGCCTGGCGCATACGACGTACCGCGAACAGCAAGAACATCAAGCCCACTGCCAGTACAGCGGTTGCGAATGTGCCGATCCCTGTTTCAGGGACTCCACTTTTCCTAGAGCTTGGTGTGGCCGTAGGCCGTGAGGTTGCTTGGGGTCTCGGTGTTGCTGTTTCTTCAGTTGCATCGGCCGCATTTTCTGGTGATGTCTCGACAGTTTCTTCTGGCGTGGCATCGGCAGCTTCTTCTGATGTCTCGGTGGGATCCTCTGACTGAGGCGTGGCTGTCGGCCGTCGTGTGGCTGTAGGAGGTACGACGGTATCTGTTGGCTCGGGTGCAGCCTCGGTCGGTTCTGTACCGGCAGGTTCTTCTGTAGGCTCAGGTGCGACGGTATCTGTCGCCATTAGAGCCATTGCCTCAGCATTTTGAGTTGCTATGGCATCATTCTCCGCCACACGATTTGTCGCCATTCTGGGGCTGATGACGAGTGCCCAGACGAGAAAGATGCAGATTGTTATTGCAAGTAGCCCTCCCAAACCTCCGGCGAGCATAATAAAGGTTCGGTTGGACCCTTCTTCTTCTATCGCTTCTTCATCTTCGTCTTCGTACAGTTCTTCTTCTCCATATAAATCGAGATTGTCCATTGTTGCCTCCTTAAATCGATCTCTCCTAAATCGTGGCTAGCGCAAAACTTCTAGATTTGCCAGGGGAATAAAAATAGGTGTATCTTGTCCTAGATCTACTTTTGCACAAAGTGCTTTTCCGCCGGTTTCTGTACGACGGGCTTGTTCGGGGAGCATCACAATTTGGCCCACGGCGCCCATATAGGGCGCACGCACCGCTCGCACTTGTGTTCCCACCGTCAACGGCTCTCCCATCTGTGTTTGAGATGCTGGCAATGTATTGGCGGGTAGAGGGATGATAATTTCGGGACGTACGATTGGCCAGCGTGGTTGTACTCGCGCGCTGATCGAGGCTTCTCGTCCGTCGTTCGTCGTGAGCAATCGAAAGATTGGTTCTGCCATTGGCACTGTTCCGATACCTTCGGTGGCGACTATGGGCAAGGGCGATTGTTCGATTTGAGGAATCAGTTCCGGCGATATTCCCCCTACCACAATACCTCCCACTTGAAGTTCCTGTGCTTGTTCCAACACAGCCTCGCTCAGCCTGGCGCCACCGACCAAGATCATCCCTCGACAGGAAAGGTCCAGATTTTGGGCGCGCAGCGCTTGGTCAGGGCTCGTTACCACACATTTGATGATGCCCAGATTCTCACCTCTTGAGCCTCCACCACCTCCCCACATTCCCTGAATGACGGCCCCTGTAGTCTCTATGATCAAGCCGTGCGGCTCCAATACATTAACCACAGTGCCATTGATATATGCGAACAGTTCAAATGGAGTGGAAGGTGCCTCAATCAGTACGCGCCCGCCGCCACTGGCTTTTATGATACCATTTATGGGCGATTTGACAGTGCGGGCGGGTAGATATCCTTTTCTAGCGATGGTTTGTCCTCGCTTTACCTCGTCGCCCGGTTTGATGCGCAGATAGCGTTTGGTTTTTGATGTAGATATGCCCAACAATCGAGCCACCGGTACGATACGAAAATCGCCGGTCAGTTCCGTGTGTGCTACAATTTGCCTGGGCTCCACGCGATCACCCACGCTTACCAATATTTCACCGGGCACCGGCAGCACTCGCTCGCGGCGCACGGTAGTTAATGGGGTAACTTGGACTTCAGCAGGATAGTACATTATCTGTTACCCTCCGACATCCCACAACCATTGCCGTATCTGATTTTGACGCCGTTCTGGATCTCTTGCCAGACGCAGCGGACGCCCACGGGCATCAATGATCAGCCCGGCCAACCCACCGCTCACTTGTCGCTTGCCTGATTTGCCCGGCCCGCCAAGTCCCACGTCAAAACCAAAACGACGTACAGGTGACAGTTCAAGCTCGGCTTGTTGCCCAGGTGGCAAGGGCAACACTTCTAGGTTGCCGTACTCTACCTCGATGTTAAGGGCACTGCCGTCATCGTACGTAACTTTTACTTTCAAGATCACGTCTCCGCGACGTGCGTGCCCAGCGACAGGCGTGACTACTGTTGCCAGATTGACAAGAGCCCCGCTGTCCAATGTCTCGACTGTTGCCAGTGGTTTGATCGCTGCGACGTTTCCCAATGCTGGCATCATGCCGTACATGTCGAGCACGAGTGTGGTGATCCCGATGGGTTCCAAAGCGTCTAATGCCACCAATGCTGCCTGACCAGGTTGTAGTGTATTTGCCAATGCTCCGCCACCTATGATGATTGTGTCGCACAATGGCATCAGATGAGGATAAGGTCGGGCGTTGCCCGCTTCCCAGCCTGGACGGGCTATTCTTAGTGTTGTACGAATTGCTTCGCGTGTCAATGCTTGTTCGAGCCGCAACTCGCGGGTTTCCTGGTGGATACTGACTGGGCGCATTTCTTTGTTGATAAGAAATCCTTGTATCTCTTCGTCGCTCATTGCTTCGGGTAGCCAACGGGTGATAGACTCGATCCCGTGTTCTTGCACTAGCTGTTTACTGCCAAAGGCAGTGCCCAGACCACCATATATGGTCAAGAAAGACTGTTTGTCAAACACGGCGCCCACGGTTGTGTTGGCGGCACCCACGTCAACGCCTAGTATGCCTCTAGGAGAATCGCTTAGGTGCCCCAGGTATTCGATCAACTGGCCAAGGGCGCTGCCGGTAGGTATCAGTGGAACCGAAGACCAACTGTTCACGACGTCAATGCCGGGCAATAGTCCCATCTTGTTATGCACGTAGAGTGCGTTCAATTCTTCCTGAGCGCTGGATAGATTTTCCTTGGTCAAGGTAGGACGCACGTTGTCGGCAACGCGTAACTCGGTTTGACCTTTGATAACTTGGACGATTCGTTCACGCAACTGCGCGTTGCCGGCATAGAGCAACCGAGGACGTATACTTGCATCCATCATCGAGCAGGCCAGAGTTATGGTCTTGACCAATTCTAGCACCGGAGTCGTAGCGCCTTTGTCTATCCCTCCGGCGATACAAATTGCATCTGGTTTAGCTTTGTGGATGGCCTGTACGTAATCCTCTTCGCTCAATTGCCCCTTGTCATCACCGGCCAGGATCGCCTTGACCAACGAGTAGGTTCCGGCTGCGGCCCGTTGAGCACTGGCGATGCTCAGGTCTCGCACCATACCACCCAGCACAACATCCAATGGTTCGCTGGCGCTGGAGGTTGCGGCAAATGCGTCTACCCCCTGCCGTCCAGGCGATTCGGGTATGATCAAGTCGCCACTTCCATCAAAGAAACGGCGGCCTGTCACTTGGGCAATCTGTTCAACAGCGTGACGAATTCCCTCCGACACATCGCCCCAGGGATACTCTGTCGTGGTAGGAGCCTTTCCCTGTGCGATAAAGCGGTATTGTCCGGCCACCTGTTCCAACAGCACGGCTTTGGTCATTACCGTGCCACAGTCGGCCAATAGAATCGAGCCAATGTGTTGCTCTTCTATCATTATTGTCTCTCGTTAGTTACCTGGAATGATCTTTTCCAAGGCCTCAATGATGTATTGAATACGTCCAATGAAGATCGAAAGGGATGTTGTCAAAGCCCCGGCAAAGGCGACACCGAACGCGACGATCAGGAACCCACGTCCGACGACTCCTCCCAATATTTTGACGATTTTCCCCCATATCCCTGCCAATCCTACTTGCTCTTGTGCCGTAAAATTAAAAGCCATCAACGAAAATATCGTGCCTGCGAGAATTAACAGACCGTTTCCAAACCCTACCAGAGTGGGGGCGCTAAGGGTTTGGCCCGTCGCACGGATTTGTGGGACGAGGGTGCCCAGCAATGCTCCCCCCAATGCGACTGCTGTCCCAACGCCGACGAGATAGGCGACGGACAAGTTACTGATATATGCCGTTCTGGGCAATATCTTGAAAAGCAACAAGAGACTCATTAGCAAGATGAGCAGCAGGGCAAACATCCCGATAGAAGATTGGGGGGATAGTAATGGATCGATCACCAGTTCATAGATTACTTTGAGCAGTATGATACCAAAAGAATATCCTACCAGCGCACCGACAAAGATGTGGAGGGCCAACCGGTAGAGTGGATTATCACCCAATAGATAGCTCAAGATCATGATGGTCAATAGTGCTCCTACCGCCAAGCCAATGATGTCGAGTAACTCGAGTGTCACTTTTTCCTCCTGCGCAAGCCGCTGAGAGCGTAGAGAACTGCACCAAGGATTATCAAGCCAACGATAGTGATATGGCCGATGGTCAAGGCGTTGAGCCGCCATTGAGTTGTTGGATCCGATAGCCCACGCGCTTTGTCATAGATGGCTGCTCCATTCAATCCGCTGACTGCTCCTTTTAATTGTTCTGACCTGATGTCCAGATATGGACTGGCAGCAGGTTCCAGGGCCGCGCTAATGCCTGCCACAATTGGAATATCGTCTGTGCCTTGCGTTTGAGCCTGTGTTTGTTCGATCCACCAACGTAGTGGTCCGGGTTGAGCGGTGAACACGACAATCAGTTTGGGACGTGTGCCAACGTCAGCCAATAGTTGCGAAACACCGATGGCGTCGCCAGGCCGGTACAAGTATTGCGTCTCTGTGTACGATCCAGACTCGGCAATATCATCCATCAATTTGGCTGCTATTAATTGGCCCTCGGGTCGCGTACTGACGATAGAGATGCGCGTTCCCTGATCAAGTTGATTGAATAGATGCTGCAATACGGGTGTTGCTACCAAGTCAAGTTCGTCTGCTTCTGCCGGCCCGTACTCAAAAGCGAGCAAAACGGTGTCTTGTGCATTTGTACTCAGCTCTTGGATGGTCTTGTGTGCTCCTAACAGATGTTGGATATCCATCCTCTCGGTTTCTGCGAGGTGGGCGACTGGTTTTGTTAGGTCCGGAATATCAAGCATTGATACCGAGGGTGACGTTAGTATGGTCACGACTGCTAGTGCAATGAGCACGATGGTCACCAGCCAACGCTGGATCCGTTCGCCAGTGCGGGGGCCGTGTTTACGTGTTTCTGGTTGCGGCACTTTTGTTGGCTGAGCCAGCAGACTCTGGAGTAATTGCGCTCGGGTCAGGCTCGCTTCTTTCGCTTGGTCTGCTACTGTGCTTTCATCAGTGGATCTCGTTTCTGGGGGCGAGGCTGGAGTGAGGACGCCCCGCAATCCTTTCAATATTCCCTCAGTCTCTAGTGGTTCCTCTTCTGCGGCTGCCTTGGGTTCCATTGAGCGCGGTTGCATAGCCTGCACCCAGTTAGGGATATCTGCTCGTACCAATTCTCCTGTGTCTTCTGCGTCAAGTTCGAGTGGGAGAGGAGGCCGTGTCACTTTGAGATCGGTAGCTTCCGTTGCAGTGGTGGATGGCATAGGTTCAAGTTCAGACAGCCAATCCAAGGTCTCTGGAGCTTTTGTTTCTGGCAGGGATTCAGTCAGTGGCAGAACCACTGGTGCAGTCTCCGCTGTTGGAGATGCAGCTTCCGCAGGAGCCACCTTTTGTAGCCAACCAGGAACGTCGGCAGGAGCGAGTGCTTCTGGCTCTGGTGCGGCCTCGATCACTGGCGGTGCAGCTTCCGCAGGAGCAACCCCTTGTAACCAGTCAGGGGCATCGGCCAAAGGCGGCGTGGATGTTGCTGCTTCCGGCGCAACCTCCGCAGGAGCGACCTCTTGCAGCCAATCTGGAACGTCGTCAGAAGCAGGCATCGCTGGCTCTGGTGCGACCTCGGCCACTGGCGGTGCAGCTTCTGTTGGAGCGATTTCCTGCAGCCAGTCGGGAACGTCGTCAGAAGCAGTCATCGCTGGATCTGGCGCGGCCTCGGTCACTGGCGGCGCAGCTTCTGTTGGAGCGATCTCCTGCAGCCAGTCGGGGACGTCTGCAGGAGCGGGCATCGCTGGATCTGGCGTGGCCTCGGTCACTGGCGGCGCGGCTTCTGTCGGAGCAATCTCTTGCAGCCAGTCGGGAACGTCGTCAGAAGCAGTCATCGCTGGATCTGGCGCGACCTCGGTCACTGGCGGTGCAGCTTCTGTCGGAGCGATTTCTTGCAGCCAGTCGGGAACGTCTGCAGGAGCGGGCATTGCTGGCTCGGGCATAACCTCAGCAACCGGCGGCGCATCTTCTGTCGGAGCAATCTCTTGCAACCAATCAGGAACATCAGCAGGAGCAGGCATCGCTGACTCTGGGGTGATCTCGGCCACTGTCGGTGCAGCTTCTGTTGGCGCAATCTCCTGCATCCAGTCGGGAACGTCGTCAGAAGTAGGCGTCGCTGGCTCGGGCATAACCTCAGCAACCGGCGGCGCATCTTCTGTCGGAGCAATCTCTTGCAGCCAGTCGGGAACATCAGTAGGAACAGGCATCGCTGGATCTGGCGCGACCTCGGTGACTGGCGGTGCAGCTTCTGTCGGAGCGATCTCCTGCAGCCAGTCGGGAACGTCGTCTGGAGCGGGCATTACTGGCTCTGGCGCGACCTCGGTGACTGGCGGTGCAGCTTCTGTCGGAGCGATCTCCTGCAGCCAGTCGGGAACGTCGTCTGGAGCGGGCATTACTGGCTCTGGCGCGACCTCGGTCACTGACGGTGCGGCTTCTGTTGGAGCGATCTCTTGCAGCCAGTCGGGGACATCAGCAGGAGTGGGCATTGCTGGCTCTGGCGTGGCATCGGCCATCGGCGGCGCATCTTCTGTCGGAGCGATTTCTTGCAGCCAATCAGGGACGTCGGTAGGAACAGGCATTGCTGGATCTGGCGCGACCTCGGTCACTGTCGGTGCAGCTTCTGTCGGAGCAATCTCTTGCAACCAATCAGGAGCATCAGTAGGAGCAGGCATTGCTGGCTCGGGCATAACCTCGGTGACTGGCGGCGCATCTTCTGTCGGAGCGATCTCTTGCAGCCAGTCGGGGACATCAGCAGGAGTGGGCATTGCTGGCTCGAGCGCGACCTCTGTCTGTAGATCTTCTGTTGGAGCAATCTCTTGCAACCAATCAGGAACATCAGCAGGAGCAGGCATCGCAGGTTCTGGTACAACCTCGGCCATTGGCGGTGTAGCTTCTGTCGGAGCAATCTCTTGCAGCCAGTCGGGGACATCTGCAGGTGCGGGCATTGCTGGCTCGAGCACGACCTCTGTCTGTGGATCTTCTGTTGGAGTAATCTCTTGCAACCAATCAGGAACATCAGCAGGAGCAGGCATCGCAGGCTCTGGTACAACCTCGGCCATTGGCGGTGCAGCTTCTGTCGGAGCGATTTCTTGCAGCCAGTCGGGGACGTCTGCAGGAGCGGGCATTGCGGGCTCTGGCGCGACCTCGGTCACTGGCGATGCGGTTTCTGGTGGCGCAATCTCTTGCAGCCAATCAGGGACGTCAGCAGGAGCGGGCATTGCTGGCTCGGGTACAGCCTCGGCCACCGGCGGCGCGGTTTCTGGTGGCGCAATCTCTTGCAGCCAATCAGGGACGTCGTCTGGATCCGGCATTGTTGACTCTGGTATGATCTCGGTTATAGGAGATGTGACTTCCGATACTACAATCTCTTGCAGCCAATCGGGGGCATCGGCTGGGGTTGGAGCAAGTTCTTGGAGATGTTCCTCAACTTGAGGTGTGGCAGGTACAGATGGTTGTTCCTTGCTTGGTTTTGCACCGATGGGTCCCATACCGCTTAACCAGTCGGGGATATCAACAGGCTCAACAGGTTCGTCTATTTCGGGTTTCTCAATTTCTGGTACTGTTGAATCTCTGAATTGTGTTAGCCAGTTTCCTGTTTCTTCGGTTTCAGTTTTTGTGGTTTCCTCGGTTGTGCCCGAGTCTCTGAGTTGTGTTAGCCAATCATCTGCTGTTCCGGGAATAGCCTTTTCTTCGACTGTTTGTGGTTCCGTGACTGCCCCCCGGAGTCCTGTCAGCCAATCATCTGCCGTTCCTGAATCAATCTCTTCTGCTTCAATTGCTTGGGGCTCTGTGGTTGTATCACGAAGTCCTGCCAGCCAGTCATCAGGCTCTGTTACTGGTGTTTGGGCTGTGTTGTCAACTGGCTCCTTTTTTTCCAATGGGATGGTTGGTAAAGAGAGTCCTTTGATTGGAGTCGGTTTTTGCTCCGGTTCAGACTCTGCTTCGCTGGACGGCGAAACAGCCATTGGAATGACACGGGCGTGGCACCGGTCGCAGTACACATTGCCGACGGGGTTCATTGTGCCACACATCGGGCAACGCAGTGCTGTGCGCATTGGGAGCGATTCGCCGCACTCGTTACAAAAGCGGCTTCCTCTTCGATTAGGTGCTGCACATTTTGGACACTGAATCATTGTGTTTTTACTCAGGACTCGCTATAAGGTCGATCAATGGTCAAGAATACTCGCAAAGCCGTGATGACTGTGCCTAGCGCAACTCCCAGCAGCAAACCGCGCATACCGGCCATTCCCGGCACGTTGACGATCCAGTCCCGAACGTTGGCCAGCTTCTCCAGACCCACAAAAGGTGTGGTGCCTAGCAGCACGATTACCACGACTGCCAGAAAAAGTACAGTCGTAGGGTTGGGTCGTGCGCGTAGCAAACGGAAAGCGGCCAAAGCTAATGTAAAGACCATTAGTGCAGCCAATGATGCCTCTGATGGTCTGATGATGTGATTGAACATAAAAGATGTTGTATTATCCAGCGCGTCCAGTGTTTCCAGCGGGATTTTGGCACCTAGGTTTGGAAACTTTTCAATTATCTTTGCAACTAATTGCAATAGCGAAGGAATCATTGCTACCATTGTAACGAGCAGCAGCATTATACTGTAAAACCAACCTTCCTGTCGGTAGACCACTTGGTTGCCGTGGACACGCAGGATATTGAATATTCCCAAAAGGAAAGCAAAGGCGGCTATGATAACGGCCCCTTTGACTAGATTGTTGCGAAAGTCAATCAGTATTGGATGTTCTGGAAAAAGGTACCCAATCAGTGTAAACGAAAATAAAGACACTGCCAAAGCACTTGGTATTCCCCGTTTAACGAGTTTGTTCATCGAGTCACTACCTTAACAACTACTCAAAAAGAGCAACCAGAGCTGACCACAGGATGGCGATCACCACAATTATGCGTAGGATGTCTTGAGTCACCAGACTGACCAGGTAGGAGCGCTTTTCTGTCATTTGAGCACTCGCTGCGTACAGCTCTTCTCCCACGGCTAAGCGGTCGGTGGCAGGATACAGAGCGCCGATGGCAAGGGGAGCAGCGGCAGCTGCCAACTGAGGTAAATCGCGCCGAGCGCCAGCGTCGGCAATCAGTGACACTTCGCTGCCGAATGCACCCATCATTACGTTGGTGGTCACGTGATTTGTCGCGATCACGTGACCAGCTCCGGCTGCGTACGCCACAGGTGATGGGGCGACAAAACGTACTTGGTTGGGATCGTACACTTCTATCATATTGTTTCGCTCGTATGCTCTACGAAGAATATCTTGAGCCACGGGAAGTATCGTGGAATCTCCTACGGTAATGATCGGAGGTGCGTTGTAAGAGACAGCAGTATCGATCAATGATTCCACCATTTGGAGCCCTGCCAAAGATGTGATCGTGCTTTCTCCGTATAACCCGCCGTGGCCAAGCGCGATGTGAATTGCACTGCCACTTTCGGCCGCGTATCCTACTTCGGATTTCAAGTCTTGGAAGGTGGGCAGTGGGCGCACTGATGGGCTTGGCCCCTTTTTTCTGTGTAGGATCAGTGCCACAAGCAACACCAAAAAACTTGTGAGCAGCAGAACGGTGTGCATATTACTTTTCCCCTTCCAAACAGGTTCTTAACTGTTCCAAAAGTTCTGGACTGTCCAGCAAAGTCAAAGCTCGCTCAATTGTTGTGTTATTCACGATGCTGGACGCCAAAGGTTGTGCGATAAGAAGTGCCTGGCTGCCCAAAAAACCAAAAGTGTGAGCGATATCAACGAGTGGTAGTACCATTGATGCGAGTCCCAGCGCGTCAATACGTCTGGCCCACGCCTCAACCCATACCTGTTGCATTGTTTTTCTGCTCACGGTAGGACCTTTTGAAGTTAGTATACCAAATATGTGAAGAAACGCCACTTTTAACGATGTGCTTGTACTTCGCACTCAGTATAGCACGATTTGTTAAGCTGTGCAATACTACTCCATTGAACAGTGGCGACATCTCGACCGGGATTGGAGTATCCTCGGAATGGTCCTCAAACGAGTAGATGACGGTAGCGATGGGGCGGGGTTTTCTGTCGCTGTTTTTTTCTGTCTTTACAATGATCCTACGGACGAGCAATTTTACGATCTCTCGTTTCGTCTCCCAATCCAGGCTTCACTAGCGTATACCCCCCCAGTTCAAAGGCAGAAAAACAATCAGGTACACAAATAGTTGAACGAATCAGGAGGCGGTAGATTCAAAGTCGGGAATTCTAGACGCTCGTTCAGAAGATGGTCCAGGTACATAAGACC
>JAAEPW010000285.1 GCA_024232355.1 Chloroflexota bacterium | reverse complement strand
TTTTATTCTCTTCTTCACCATCACCATCATCATCATCATCATCATCATCATCATCATCATCGGATCCAGCGCCCGATAACATGCGCATGGATCTTGGAGAAGACCTGAACGAAGTGAACGAGAACGAACGAATGAACATTGTAAACGAGAGTGAACATATGGATGAACAGGACGACGATCAACATAAAAATGAGCGACATGGGGATGAACGCGAAGATGGAGAGATAAGCGATGATGAAGGAGTCCTAAACCAGGATGCGGCGGAATGGCGGGCGCTCATCACCATGGCTTGGTATGCGGACGATGCTCAAGCAGCCGGCAGTGTACGGCACCTGCGTTGCCTATGGGATCACGTTCGCGCGTTCGGCCCCCAATATGGTTTCTACCCGAAGTCCGAAAAGTCATTCCTTGTCGTCAAGCCACAGCTGGCTGGCGGGGCACGGGATGCCTTTGCAGGTACGGGGGTCATCATTGAGGGGAATGGGCACCGCGATCTTGGGGCGGTCATTGGCACGGATGCTTTTGTGGAGAAGTACATCGATGGCATGGTGGATGAGTGGCGACAGCAGCTACTCTGCCTCTCTGAAATTGCACGCACCCAGCCGCAAGCAGCGCATGCGGCCTTCACTCACGGACTCCGTGGCCGGTGGTCTTTTGCGCAGCGCACCTTGCCGACCTTGGGGGCGCATCTGCAGCCGCTGGAGCAGGCGATCCGCTTGAGGTTCTTGCCCAAGCTCTTTGGGGAGGACAAACTGGCTATGTCGGATGACCTACGGGATCTGCTTGCGTTGCCTGCTCGCCTTGGAGGTCTGGGGGTCGTGAACCCCAGCGCTGACGCCCCGTTCCAGCTCGCGGACTCGAAGGAGTATACGAAGCCCATGGTGCGGCTCCTGAAGCGGTCGGAGAGAGAGCTGAAACTGAACGAGGAGCGGCAAAAGGGCGTGCTGATTGGCATCCGAGGGCGAAGGCAGGCGCGGCGGCAGGCGGAGACCGAAACCTTGAGGGATCGGGCGGGTGAGGACCTCGCGCGGGCGATCGATCTCGCGCAGGAGAGGAGTGCGTCTGCTGTGCTCTCAACCCTTCCGCTGGAAGAGTACGGGTTCGCCATTAAGGCAAAGCGGGACTACACGGATTATATCCGAATGCGATACCGAATGCGTATCTCGAACTTGCCTGCTGTTTGCTCGTGCGGAAAGCCTTATTCGCTAGATCATTCGCAAATGTGTACGAAGGGTGGGTTCATTCACATGAGGCATGATCAACCGAAAAAGCTTTTTGCCGAGTATGCTAGTGAGGTGTTTGCGGATGTTGAGGTGGAGCCTCCTCTCGTCCCGGTCGATGGTGAGGTGATGCGCCACAGATCAGCAAATATGCAGCAGGATGCGCGTTCTGACGTGCGGGTGAGGGGTTTCTGGACCGAACAGCGAAATGCATTTTTCGACATGAGGGTGTTTTACCCCTTCGCATCGAGCTATCGTCGCCAGAAACTCAGTGAGCTGCACAGGAAAGCTGAGAAGGCTAAGAAGCGCGAGTATGGGCAACGGGTTGCTGAGATTGAGGATGCGGATTTCACCCCAATGGTTATGTCCTCAACGGGAGGCATGGGGATTGAGATGCAAATCGCTCTGAAGCACCTTGCGAATAAGATTGCTGAGAAGCGGAAAGCGCGTTACCCGCTTATTGTTACCCTCTTGCGGCGGAAGATGGCATTCGCAA
Source organism: Chloroflexota bacterium (assembly GCA_024232355.1). The sequence goes on along the minus strand of JAAEPW010000285.1, from coordinate 413 downwards.
TGATGCGATCGGCTCTGGTTTGCTTGCGCGGGTCGCGCTCGCGATACCCCCGTTTGGTGGGGCCGCTAGAGGATGCGGAGCTTGCATCCTCTCAGCTGCGGTTTGGGGCTGCTGATGTTCGTTTATAGTTAGTTATATGTTTGATGTATTCATATCATCCCATCTATCTAGCTTTGCGTGCGTGGTGGGTGTGTTGAAGACTGCTGGGGTTGTGCGCTATCCCAAAATTGCTTCCATGGGAGTGTTCTTTGAACATGCTGGGCGCTTTCTTTTCTCTTATTAAACTTGGGTAGTCTAAAAAAAAAAAAAAAAAAAATTACAAAAGCTTGATTAATCCAGACTCGTTCGCGTAGAATATTCTCAGCCCCAAGCGAGCGGTCAAGGATGGTTTTTGCATCACCAGGCTCGAGGCA
>JAAEPW010000284.1 GCA_024232355.1 Chloroflexota bacterium | reverse complement strand
TTATCTGTAAAAACAGAGCGCAGCATGAATATATGCTACATATGAACCAAAAATTTCCGCTGGGCTTCGCCCAGACCCAATCATCAAATAATCAAAACCCAAATCACCAATCACGGTCCCGAACGTACACATCGCACGTCGAGGTTGTGGGACTTATAGGGGGTGATCACGCCCACGAGGCCGAAATGGACGGTCCACGCGCCGCCGGTATTGTCCGCGTGCTCTGACGCCGACCAGTACACACTGCAAGTACCACTTAATGCTGCATCCCAGTAGCATCCTCCTGTCCCTGGGCCTTCCAGTGGACCACATGCGCTTGGATTGCACTCGCTACTTTCGTAACACGACGAATAGCTCAAACAGTTGTCCCAAACTCCGCAGTATCCACTTGGAACCGAGGTCCATTCCATGTCCCACTCTAATACATTACACTCCGTATCGCTTCCGCTGCGTACCAGTGTCCTCAGCTCACTGATCGTCGGCAATCTCCAGCCACTTCCCAGCGTGCCGGGACAGTAATCAACGGCATCATTCCAATTCATGGTACCGGTAGGTGGCGGATCT
>JAAEPW010000283.1 GCA_024232355.1 Chloroflexota bacterium | reverse complement strand
CATAAACTAGTGCTCTGCCCCTCGCCTATTACTTTGGCCCCCCTGATCTCTGATCCAGAGCGCGCCTATTTCAATTGGCGTCGTCAAGAAATGACGACTGCCGCCGCGGGAACAACGACGACCAACACGATGACTACTTCAATCGCTGGTGGAAGTGCACACGCAGGGACCGCCGCCATCGCCGGTGCATTGATGAGGATGCGTTTTCCGGAGCCGTCTGCCTACTGGAGCATCCTGTGAGATCAACCAAATTTCCGGACGTGGTGGACAACGCTGGAGAACTACCTCTACTGGCTGGATCGCCATGCGTCGCCGACGGACCCACTCACAGACGAGGACAAAAACTGGCTAGTTTATTCTTTACTAGGCCCGGAGGGAACCTCCCGTTTTGCTAGTAATCCGATGGCTAGTAGGATGGGTCAGGCCTCGTTTGCTGAGTTTTCTGAGGTGGTAAAAACGTTTTTCCAGCCCCCAGTCAACCCCCTTCGTGCACATTTTGATTTCTTGCGCAGACATCAGCAGGAGGGTGAAACTGCCGCCGAATTT
>JAAEPW010000282.1 GCA_024232355.1 Chloroflexota bacterium | reverse complement strand
GTGGTATCGGTTGAATATTCCGCCTGGAGTGACACCAGTAACTCTTGCACCATGATTGTTGCCAGCAATGGCAGTGCCGGGAGAGGTGAGGGAAGCGGCGGTGCAACAAGCGTAGACACAAATGGTGATGGCATCGGCGACAGTCCAATGGGGACACCGGGTGATGTGGTGGATGGCCATGCGAGCCCAGGGCTCGCGGGGAATAATAATCCTGCCGGTAAGGGTGATGGCGGCAGCGGTAGTTCCCGTGTTATCTGCACCCATCTTCATCGTCTGGGGCTTCTCTCCCTGGAGGATTATCAGCGCGATCTCGCATTTACCCACACGCATCTGACTCAAGCACATATCGACGGCTACCATTACTGGGCCATCCATGTTGTCCGCACGATGCGGCGCAAGGATTCTTTCGGAAAGCTGACTGTAAAGCTGTCGCGTTATATCGCCCAGGCACGGGCCAACGATATCGCCTTTATCGTCGGCGCGAGCAAACGGCGCGACTGGGTCGGCCGGGCGTTCCGCCTGGTCGGCGAACCCCTCTGTTATCTCATCGGCCGGTTCGTCGATAAACAGGACTGGCAGCAACTCTATCAAGAAAATTCTCAAGGAGTAAAATTATGAAACGCACTGCGGTAATGAGCCTTGTTTTTGCGGCCATGTTTATGCTCAACGGTTGCGCCAACGCTTCTTTCACCAAAAGGAGTGACTACGACCCGCAAACATTCAGTCACCTTCTTTCGGATCAGGTATGGGTGTTCAAGATGAAATCCCGTGGCGATGGTTCTGGAGACGAAATTATCAGAGCTGACTATTTCTCGCCGGATGGGCGGATGCAGGGATGCTGGCTTTATAAGGATAAGCATGTTGAAGATCCCGGCTTTTGGATGTTGCGGTCCGAAGAGGATTATCTGACCCTTTTGGGGATGGGGTATAATAAGACATTTGATACAACAACTAAAAAGGGCTGGGTTCCGCTCTTTTACGACCCCAAGACCGGGCGTTTTCACAATAAGACTTGGCAAGGCGGAAGATGGTATGTCGCCCGGAACGGCTGGGTTCAGTCTACCTGGCCGCGCTCCATGAAGGATGCCTGCCCGGGCCTGGAATTACCCGAGCACCTGCAAATAAACGAGAAACAAACCTCCCTGATCATGGACGAGGTTCGTGCGCAGGACCCGGCAGCACCGATTAAAAACTTTGGTGGCCACACTCCCGCCCCCGTCATAACACCGCCCGTGTCCGGTACGTCCCACGATCAACTTATAAGCATCCTTGGCCCTAATCAGACAAACATTTGGAAGAGCGAAGACGGTGGGCTGTTTGCCGTGAATCTAAAGGACCACCGCGAAGGACAACTGTGGTCAAT
>JAAEPW010000281.1 GCA_024232355.1 Chloroflexota bacterium | reverse complement strand
GGAGATGAGTTTGACACCGTGTTCGTTGAGTAATTGAATGAATTTGAGCAGGCCAAAAAGATTGCGCGAGATACGGTCGATGCGATCCACGACGACGACGTCTACTTGTTTGCGGCGGACGAGCTTGCGAGTATCGCGGAAACCGGGACGGTTGCCGGTGCGTCCGGAGAAGGCGGGATCGGAGAGAATGGCGACCTCGATCCAGCCACGCTCCTGGATGTACTCGCGGATCCGGGTTTCTTGATCTTCGAGGCTGGTGCCTTGTTCGAGTTGCATCGTCGAGGAGACGCGGGTCAGGCCAGCGGCGCGAAGAGGGGTGGTCCGCTTGCGGGCAAGTGTTCCACCGAGAAGGGCGCGCAGAGTTTCGGATATGGACTCTTCGTCGGGCAGCGAGATTGTTGAGGGGTCGTTAGTCGTCGTCGGTTTCATCATCGGTTTCCTCTTTTTCATCGAGACCCAGAATGCGCCGGAAAGTGAAAGCAAATGTGTAGCAGAACGCGTCTATCGAGTCGTCCAGGGTCTGGGGTTGTTTGGTTTGCTTATTCATTGTACTTGTTCGCAAGTGTCATTATGTGAGAATGTTTCGTCTTGACGGAGCAAACGCTCGACGACCTGGGCGACGGTCTGCAGAAAGGATTCCACGGCTTGTTCGTCAGTCGTTACCCGGCAGCTATTTTGGAGGTTGCGGTAAGGACAGGAGACAGGCGGACTTTTCAGTGTTCGGTTCAGATCGACCAATAGGCAGTGGAGGGCAGTCGCGGGTATCGATTCTGCCAGGTGGATGTATGGCATGGCCTTGGGGGCGTGAAAGCAAGGAAAGATTTTCGTGAACTGCCGGAGGACGCTCTCGACCACGATCTGCGCACCTAGTTCTTCGATCAGTATTGTGTTGACGCATATCCACTGGTCGGCATCGATGATGGCTGAATAGGGTCCCATCCCGGTGTAGATGGGGTTGGTGAACATTTCTAGTAAATCATCTTGGGTGAATTTGCTCTTCATTGTGCTCCTTTGAGTATGTTGTTGGTCGGTTAGTTGTCTTTTAGGTCTGTTGTGGTATCCTGGCACCTGAAAGGGCTGGACGACCATGACCAGAATAGTCGACAGGCGGCGCTGTGTCAACAGAAAATGCGCGGAAAAGTGCGCGGAAAAGTGCGCAAACTAACGATTTATGTACACAGGAGCAGAAAAGATGCGCGAAAGGGTGCAACTTTCGTGGGAAACGTTGGACGAGTTTTTGAAGCATTTGAGAGCCGTGTCAGAACTGGCTGACTGCCCTCGACCGATTCGGGAGTTGGTAGAGGCGCACATCCAGCGTTCCGGGCAGGAAGACAAGTGGTCTGGAGACGAATTGCCTGGAATAATTGCCAAGACGTTGCTAGAGGTGTGGCAGGTACAAGTAAGAGGTTTGCTCGAGTATGAAGGCGTAAAGCAGTGGGTGATCGCATTGGTGCCAATTGCTCAGTATTTGGAGCGTTTTGATCCGTGGTATGAAGATGGATTGACGGAATACGGAGTTTCCCGAGATGGTGTATTGTGCCGGTTGAGAGACGAGAAATGGGTGAAAAAGTGGGTAAAGGAAGAGCAACGAGTGCAACAGATCGTAGGACAAGTGTCCAAATCGGTGCAGGCAAAGGCAGGCACCTACAACACGTGGCGACAAAAGGGAACTGAATGGTTGCGGCGGGGGATTGTTCGTGCGCTCACGCATCGCTCCGGTGAAGATCAGGCGGAGTATATGTTGAGCTTGCCTGCCCACTATGTCGAGCGAAAAGGGGCATTGCAAGTTCTGGTGGACCAAGTGAGGGAAGCGGTGCGAGAGGGAGAGGAAATGGCGGTGGTGGGGCTGGCGGGGATAGGAAAGAGCACACTGCTGGCGGGACTGGTGCGAGACGATAGAATTCGGGACACATTCGGAAAGCGGATCGCGGTGGTCAAAGTGGGCAAGGAGGATGACGCATTGCAAGTGCTCAACCGGACAGCGATGGCATTGGGCGAAACGTTGCCGCTGGGGATGAGCGGAGTGAGTGGAGCGGGAAAGATGCTACGGCAGCGATTGGAGGGAGAGCGAGCGTTGCTGGTGGTGGACGATCTGCATCGCTCCAATGCGCTGGCGGGGGTACGGCGATTGGGTCCAAAAGTTGTGGTGGTGATCGCCACGCGGGAGGCCAGAGTTGCTTTTGCGGCGGGTATTCCCAGGAGGTGCCAAGTGTTGTTGGAAGGTATGGAAATGGACGAGGCGGAAGAGATGGCAATGCGGGTGGCAGAGCTCGTTCGGAAGCAGATTAGAAGGAATCGTTCTGATGTGGACGGTTTGCTCGAGGATGAGAGTAATGAGGAGAGCGAGAGGGAGAAAGCGGCGCGCCGAGACTTGGTGAGATTGTTGGAAGGACATCCATTGGCGGTAGAAGTGGCGGCGGTCGGAGCGGCGAGTATGGGCTGGGAGAAGGCGTTGGAGGCGGTCAAGGACAAACGAGCGCGGTTAGAGTTGTTGGGATATGGCCAAGAGCAACTGAACGCCTGGGCATCGTTGGAAGCGGCGTGGGAATGGATGGAGGAGGATTTGCGGGAGCGATTGGCCCGATTGGGGCGGTTGCCTCTGTTGAACTGGTATGATGAGGGTGTGGGACAGGCGGTGTGGGGAGTATCGGCGGCGGGCGCGCACGTGGTATGGGGCAAGATGGTGCATTGGCAGTTGGTCAAGCAAGTGGGAAAAGGCCGTTACCGGATGCACGGGCTGGTATGGGACTTTGTGCAGAAAAAAGCGGAAGAGTTGGGAATGGTATCACGGCTTTGGACAAGTGCCTGGCTGTGGCGGTATCCGCTGCGAGACGTGATGTCCCGGTGGCGGTGGTATTGGCCGAGTGTGCCCCTGCGTCGAGATGCGAACAAGTGGGGATGGTGGAACATTCGAATGCCTGGGGGGACCGGCGGGAAAAAGATGATGTGGTTGGCGGCCAGGATCGAGGTGTTTTGGCAGTCCGGGGAGAGCATTCACCTGTTGGCATCTCCGACGGAATGGGTAGTGGTGATGCGGCGCAGGAGGATGCAGCGGATATATATGTGGTTGATGTGGGCGGGGATCGCGCTTCTCATCTCTGGTTTGGTGCTCACAACGATCGCTCAACTGCCATTAACGTGGGAGTTTTGGATTCCCGTGTTTGTGGCTTTGGCGGGTGCGCTGGCAATGGTGCTGATATGCTTCTGGCTCTTTTTCGTGACGATGGTAGATTTGCGGCGGATCGTTT
>JAAEPW010000280.1 GCA_024232355.1 Chloroflexota bacterium | reverse complement strand
ACGCCTCCGACGCTACCTGAAGCCACCTTTTGCCCATTTTCGTTTCTTTTCACCGCACCTCACTCGGTTCGCTCTGTTGCTGTTGTCCAAACTCCAATACTATAGTTCCGATTTTCTGTTTATCAAGCCCTCAGACATAAAACCAAGTATCCGTCGCGTTTTCTCTACCGAGACCAAGTTGTCAAAAGCGGGCTATAAAGTACAAAAGACCCGGGCTCTTCCAAAAAACACAACGTGTGTTGTTTGTGTTGGCACAATAGGAAAAATTTACCTCACCAGTGAAACAAGCTTTACCAATCAACAGATCAACAGTGTAATTGTAGATCAAGAACACTATGATCCTCTCTATGTATATTGCCTTTTGAGGACTACCATTCCCCAAGTTAAGCAACTTGAAGGTGGCTCAGCTTCTGGCAGAGAGCATGTAAAGAAGAGTTTATTCGAGCAAATCGAGGTTAAGGTTCATCCCCTCCCCACCCAACGAAAAATCGCCGCCATCCTCTCCGCCTACGACGATCTCATCGAAAACAACACCCGCCGCATCGCCCTGCTCGAACAAACCGCCCAACTCCTCTACCGCGAGTGGTTCGTCCACTTTCGCTTCCCCGGTCATCAGTCGGTGCCGCTGGTTGAGTCTGAGCTTGGGCCAATTCCAGAGGGGTGGGAGGTACGCACTCTAGGACAGTTTGGCAAAGTCATCACAGGAAAAACGCCGAGCAAAAAAATACCGGAATACTACGACAATTATATGCCATTTGTCAAAATTCCTGATATGCATGGTAACATTTTCTGTACTCGCACTATAGACAATCTCTCAAAGTCGGGTGCCGAGTCACAGAGACCGAAAACGATCTCTCCAAATAGCCTCAGATTACCATCAATTTGGAATCCAAGTGTGACAAAATCTCCCGCCACCCCACATCTGGGTTTTGATGCGAACTTTTCGGCATATATGGGGGTATCCGTTGGATGATTTCGTCGCCACGTCGAATCTGATGGTACTCTGAGCCTATGTGTTAGTTGCATTGGTTCTGCTGGTCTGGTCACCATCACAACGGTTCCTTCTCAGACCAATCAACAGATCAACTCAATAGTTCTACAAAATGAAGTTGATCGCGAATTCCTATATTTTGCACTGACTGGGTTAAGAGAAACTATCAATCAATACGGTGCTACAAGCGCTACAATGGTAAACCTGAGCCGTGGCAAGTTCGTTAACCTACGAGTCATCTATCCTGACATTGGAACACTTGATGCCTTTCACAAAATGACGTATCCTCACTTTGAGCAAGTCAGAACATTACAACTGAAGAACGCCAACCTCCGCGCCACCTGCGACCTCCTCCTCCCCCGCCTCATCTCCGGCCAACTCGACGTCTCCGACCTCCCCATCCACGGCGCGCCACAGGAGTAAACCCTATGAACAAACAAAAACGACGAAAACGCCCCCGCAGGCCATCCCCCTCATCCGAATACCGGCAGGGAATTCGCGAGGCCGACAAAGCCATCTCTCGCAACCACATCGAGATCCGGCCCGACAACTGGCAAGAGATTGCCCTGGATTGCTTCGCCTCTGCCGAACCGGAGCGGGGCGAGTTGGCCCGCTACATCGCCGCCAACGAAAAGCGCCTGGGTGTCCCCTGGGCGCGGGAGATTGTGCGCCTGGAGGTATTCTTGCAGACGGAAGAATACATGCAAATCGTCGATCACTATGACCGGGCGTTGTCCCGCTATCCCCGCTGCGCCCTGGTCGAGATGCAGGTGGCCGACCAGGTCTTTCGTCACGCGGCCGATTTCTGGCGCGCCCGCCGGATGTACCACCATGTGATTGACGCCCTGCCCGATCATCCCAAACCCTATTACGAGTTGGGCTTTATGAGCTACCTGCTGGGCGACTATGGCGGCGCGCTCGACTGCTATAACCAGGCTGTGGAGCGGTTAAGCGACGACGATGTCGAGATAGGAGCGCGAACCTTTTGCAACCGGGGCATCGTGCGCTACTTTTTGCGCGGCGACAAAGCAGCCGCCATCGCCGATGTGCAGGAGGCCCTAAAGCGTATGCCAGACTATCCCCTGGCCAAAGATGCCCTGTCTGCTTTGCGGGGCGAGATGAGGTGGATAACATGGTAGAAAGCGACCCCAAAGTACGGACGATGTCTTATTGGTTTCCTACAAAAGCCTCCGCCGAGCGTTTGTTCTCAATGTTCACCGAGTGCAGCCTGAACATCCACCACAAGGCACACAAGTCCAGCTTTGCCGAGATCGTCTGGTCTTCCGGAGACGTGGAACAGGCGATATCCCTTTTCCCCGCCATTGTGCCAGAGATGACGCGGCGCGAAGCGCGACGCTTGTTCCAGCCCTGGCCCCAAGGCCGTTACACAACCGCGTACTGGCGGAGCGGCGGCATCCTCAACTTGTATACGCCGCCGTGGGGCGAGCCAGAGGATGAGGTGTGGGCAGACATGCTGACCGGGTGGCAGGCCCAGACCTTTGGCAGCGCCGGTGATAGACAGGACGCGCTGCGGGCGTTGGAACAACGATGGAACACAACCCCGCATCCCTTCTTTGCTGGGTTGACGCCCGTCCAGGTGATGGTGGGCGGCGGTCGTCAGGAAAACGAGTTGGGGCGAGAGTTCCTGGAACAGCTCACACAGATATTCGATGGACAGCCATTTGAAAGCGAGGGGCAGAGTCTGACCGAAACCCTGATATTGCTGCGGGGTTGGGAATGCCAGCCCGGGGACGACGGCCAGAGGCCGAGGGACATTATCGTGGCCGAGCGGAACGAGTTACTGGCCCTCCGCGACCGCACACTAAAACTGGCCAGGGAGGGCCAATGACCCACCTCGACGCCGAACAAGCCCTCGAAGACCGCACTATGCGGCTCTTTGCCAACCTCGGCTGGGCCACCGCCAACGCCTACTACGAAGCCTTTGACCCCCAAGCCGCCACCCCCTCCCACCCCTACCTCGGCCGCGCCAACGAGACCCAGGTCCTCCTCCTCCCCCGCCTGCGCGCCGCCCTGGAAAAACTCAACCCCCTGCCCCCCGCCGCCCTCGATGCCGCCCTCGCCGAACTCGCGCGCGGGCGCAGCGTCGTCACCTCCGTCCAGGCCAACCACGACGTCCACCAACTGCTCAAAGACGGCGTCCCCGTCACCTACCGCGACGACCATGGCCAGGAATGCCAGGAAAGAGTCCGCGTCATAGATTGGAACGACCCCGCCAACAACGACTTTTTGATGGTCCAGCAGCTCTGGATCAGCGGCGAGGGCAGGCGCCGCCCCGACTTGGTCGGCTTTGTCAACGGCATCCCCCTGCTCTTTTGTAGTGAGTCAAATATAATGGGACTGGAAGGCCCAAATAGGTCCCCAGAGTCAAATATAATGGGACTGGAAGGCAGAGATAGCAAGACTAGCTCACCTCCAGATCAAAGATAATGGGACTGGCCTATTTTTGCGTCAAAGTTACCGGGACTGGCCTAATTGTCAATTGGTTCGAGATACAGATTTTTGTTACGACCAGCAAGAGCACCATATATGGGGGACAAAAGCCCAAAATTGCACCTACTTTCCCCTATATGTGGGGGCACTATCTTGTCTGATGAAATCCCACCAAAAACACGAGATTCTAGGACGGTCCCATTATCTCTGACTCCCAGTCCCATTATCTTTGACTCCAGTTCCACTTTCTTTGACTCCCTACAAAGATCTAGACAGAGATCAACCATCGCATCCTCTTTGTGCATCAATACCTGCTCGAACTTGTCCAAGGACCTGTCAAATGGATTGCCCGGAGCTGGAACAACACTTGTCTCTCCTCAACCCTCATCCAACGTCCGGCGAATTACCTGCGCCAACTTGTCTACCTCGAAAGGTTTGTAGACCACATTCGAAAAGCCCGCATCTCTCAATTCCTGCATATCTTTGTCAACAATGTAACCAGTGACGGCCAGAACCTTGAGATCAGGATTTATTTTTCTCAGTTCGATTACCAGTTCCTTTCCCCCCATCTCTGGCATCACTATATCCGTGATCACCAGGTCTATCCCTTTCATCGACTGGTAGAGCATTAGCGCCTCGTGCCCGTTCGCTCCAGTCAGTACCCGGTAGCCCAGCGATTTCAACAGTTTATTGCCCCCCTCGCGTAGATTTTCATTGTCTTCCACCAACAGAATGGTCTCTCCCTGCCCCTGTGAGATGGTTGAGACCTTTTCCTCTGTGGCATCTTGTTTTCCTTTGCTAGATGGCAGGTAGATGCGAAAGGTTGTTCCCCCAATACCATCGTTGGCCAGTTCTGTCTCTATGCCAATGTGTCCCGCGTGCGCCCCCACGATGCCGTGTACCTGCGCCAATCCCAACCCGGTACCCTCCCCCGGCCCTTTGGTACTAAAGAAAGGTTCAAAGATGTGATCCATCACGTGCGGTGGGATGCCCGCGCCGGTGTCCGAAACCGACATGCAAATCCACTCACCCTCCGGCAGCCCTTCCGGCAGCATCTCGATTCGCGGTGGAGTATCTCCCGGCCGCAACTCGATACAGGTCAGTTCGATTCGCAAATCACCGCCTTGGGGCATCGCGTCCCGTGCATTAACCACCAAGTTCATCAGCACCTGCTGGATGCGCGTGGGATCGCCCTTGACTATGAACGGAGTAGTGGGCTCTTTTCCTCCTACATCCAGGTAAAGGCGAATGTTCTCTGGGAGTGTGCGCTCCAAGACGCGGACAGTCTCTTTGATAAAGGGCTTGAGGTCCATCGGGCTGATTTCGAGAGATGAGCGACGACTAAAGTCGAGAATCTGCCCCACCAATTTGGATGCTCTTTTCGATTCGTTGATAATGATCTCGGCAGCCGACACCGTGATGTCGGAAGGTTGTTCCTGACGCGTGAGTTGGTGCGTGTAGAGCATGATGACTGTCAGCATGTTGTTAAAATCGTGAGCAATGCCCGCTGCCAGTTGTCCCACCGCCGCCAGCCGCTCTTGCCGGTGCTGATGCCCTCGTGCCACTCGCTCCCGAGTCACGTCGTTGATGACCATTACCCAGTTTTCCGACTGACTGTCTGTGGACAACCGACTGTCTGCGGCCGGCATCATTGGTCGGGCGATAATCTCAAATATCCGGTCATCGGCCTTTGTCTCGTGCCACAGCCCCTTGGCGGGTGGTGAGGTCAGCAGTTCCGCCAGCGAGCGGTCGCCCAGACGGGTAATGGGGGCGTGGGTTGAGATAATGTCTTGACCCACGAGGGTGAGCAGGTCTTGCTTTGCCACCGGGTTGGCCAGCATGACACGACCATCAGCATCCAACAAAAGCACACCTTCTGGTACAGTGTCAATGATGCCCTGCATCTGCAGGGCCTGCACGCGAATCTGTGCCAGCAGCAGTTCTCGTTCTTTTTCCACCTGTACCCGCTCGGTGATATCGTGAGCCAGTCCAAAAACCAGATTGTCCTGTATTGGGATCGCACTCAGTAAAACCAGTCTTTCCGTGCCATCGGGCCTTTGATAGACAACTTGGCCCAAATCAGTGGTTTCCTTCAAAGTTTGCTGCACTGTTTTCAACCGTTCCCTGGCGTTGGCAGGAGTAATATCGTGTATGGTCAAGGTGGTGATTTCTTTGACAGAGCGGCTGGTCAATATTTCTGCAGCGCGGTTTGCATCCAGGTAACGGCCAGTTTTCGTGTCTACCAGAAAGATGGCATCGGTTGAACGCTCGAATAGTTTCCGCAGTTT
>JAAEPW010000279.1 GCA_024232355.1 Chloroflexota bacterium | reverse complement strand
ATGCGACAATGGTGGCGCCCGTGGTCGAGGGAATGGACAAAATCTGCGCGGGTCTTGGAATCCCGTGCGTGGCTTCAGACAGCAGCGTTTTCCTAGAAATGATGCGTCGAATCGTGGTGGCTACCAGCAGACAGGTCCTGGTTACTTTGACAACACCTGTCGCCATTGTGGGCAGGAAGGGCACTTCGCGCGCGACTGTGTCAGACCAGATACGCGAAGCCGAGGTGGAATTGATCGTGGCAACTGTCATGGAAACAGTTCGCGCGGCACACAAAGCTACTATCCCACTAATCAGCCGCAACGTTTCTACCCTACTTGTTGGCATTGCGGTCAGAGCGGCCACTACGCTAACACTTGCAATAATCCGCCTGTTTATTTGCAGAATGGAACGAGCCGGAATGATATGGTGGAAAACTGGTGCGGGTTTTGTCACCAAAACACGCATCTGTCAATCAACTGCCCGAACAAACCATCACCGCAGGAGCAGCTGCATCCGCTGCCATCCACGCCGCCGGTGCAGAACGGACAACAGCAACAGAGAGGAAATCTGGCTTGTCTGCAGAATCCGGGTCAGGTGCCGGGTATGGCGCCT
>JAAEPW010000278.1 GCA_024232355.1 Chloroflexota bacterium | reverse complement strand
CGCATTCCAAACTGCTTCGACCCAGGATGCCTTCATCACGTAGAATTGGCTTTGATCGGAGACGTTCCAAATCCGTATTGTCTTGTCATAGGCACCTGCTGTGATCAGCCGTTTAGCGCCCGGCGACCAGCCTAGCACGACGATGCCGCTGCTCCGTTCGTGGCCTCTCAGTTGGTGTTGTTCTCCACTGGCTATCGTCCACACCCGCACGATGCCCCGGCCACCGGATGCGATCTGTTGCCCATCGGGCGACCAGACCACACTGGACCTGGAAGCGCCATAATTGTCCAAGACGTCTATGGCCTGGCCGCTGGCGCTATCCCATACGCGCACCTCGTCGTTACCGAGAGTGGCTAGCAGGTTGCCATCGGGTGACCACGCGAGGTCCCTGACGGCGATCTTGTGCGCCTCCAGGGTGTGCAACTCGTGCCCTTGAGCCACGTCAAAAATGCGCGCGACGCCGCTCAAACAGCCCGAGGCGAGCCGTTGACTATCCGACGACCAGACCAACCCGGAGATATAGCTTGTACTTTGATTGAACGTGTG
>JAAEPW010000277.1 GCA_024232355.1 Chloroflexota bacterium | reverse complement strand
GAAGGATCGGTGGGTGGCGTTGTCTGTGACCACAAGCGGGGAGGGGGACTGATGCTGATGGATTGGCCTTGTCGCGGTGATTGGCGGTTTGTGGGTGGTGACCCTCGCCCCGCCCCATCGCTCGCCACCGCTGAAACAGAGTACCGACCCCTCGGATCTCATCGCTTTCTCCCCGTGAGAGAATCTGATAATGGACCTCGGGCCAGAGGCGATGGAATGCGGCGGTGGGGGATGGGGTTGCTGTGTCTTTTTTCGATCACCACACGACCAGAGTGAGGGTAGAATTATTCCGGTAATCTCTCCAGGACCTGTCTCATCCGCTGCCGGTAACTCTGAAAAGCCTCTCGTCCTTGCGACGTCAGGCTCAACAAGGTACGTGGAATCTTATCGACAAACTCTTTCCTGATCTCCACATAGCCAGCTGACTCTAGTTTGCTCAAGTGCGAGGATAGGTTCCCTCGTGTTAGCCCAGTCTGGCGCATGACGTAGATAAAACTGGCGTTTTCGACGACATAGAGGATGGTCAGAATGCTCAGGCGGGCCGGTTGATGCACCAGTCGGTCGATCTCGGTGATAGCGGACAGATCTTCTGGGGTCAACTCATTCCCGGACATAGTTATCCTCCTCGGATTGCCGGGGAAACTGATGCAGAAAGAGGACAAAGGCAATTATTCCCAGGACCAGCGCCACGGCACCCACCAAGGCAAGGAACAGACCGAGGTTTTCCAGTTTCCCAGTCAGGGGCAAGAGAGTAAAGATGGGACCAGCGGCCAGTGCCACGCCAGCCACGATATAGTAGCGCACCAGACCGACGCGCAAAGCCAGTCCCAGGAATATGCCAGCCATCCAGATACCGAAAAGGATTGGCATCCAGCGATACCACTGCGCGGGCTGAGTGATGACGTCGGTGGCGATCAGCACGGCGATCAGGGCGATCAGGCCCAGTACGAAGGAACCCAAGAAAAGCCAGGGCAGTGGCGATGGATCTCCTTGGCGCAGCTCGACGTGCCCGGTGCGAGGATAGGTGAAGCGCTTCTTCAAACCCCGGAGCAGCGGCGTGAAGAACACGACCGGAAGGACTAGGAACGGTGCAACTGTACCAGTTGGCAGGGACAGCCCGACCGCCAAAAAGTACGTACCGAGTATCATATCAAACAGGCCATCCTGGCAATAGTCGCGAAACACGTTTTGCTCGATTTGCTTCAAGTCAACCTTTTCTATCATAGTAACCTCCTATTCTGTTGTTCAAACGAATTATTGCGGCATATCAGTCTGCAATGCAAACCAGTATGAACAAATTGTACACGATTTTCGCGGTTTGTCAATTAGTCATATGGCTAATTTTAGGATTGGACAGGATGTCCCTGGTTCTGACGGATTCTGTGGTTATACCAGTGATGAAGCGACATGAGTGGGTACAGGATGCATTTTGGGCCATCGAATGCAATCGGGTGCAAGTCTGAGGATAACACATTAGCAAAATCATATGCTTTCAATGCAAAATCGAGTACATTTTTGTCAAAAAATTGGCTGAAAGGATGCCAAAACCGGCTTTCAGGCAAAGCGAAACAGGCACTGAATTGTGCTCAGATCGTGATAGTGGGAGTGTTTTTGACGGTCACTGCCGAAAACCTCCCATCGAAGCTGAAATCAGCAGATTGTGTAACCCATTCTCGTGATACACAAATCCGTTGAGTTTGTGAGCAGGTGATTGGTAGTGAGCAGCCACGCAAGCGCGCGGACAATAGTGTAGGAAATTGTGTAGCAATGCGCAGGCGGGAATACGATACTCGGCTGACAT
>JAAEPW010000276.1 GCA_024232355.1 Chloroflexota bacterium | reverse complement strand
TACGTCGGCGCGAGGCCTTTCGCTACGTCCTTAAGTACCGCTCTACCCTTGCTATAATGGCATCGGATCCTACGACGGAGGCTCAGCACTAGAGCGCGTGTGGTACTGACGCCACAACGTCCTATCCTCATGCGACATGACTACCGGCAACACGTCAATAGTTACTCACTGGGTCAGTGCCAGTTCCGGTAGAAGGTCCCGCCGATCCAGAGGCGTTCAGCGAGCGGTCCAGGGGAGTCGAGGTGGCCAGAGGTGGCCCGATGCCAGTGGCGGTGGCCGGCGCATCCGGTCCGATGCCCAGAACGGCAGCACTCAACAGGAGAGCCACGGCAACGACGAACAAGAGCGCCATTTGACGGGAATGGTGCCGCGCGAAGAACGAGAACAGCGGACCGAGAAGAGCAGCGGTTCGCCGGACAGGAGCAGCGCACGGTAGCGCACAAAAGCAGCTCAGAAGCGGTCCGAGCAGCGCACCAAACCGGTCCGAAACGAGCACCTGAACGCAGATACACGAAAAATATGATTAGACAGTTTTTACATAAATCTAGAATATCTTAGTCCCAGGTACAGCCTGGGTGAGCATGACACGTGCAGACATGCACGGCAGTCAAGCTCTGAACCTGAAAAGAAAGACTACACACCCCAAAAACCCAAGGGAGCCCCAGGTACAGCCTGGGTGAGCATGACACGTGCAGACATGCACGGCAGTCAGGCTCTGAGTAAGGGAATAATTTTGCCCAAAAAAAACAAGAAATTTTGAAAGCAAGAATAGAAAACAAGAGGCCCGAATTTTTGAAGCACAGAAAAT
>JAAEPW010000275.1 GCA_024232355.1 Chloroflexota bacterium | reverse complement strand
GGAACTGGCGCACGCCCTGTTTATCGCCGTCTGGGCTCAAACCAACAACGTCTTTCACGACCGCATCGTCTTTCTCAGCGCCACGCCGGACACGACCACGGCCTCGCTGCTGGACGCGCTCTTTGACCCGAAACAGGTCGGGTATGACCCCCCCCCGGGCCGGGCGGTGGTGCAATCCACGCAGGCATCCAAACAGGTGACGATGCACGTTTGCAGCAACGAGGGAGATGTGATAGAGGCCGCGCTGGACCGGACGATTGACCTGCTGCCCCGCTTGCGGCAACTGCACCAGGACCGCCAGAGCGACGAGGACGTTCCGCTGGTGGTGATCTTTAACTCGGTCGTGGCCGCAATGGTTTTTGAGGATCTGCTGGCCGATATCGTGGGCAGTCGAGACGACATTGGCGTTGTCCGGGGGTTGATGTCCCGCCGCTACCGCCAGTTCCGGGGCAAAATGGTCGTCATTGGCACCAGCGCCATCGAGGTGGGCATCGATTTCAAATCCCGCTACCTGATTTTTGAGGCCAGCAACGCGGGGAGTTTTCTGCAGCGCTTGGGCCGAGTGGGCCGCCACACGTCAGGCACGGTCTATCTGCTCCGCTATCCCGAGGCAACGACCGGCCTGCCCTCGAAACCGCTGGATCGGGCGGCGCTGCAACGTCTGGCGCGTACCCTGTACCCTGCCGCGCTGACCTATGCCTGGTTCCCCCAGACCGATATGGGGTTGTTGGTGGCTGCGCTGATCGCGTTCAAGGGATTGCAACAGCAATATACCCATCGGGAGCGTGTGTATCTCAAATCAGCACTGGACGGTTTGCTCGACTTTGTGCGTGGATATGCCCGATGTATCCACGCCGAACACGGCCTGCCTTTTGTCACGCGCGCGCTGCGGGCCCTGGTCAACGCGCAGTCCCGCCAACAAACGACCTGGCTCAACGACATCGCCGGTGCCATCACCTTTCGGGGGTCCGGCCTCAGTTTGCTGGTGTACGACGTGATCGAGCCCGGACGGCGGGGCGAGCCGGATGCCGCTTGGTACGATGTGGCGGCGCTGGACATCCTCACGCGGGCCATCGCTCCCTCGCTGCAAGAAAAGCCCGGCACCGGCGAACCCTTTGTGCGGGTCGTGGGCTATGGGAAACTGGGAGACGTCGACGTGCGCATCGCGGCGCCCATTAACAAAGATGCCCTCTACGGCATCCTCTTGGACTCGAGCAAACTCGCGACGTTCGATATTGCTCGTGACGGGCAGTTGTCACAAATCGGGCGCTGGGCACTCGATGCCGCCGGAATTGGTCTTTTGGTGCGGCAGCAGGACTGGAACAGACTGATAGACAGTTGGCTGGACTGGACCATACGCGGGATCCGGCTCGCAGGAGAGAACCAGGGTGTGATGGTACTTGGTGCCCAGGCTTTGCTCGTGTATGCGCTGATGAAACAGCATGGATTGTTATAGTGTGTGATTCAATGGCCCTTATGTTCGATCAAGGAGAAAGATAATGAACGCTTTTACCGCCCACCGATTGCGCTTTGTCGCCGAGGTGCAGACCACCATAGAAATGGACGTACATCAAGGATCCGCCATCCGCGGCGCCTTCTTGTCTGCCTTGCGGGACCGCTTCTGCGTCCATCGAACAGCAACCGAGTGCGCGGCCTGTCCGATCGGCACCACTTGTCCCGTCGCTGCCCTCGTGAGCACGCTCAAGCCCGGCAACGGCCGTGGCCGCGACGTGCCACGCCCTTTCACCATCCAACCGCCGCTGCCGGGCGCATGCGAGCACCCGGTCGAGGGTAAGCGGGGCCGGACTTTTTTCCGCTATCTGCCGGGCGAACGATTCGAGTTCGGCCTCACTCTCTATGCCCGCGCGCTCGACTCTTTTTCCCACGTCATCACGGCTCTGGAGGAATTTGCGTGTGCGGGAATCGGCCACAAACTGAAACGAGCCGACGGACGTTGGCGGCCGGGCACTTTGAACATCCGGGAGGCGTGGGCGGAGAATCTTTTGACCAGCGAGCGCCAACCCGTGATGCAAGTCGACGGCAAAATGATCCAGGTTCCCGACATCCCCATCACCCACCAGCAAGTGTGCGAGTGGGCCGGTTCGCATCACGGCTCGCGGCTCGCGCTGCGTTTTCTGACCCCCACGCGCCTCATCGAACACAAACGCCTGCTCAAGCCGGGGATGTTTCGTTTTCAACCCCTCTTTCAGCGGTTGATGACGCGGCTGGAATCGTTGAGCCGCGACTTTTCCAACACACCGCTGCGCTTTAACGACCCTAAGAGTCTGATCGCGGCCGCCGGGCAGGTGCGCGTGGTCGAAAATCACTTGACGTGGCACGAGTTGCGCAGTTACTCCTCGCGCCGTAAAACCCAGTTCCCCACGTCCGGCTTGCTGGGCAGTGTCACGCTGGAGGCGGATGACTGGTCTACATTTTTGGATTGGTTGGCGTGGGGACAGTTCACGCACGTAGGGAAAAACGCGGTGCGGGGGCACGGATGGTACACGGTGACAGGGGGAACAGAATAGTCGCAAATCAGTGATGGTTGGATACAGAAAATGATTTACGATGCGAGTAGTTAGAAAATGATTGATTTAGATCCAGATATGGTACAAAAGAACTTTTTCACAGCACAAAATGCCTTCCAAATCGCTTTCGAGACTGATTTTTGGCAGGTTACGTGGGGAGTTGCAACGAGTTCGATCCGATCGCGGATACTGCAAGGAAGGATATGTGTTCATACACGTCTTCGAGCCGGGAGGTTGCAACGAGTTCGATCCGATCGCGGATACTGCAAGGCCGAATAGGTCGTGTTGGCATCACCATCAGCCAGGGTTGCAACGAGTTCGATCCGATCGCGGATACTGCAAGAATCATCTCCTGGATCAATATGCCGGAGATTTTGAGGTTGCAACGAGTTCGATCCAATGGTGGATACTGAAAGTGGATACCCCATTCGACTGGCGTAAAGGGAACTATGGTTGAAGTAAGTTCGATCCGACTGAGGATACTAAAAAAAGGTATGGATATACCTACCTCACTGCCCTTTGTGCAGTTGCAATAGCTTCGATCCGACTGAGGATACTGCGAGCGCTTGGGGCGGCCGCTATCATTAGGTTTGAACAGCACCTTAATAATTACATAACTAGAACTAGTTTTGCGATTGCACAGTGATGCGAAGCAATCGGCCATCCCGCCAGCGAAGGTGTGCAGCGTTGAATCGCTGACAGGTGGTTTCCATCGCACGTTGC
>JAAEPW010000274.1 GCA_024232355.1 Chloroflexota bacterium | reverse complement strand
TAGAGGTGTGACGTCAGCTCCGATAAAAGATATTATACATCTACATTGACGTAAACTCAAGTCTTGTGTAACTAAAAGTTCGAACGGGCGTGACATACCCGCCGATTTGTCGCAACCGCTCACATCCAGTGGGAATCACATCCTTGAGGAAAGTTTTTCCACCTTTTGGGCAAGCTTTTGCTTGAATTGTATCATTCCGTTGATCCGGTCAGCCTGGACAGGCAAGATGATTTTGCGCGCTATCTGGAAGAGGAAGGAGGGCTACTCTAGTTTGGCTGAAAAGGATAAAGGGGATGAGTTACTCTAATCCCCAATCCATTGCACCCAGGATAGCCCCAACTGTTGAGCGCCATTTATCAGACGTTTATCCCCCGTAAAGAACGTCCCGCCCAATTCTTCAGTCAGGGCCAGGTAAAAGCCGTCATAGGCCCGAGATTGACCCAGTCGCTCCGCCCAAATATAGGCCGCGCGGCAATGTGAATGCGTCATTGGGACCACTGTTACTTCCAACGCCATCAAGTCATCTATGGCTGTAAGTCCCTCTTGAGACGTGATCAGACCTGCATACACATAGCGTCTAATAGCCGAGACACATTCGGCCAGCCACAACAAAGGGGCGTATAGTTCAGCGTTGGCTTGCCGCCAGGCAATCAATCGGCCAACAGCATCAACGGGCGCCATTGCTGGCAATAGCGTCCAAATTGCCACGCTGGCATCAACCACGATCAGGGATGACACCGGTGATTTCTCCATCGCGTTCGTCTCGAATCTGGTTGACCAATTCTACGGCGTCGATTTCCAACAGCTTGCCGCCCCGTCTATCCAAGATCAACTGGCGGTGCTGTCTGATGCGCGCCAAAGCTTGTAGTCGTCGTTTCTGCACCTCTGTTGCGTCTTGGCGGCGCTGTTTCAACTGGGCTTGAAGCATCTCCCGCACCACGTCTGATAGACTGCGCTGTTCCCGTTGGGCAATCTCTGTCAAAGCCCGGTGTTGCGCTGGTTCAATCAATATCTGTGTTCTGTGCATACGAGTCGTCATAATGGCCTCATCCTGGTATCGTGCTAGCGATCGGAGTGTGATACCAACTCTTTAAGATATTATACATCTACATTGATGTAAACTCAAGTCTTGTCCGCTGCAAAAAAAGTTGGAATTCTCGTCTATGCGTCACGTGTGCCTGGACTCCAGCCCACCTCCTGGCTCCACTTGTGCGCCTTGGATATGATTTCCCAGATAAAGGTGTCTTTGCCATTCGTATAACTTGAGCGATCGTCTCGATACCTC
>JAAEPW010000273.1 GCA_024232355.1 Chloroflexota bacterium | reverse complement strand
GCGTACCATATTGGTCTCACAAGAGCGCCGTGATTCTGCTTAGTTGGTTTTTGGGTAATCTAGCGGGGGCGGTGCGGAAGTTTCCGTGTCAGCGGTGGGGTTTGGGTACAAAGGCAAGCAAGCCGCTAACCCTGCGTGCAGTCGACCGCCCTATCGGTCGCGACATCGGCGGTCACACGCGCCTGAAGTTAGTCTTGCGGCGGAAGCTCTTTCACGCAGCCGGGCGGCGGCTGACGCCTGCCGTTAGGCGGCAAAAAGGTTGAGAAAATGGAATACCAAGACCTTCATATTTTTCCAGAAGATCATCCACCATCTCCATATGACCACCCCGTCCGTATTATCAAGATCGGCGACGGCTGGCTACCGAAAGGACTCCGTTTGTGTGCAATAGGGTGGATTGAAAAACCAGGTTTTCCGACCGGACAGGTATCAAATGAATGTATTGATGCCCTAGTCGCTGGCTACCCCAGTAAGATATTCTCGGATGGTACTCGCGGTGTCCATTCCTGTACACTATGTAACCAGAGTATTGTACAAATGCACTGGAAAGGCCAAACTGTTCAATTGAAAGGGTATGGTCACTATCTGATTCAGATGGAGGAGACAGTGTACATAGCCCCCGCACTTCTCTTGCACTATATCTGTGAACATCATTATTGCCCGCCACAAGAATTCGTGTATGCGACAGTACACGGCAAATTCCTAACTGAGGAAGACTTGGATATCAAGTGGAAAGACAAGAATGATTGGTGATGGATTACAATAGTTCAGTGATTAAGCCGCCTAACACCGCGTCCAGCCGACCGCCCTGTCGGGCGCGTACAGCGGCGGCTTCACGCGCTTGAAGTTGATCTTATGGCGGAAGCCCTTTCCCGCAGCCGGGCGGCGGCTGACGCTGACCGTTATGCGGCACGATTTTGACTAGTTTGGAAGCGAGAGCTTTCCTTGACTTTCTGTCCACGATCCAGTAGAGACATTCTATGACGACCACACAAGGGCTTATTGGGCGAATCTTGAGGGGAGTGCTATGGATGCTTATGAGCATCACAAGCTATGTGGTTGCTCTTCTTGTGTTCCCTGTTGCGTTCTTTGTTGTGGCTTGGTTGCTGGAGTTGACCGTTAGGACCACACTTGCTCCGGGGCCTTTCCTGCCATTGTGTGTAGCGTGTATTATTTCCGCGATAACGTTCGCGATTACATCCAGCGTGATGCAGTGGCTTGTCATAATGGATCAAGTTTCAGTCAAGTGGATACTGGCAAGCACCGCAGGATATATTATGGGCACTGCTTTCATTCTAGCTACTCTTTTTCTTGTATATAATGTTCTTCCAGATACCCTTGTCAAGATCACTACGGTGGCGGAGGATAGTGCTCTCAGTGCAGTTATTCTTGTCGGGCCCATCATAGTTGGGATTGGAACTGTGGCAGGGATTATAGTCGGTACAGGGCAGTGGCCGGTCCTAAGTATGAGGTTCTCGCAGGCTGGGTGGGTGTTGTCCAACGCTATCGGTTGGGCTGTGGGCCTTGGTATAGTGGGGGTGACAGATATCGCAGTTTTTCACTATCTTGCTAGTCTTACTTATGGAGAGGGCCAGGAATGGGCTCTTGCACTCGTCTATATTTACTTTGTGATGTTGCCGCTCACCATAATTCCTCCAGGTCCTGTGATTGGGGCGATTACCGGATTTACCCTGGTGAGACTACTAGGACGCCGCATAACCCACGCTACACCTGACTTGGCTGTTGGCAACGACTTCAACTGCTCTGAGCCTGAGACGGTAACAAACAACGATGGTCACACGCCAGGCCCGCCAAGCAGGTGAGCTGAACGTTGGACGGCCTAGCAGAGATCACACTAGCAATCCTATGGTGGGAGCAAGGTAGCTTTGAAAGCACGTGAACATGCTGAGAACTTGATCGAGTACTTTGACCGCATCTCTCGCGAGAACAGCAATGAGGTGTGGAAAAAGGGGTTCATTACGGCCAAGGAGTGGCTTGGGCTGATCGACTCGCAAAATGCCACGCAACAAGAGATTTCCGCATTCATTAATGTCGTGCACGCGAATCGGTACAGAACAAGCGGCTGGTTCGATCTGGCACTGGGGGCGTATCATTGGGTGAAGGGTAATGGACATCCGGTTTCTCCGCCTGAGGAGTTCTTTGCTTCAGAGAGGCTACCGGGGGTTGACTTCCGCGATGTAACGCCAGCGGAACATGCTCACCTACTAATCAAGTATTTTGAGCAAAACTGTCTGGAGGATCCCAGTAGTGCAATCTGGCCTCTCGGCTTAGAAACCGCCCGTGAATGGCTCAAGTTAATAGAGTCGGAGGCTCCAAAGGAATCTGAAGTTTCAACACTCGTCGAGAAGGTATTCGAGAACAAACGCACCTGTCTATCACAAGGTTTCTTCGACACAGCCTTGGGTGTCTATGCCTGGTGCAAGGAGTTAGGTTTTCTGAACTTGATACCCGATGAGTTTCGGTCCTTGTTCAAGGAAAACAGAACCTAGAAGCACAATTCTGTCGTGGGGCCGCCCAACACGGCATGAACCCGACTTTGCTAATCTCGGCGCTTATCAACGGCTCTACGCGCATTGTGGTTAGTTGTCTGGCGGACATGCACACCCCGCATCCGCAAAGCGGGTTATGCGAACCGTTAGCGGCTGGGCAGTTTTCAAGGTCGGAGGATGAAGTCCGGCGGACAGCAGGCGACGCGGCTGATGTTAGTGCTAAGCAAACATTTTAACTCGCAGAATGCGAAAAAGCAGAGACAAACGAATGGGAATAAGCAAACGTCAATGGCTCTTCGTACTTTCTGCCTGGCTAATACCT
>JAAEPW010000272.1 GCA_024232355.1 Chloroflexota bacterium | reverse complement strand
TACTAGTGGGTCATTTGACTCGCTAATAACCATTTCTGTCTTGTGGAAACTGTCCCTAGATGTGGCGGTTTCATCAGAATTTGGGACACTTTGGGCCACATATGGTGCTTGCTGCATCATCACTTAATAGCCATAAGCGTGACAAATGACCCACTAGACTACTCCCTCGGTGAACGACAAGTTTCAATCCGCATCCAACGCACGGCGAACCACCTGCGCCAGGATGTCTACGTCAAAGGGCTTTTGGACCACGCCCAGAAAACCCGCTCTCCTCAACTCGCCCGGGAGTTCCTGCACCGAGTAGCCGGTGATGGCTAGTGCTTTCAGACGTGGGTCTATCTTGCCCAGTTCCTGCACTAACTCTTCGCCGCCCATCCTAGGCATCATCAAGTCCGTGATCAGCAGGTCAGCTCCGCCCTCCGCCTCGTGGACCTCCAGTGCCTCAATTCCATTCGAGGCGGTCAGTACCCGGTAGCCTAATAGCTCTAACACCGCTTGGCCCACTGCCCGCAATCCCTCGTTGTCCTCCACCAGCAGGATGGTCTCTCCTTCTTCCTGCGAAGGGACGGTGAGCCGCTTTGCCTCTATCTCCCGTTCCCTTTTTTCCACCAGGCCCTTTTCAAAGGGGCCATAGCCGTCAAGCATATTGAGGTCGTCAAGCCCGCCTTTGGTCGGCAAATAGATACGAAAGGTGCTTCCTGCTCCCGCCTCTGTCTCCACGTCGATCTGCCCGTCGTGCTGCTTGACAATGCCGTACACCTGCGCCAACCCCAGCCCGCTACGCTGCGGCGATCTGGTGCTAAAGAACGGCTCGAACAGATGAGCACGCACATCCTCTGTCATCCCCACGCCCGTGTCAGAGACAGTCAGGCAAATCCAATTCCCCCCCTTTTCCTCTCTCTTCACGGGGGAGCCTGCCCCAAAGCCCGTCCTGACCTTGTCGAATGGGGCTGATGAGGGGACGGGATCGCACACCCGCTCCACCCTGATGCGCAATTCCCCGCCCTCGGGCATAGCGTCGCCAGCGTTATCCGCCAGGTTTACCAGTGCCTGGCGAATCTGGGTGGGGTCGGCCTCTACCGTAAACGCGGCGCGCGTTGTCGCTTCTATTTCCAGGATGAGACACGCGTTTTGGGGGAGCGATTGCTGCAACTCGCCGGCCGCTTGTTCGACCAAAGCGGCCAGGTCTAGCGCTTCGGTTCTCATCATCGAGCGACGACCGAAATCCAGCATTTGTTGGGTCAGGTCAGCCGCGCGCCGCGATTCGGCGACAATAATCCCGAAATCGTCCACCAGTTCCGGTGACAGATCTGGCTCGCGCAACCCCATCTGGGCGGTGAGGATGATGGCGGCCAGTATATTGTTGAATTCGTGGGCAATGCCGGCTGACAGTTGACCTACGGCGGCCAGTCGCTCCTGCTCTAACAGTTGATCCTGCGCCGCACGCAGTTCTGCCAGCGCATCTCGCAGGGCCATCATGTCGTCGAAACGCGCCAGGGCGATCGTGGCCGCCCGCTCTATTTCTTGCGCCTGGGGCGGCTTGAGAAGGTACGCGCCGATGCCCACCGAGGTGGCCTCCCGGATCAGATCGGGATCCTCGTACGCCGTCAGCGCCACGACCGGAGTGGGACATTGCTTTTGTATCGCCCGCGCTGCCTTGACGCCTGCCTGGGGGTCGTCCCGCCCTGTCTCTGGATCCGGCATCTGCAAATCCGTCAACACCACATCGGGTGACAAGCGCTTTGTTAGTTCGAGTGCCTCCAGTCCATTTGAGGCTTGCCCTACAACTTGGTGTCCCAAATCCTTCAGTTGATTGACGATAAACTGGCGGGAGAGCGTGTCATCCTCCACTACCAGAAAACTCAGGGTACGCTGCATTGTCATAATACACTTCCTATCTCTACAAATCAGTTGTGAATCAACGCCATCCTTGCTCATATGCATTCCCTTCACTGTTGGGCGACATCCCCGATCGATACCCTCCCGTCCACCTCGGGCAGGGACCTTTGGCGAGCGATGAACCTCTGATAATCGACCCTAATCCAACGGCGCACGTTCGAACGTAAGCACCGCCACCGCGCCACCATCGTTCTGCAATTTAACCTCTCCTCGCAGACCTTGTACGTTTACCTCCACTAACCATAGCCCGGTGCCTTGGCGTTCTCCCGCCAATACCTCCTCCGGCATCCCAGGACCGTCATCACGGTAGACTAAGCACACCTTCTCGCGCTCGTTTCCCTCTCTTTCTAACGCGGTAATCTGAACGTGAATTCGCCCCTGAGACCCGTCACCAAAGGCGTACTTGATGCTGTTGGTGGTCAGCTCGTTGATCATCAAGGCCACCGTGATCGCCTGCTTTGATGAGACGCGCAGGGCATCGTTGGGAGTGCCCACCTCGACCGCGATACGATCCCGGATCGGCGAGCCACTCAACGCCGCGTCGATCACTCTGGTCACGACCTCACGCAGGTCGAGGGGCATCCATTGAGCGCTGGACAACATGCGATGGACGGTGACCATCCCGCCAATGCGGTCGGCGACGTCGTGCAGCACAGCCCGAAAGTCGACCTCGTCGTCCAGGGGGCGCCTCTGTTCTATATCGAGGATACTCATGATCATGGTCAGGTTGTTTAGCACACGATGGTTGACCTCGCGCAACAGCAACGTTTTCGTCTCGGTATCCTGCTGCGCCTGCTCGTAGAGCCACGCGTTCTCGATAGCGATGGCCGCAGCGTTCACCAGGGGTAGCAATCGTTCAACATCCGCAGTAGAGAACGCATCGGGCGTGTCGCTATCCAGCCGCAACAGACCCACGACATGGTCACGCAGGCAGATGGGAACGGCAAGATAAGATTGAATCCACGCCGTTTCGTCGACCGCTACCCAACGCGCGTCATTATACGTTTTTGGGATGACCACAGGCTTTTGCGAGCGCACGACCTCGGCATCTGTGGGAAAATCTTTCAACGAATGCACCGTATCAGAGAGAAAACTCGTGGTTCCCCAGGCCTTGTAACCCAGCCCGTGAATGCTGCGAAACACATCGCCCTCCAGCAACACGATGTTAGCGGTAGTAAAGGGAACGATGCGCTGGGCCTGGCGCAAAATCTCGTCCAACACCGCATCGTGCTGCGTCTGTGAGGTAAGAGCCAGCGTCACCTCTGCCAGCGTCTCGGCCAAGAGTCTCTGCTCACGTTCGGCTACCAGGAGTCGTTCCCGCTCTTCCTCCACCCGCTTGCGCTCGGTGATGTCAGTATCGGTCCCCATTACCCGGACGGCGTTGCCCTGTGCATCTCGGATTGCCGTCCCGCGAACGAGGATCCAACGCGCAGAACCGTCTTTGTGCCACATACGATGCTCGTAGACATATTCGGGCGTCTGTCCGTCGAGGTGTGCCTGGAAAGCGTCCATAACGGCCTGGCGGTCGTCTGGATGTACGTACCCGGTCCAGATATCGAGATCGTTGGAGATTTCCTCGTCGCTGTAGCCCAAAAGCGCCTTGACGTTCGGACCTAGGTAAAATTCGCCGGTCTGCACGTTCCAGTCCCACACGCCAACCCGCGCGGCGCGCGTAGCCATCATGTAGCGTTCCTCACTCTCCTGCAGCGCCTCCTCCGTCTGCTTGCGCTCGGTGATGTCGAGATGTGTGCCGCTCATTCGCAACGGTTTTCCATCACTGGTCCATTCGACCACTTTGCCGCGTGCATTAACCCATACCCAGCCGCCGTCTTTGTGTGGTTGCCGGAACTCGACATCGTAGTAATCCTGCTGGCCCGCAAAGTGCCGCTCCAGTTGATTATTTACATTGGCAAGATCCTCGGGGTGGACGCTATTAATCCAGGTCTGGATATCGATAGGCACCAATTCCTTAAGCGTGTGGCCCATAATCTCTGCCCAACGTTCATTCATCGTGACCTCGCCGGTTTGAACATTCCAGTTCCAGGTTCCGGCATTGGTGCCTGTGAGAATGTCGCCCAGTCTCTGTCTTTGCGCTGCCAGCTCTTTTTCCGCCCGCTTGCGCTCGGTGACGTCCTGGAGTATCCCTGTTATTTTTATTGGAGTTCCTTTTTCGTCCCGTTCAATCAAAGCTTCTTCATGAACTATGCGCTCTGACTTGTCGCCTCTTATTATTCGGTAATCAACTTTGTAAGGAATATCGTCAGATTTTAATAACTCTGTTTGTTTGACAATGAACGCCCGGTCATCAGGGTGTACCATCTGGAGGAACTTTTCAAAGCTGGGAGCTATAGTCTGTGGCTCAATTCCTAGAATCCTGAATGTTTCATCGGACCACCAAAGTTCATTCGAGATTGGATCTTGATCCCATATCCCGAGATGCGCAATTTTCTGCGCTCTTAATACCCACTCGGTTGTATATTCTTGTTTGACCATAATCTTGTAACCTCTGTCACCGCTAGTACACTTGGGCATAAATCCTTCGATAGCTTCCCCAGTCGCGCAGAAGCAGGATATGACAAGCGTGGTTGTTTAACAGATTCTCGCAAACCGCCCTGCTTGCCAATTCCCAAGAGCTTTACAACATAGGGCGATTGCATTTATATTTCAACACCTCGAATCCAATATGTAGCACAGCCCCTCGTGGGCGTAAAATGGGCACAAGGCCCTATGCTACTAACAAAACAACCAATTTTGTGCATAAAACAAGGTGCCAGATTATAAATGCAATTGCCCTACTTTACAACACGATAGCGTAATGAAGATACACCTCAGCAGTTAATGGGATCCAGTAGGTATCATAAGTAATATCGCCAGCAGGGATCTTTTCATTAACCGATTTCAGAGATACAAGCGCTTCATCCGCTCTGCAAAAGGTGCATTTTATTCCTTCTGGAGGGACCGAATTGGTTTTTTCATAGTACTCTCTGTCTTTTTCCGAGATAGAAGCTTTTTTGCCAAAGGTATCCCAGCAGAAGGAGCCAACTTTGACTCCCATATCTTTTGCAGCCTCATTCACCGCAATTATTCTTCTGTCTTTGCGAATAAGCATAGCTGGGTATGGGAGACTGTTCATCAATGCCTTGTTGAGATGCTCATTGCTAAACAATTCTCGAGTCATTACAGCAAATTCCGCTTGATTAAATGATTCTTGACACATTGTCTTCCTCCTTAATTTTGAGATTGGCGCTATTGAATTTTACGTAACTCGCATCACATCAACATTTATGTTGAAGATTGCTTCAGCAGATGGGCGATTGGTTCCACCACCTTTGCACAACCGTCGCAGCATAAAATGGTTTCCTATTCTGTTGAACGAAGCACTGGGTCCTGGACGTCAGTACAAGGTCTCTGATCGGCGAAACCGCAATGACTTTGCATGTAGTTTTTCACTCTTTCCCTGCATCTCTCTCTCCAGCTTTTAACAACAAGGGTAAATTCGGGCACGGGTTTAGTTGGGTGGGATTTCCCCAATGCTGGGCAAAATCTAGCTCTTGCCTCTTTGAACAGGTCGTTTTAGTTGATTGAGATACTCTTTTGAGGATATTTTGGTGTCACTTGAGTACCTTTCATCAAAATCCCATTCAACTGAACCAGTGCCACGGCGCTTCATTGTGTGCATATATCATCTCCTACCGAATAATGAGGTAGAGTGGTAATCTCGTAATCTTAATCCGAGGGGGAACCGATGAACTTGTTCACTAAATTGTACTTTCTCCCTTCCAGACTGTCAAACAGTGCCTGCTCCAATAGACTCGTTAGTCATCCCGCCCAAAGCGCCCCCGCTCTCACCACAGCAAACCAAAGTCCTCACCCAGGTTCGTACCACCGAAAGGTACAGCCCCCATCCCACAACATCACCCACCCACAACATCACACACCCCCAACTCCCCACACCGCACTCCACCGCCCCTGGCCCAAGGGAACAAGCCAATGCACCACCTAGCCAGAACAGGGGAAGACGGCGAGGGAGCAGAGTGGGGCTGCGGCGGTGGTGGAGGTGATGAGCAGGTCAAGTCGATAGCTCCTGTGGTAATCTGTGGCCCGAGGTTCATTACCAAGTTTTCTCACGGGGAGGACGGGAAAGCGAGGCAATCCGAGTGACCGACCCTCTGTTTCAGCGGTGGCGAGCGATGGGGCGGGCCACCACCCACAAACCACCACAACAAGGCCAACCCATCAACACCGCTCTCCCCCCGCTTGTGGTCACAGACCCCGCACCCCACCGCCCCATATGCGTCAACTTAAGAAAAATAGGCAACATATCTTTCGGAGACGAAGCCGGGTAGCACCATACTTGACCGTGGGGCGCTCAGTTTGCTCCATTTTCAGGCTTGAAACGGAGAATTTACCTATTTTGGCCTGAGATTTGGGTTTATGGATGGTCTGCGCCCCACATTTTGGCCGACTACGGTTCCTTGTGGTACTACCCGAAGCCGAAAAACATTTCACAACCGCCGATTATCCGTGAGATCGTTGGAAAATCCAGGATTTGAGGCTGACATCAAGCCGATTTTCCAACAACAGGCTCCGTTAAACGTTGGTTTCAGAGAGATTCTTCGCTCCCGTTGGTTGCTCAGAAGGACATAATCCTTAAGTTGACGCATATG
>JAAEPW010000271.1 GCA_024232355.1 Chloroflexota bacterium | reverse complement strand
ATAGAGGTGTAATTGTCAGGATAGGGCCTCCGGTGTAGAAGTGGAGCCTAAGTCCAAGTAGAGACATACCTACGGAACAAGGGAACCTGCATAACCGCCCCTGGATAACCGGGGATGGGATGGCTGTATCTGATGTGGTTATGTAGGGGCGGAGGACTTCGTAGTAGTCAATAGCGGTAGGGTAACGCCTACCTCACGGCAAAGGGAGTCCAGCGAGATGGGAGCGTCCGGTAAGCCTGTACGATAGCCTTCAAATGAAAGGAGGCAATCTATGATGGATACATTCGTAGATGGGGAAGTGCAGAGAATCCAAGTGATGCTCTATGCAAAGGCCGGCAACGAACCGGAAATCCGGTTCAAGCGACTGTACAAGTATATGACCAGAACAGAGTGGGTAGAGGCTGCGATGGACAAGATTCTGCGCAACCGAGGAAGCCGCACCGCTGGAATAGATGGAAAGAAGCGAGGCGATTATCTGGAAAGGGACAAGCGTATAGAATTAGCGAAATCCATCTTGGATGAGCTAAGAACACAAACCTATCACCCTGCGCCAGTGCGTCGAACGTACATCCCAAAATCCAACGGCAAGAAACGGCCACTAGGCATTTCGACCATCAAGGACCGAGTTGTTCAACAGATGGTCAAGATGCTTATAGAACCAATTTTTGAGGCAACGTTCCTACCGTGCTCCTATGGGTTTAGGCCCAACCAGTGCACGTGGGACGCATTGGCGGAAACGTACCGCTACTTGTTACCACATAGCCAATACTACACAATTATCGAGGGCGATATCGCAAACTGCTTCGGGAACATCCATCACGGAGTGCTCATGCGACAACTGCGGCGTCGTATCCTGGACAAACGGCTCCTGGCACTCATATGGAAGATGCTACGGACCGGCGTCCTAGATAACCTGCAATACGCGGAGACAACCGTAGGATCACCCCAGGGAAGTATCGTAACTCCGCCAACGATGTTGCCAATTGCCTCGGCCGGGGCTTGAATCACCCCGGCCGAGGTTACTATTAAAAGGGGTCGGCATAACTCGAAAGACAATTCTAACATCTTTTTTGCAAATTTCAACTTTCTTGACCAGCGTACGGATCAAGTTGCGTTTGGTAGACCAATCTGCTGTGGCGAGACTATCCTGCACCTGAGATGAAAACTCTTCCAAATGTGTAATCGCCGATTGTAGCTCTGCTAGCTGCGCCATTTCCGTAGCGGCTTGTTGTTCCTGGTCCTGGAGTTTTACAAGGCGCTGGCGAAGCCTTCGAATGCGAGGTTCAAATTCACACTTTTCAATGTAACCCGCTGTGTAGCTATCAATCAAACGAGCAATACCTTTACGTACTTTAACAGATTGAGCCTGAATTGCTTGCAGGTCTTCCTTTTCCTTGTTGGGAGCGTGCAAACGACGCTGATACTCTTGAGCCAAGCGCTGAGGATCTCTCAGCAAAGCCGAGACCTCTTCCCAGACTACCTGATCCAACTTGTCAGTGCGCGCTTGAAGATTGTCGCACACGCGCTCTCCACCAAAACGATATGCATCTGTGCCGATACAGCGGTAATAAGCATAGCGACGCTTGCCATTAGCTGTTCCATTGTTCGTTCCTTTGCCGTAGTACGAATAGTGACACTGAGCACATTCCATCAATCCTTGCAGCAAATATCGTGCTCCGCGTCGGTGTTGACGTGCCCGGCGACGATTTTCCTCCAGTTGTGCTTGCACAGCATCAAACAGCGCCTCATCGACCAATGCTGGTACAGGAATGTAAATCCACTTGTCCTGTGGCACGTCAATAGTAGACCCGGGTCGTTTGGGATGCTCTGGACAACCCCGCTGAGGTCTTAGTTGTGGACGCATTGGACCTTCTTTGGTTTTGCCGAAAGCAGCTAGCCCTTTGTAAGCAGGGTTTTTGAGCATTCCCCAGACCGCAGAGCGATCCCAAGTAGTTTTTCCGGTGCGGGTACGGACCTCCGCCTGCTGTAGACGACGACACACTTCGCCGATCGAGCATCGCTCGTGGCCTATCCACCCGAAGATTTGCTGCACTACCTCCGCTTGTTCGGAAATAACCTCGTAGCGAGCTTGCCCACCTCCTTCCTGCTTACTGACGTAATGATACCCATAGGGAGCACCGGATAGCACGGCAACATCTCCACTGCGGGCCGCGTGACGTTTGCCACGTCGACTACGTTCCATGATCTTGGCTCGTTCATATTCCGCAATCATCCCCTGTACCTGTAGCAACAGATCGTCTTCGGGACTGTGTCCCAACTTTCGGTTGAGAAATATTACCTCGACACCTGTTTGCTGAAATTCATCCATTAGCAACACCTGGTAGGCGTACTTGCGAGCCAAACGGTCGGGAGAATGCACATAAAGCCGATCAAGACCATCCAGAGCTGCCACATCTCGGAGCCGTTCTAGTCCAGGACGAATTAGGTTGGTGCCACTATACCCTTCATCGATGAATTCCAACTCCTGGGATAGGGTAAACCCATCCTGGATTATCTGCTCCCGTAGTGCAGCCACTTGACTTTCTATTGTACCGGCTTCCGCTTGTTGCTCACTCGATACTCGTGCATAGATTGCGACTTGTTTAGATTTCATCTTTCACTCCACTCCTTGTTTGTTTTCTTTCTTGGATTAGTGTTCGACCCAACTTCCTCGTGATGCGGATATGATGTGACACTAATCTCTCATAAGCGTTAGCCAATCTGTCAGACGACAAACGATCTGGTTCAAATGCCCGCTTGGCTCCCTGAAGATTTGCTCTCATTCCTCTGCGACTCATCTTCGACTCCTTGATTTGGCGCGGTCGTTTGCTCCCAAGAAACAGCTTTTTGAAAAAGGCCCAAAACCCCGCCCCTGCTGTTTCTCGCAAAATGAAGAACCCTAAAGGGGTTTTGGGCGCTCTTCAGTCGATGATGCTAGCGGTGCACCCGCAAAGCCTTCTCCATACTGTGGACGCAAACGATCGCGCGCTATATTTATCACGAAGTCTATCACATTTTTGGAAACATTGTTGGTGGCGTGGTCTCTCCTGTACTGGCAAATGTATATATGCACAGACTCGATGAGTGGTTTCATTACCGCTTTCACACAATGACAGGAGTACAACGATACCGACGGCGGAGTAGAGGAGAATTTGTTTCAGTACGCTACATCCGCTACGCCGACGATTTCATTGCGATGCTGCGCAGGAGTGAAAGAGCAGAGGAACTCAAAGGAGAACTGACAGAATACATTGACCAAGAGTTGAGAATGACCCTCAGTGAGGAAAAAACGACCATAGTACACGCGAGTGAGGGTTTTGACTTTCTGGGTGTACGCACCTTCATTGGACAACAAAGAAGCAATCCAAACAAAACATTGCCGTATCAAGTGCCAGCACAAAAGTCGGTGAGGGCCTATCGGCAAAAGGTGAAGGAGCTAACCCACCCCAACCTGGACTACTTACCACCAGGAGAAAGAATCAGAGCCCTAAACTGGCTGATTACAGGATGGGCGAATTACCATCGCTGGGGAAACGCCAAGCAAACCTTCTCGGCAATGAGCTACTGGACAGTCAAGAAGGTCTACGCGATGTTACGACGGTACACGCCAGGAGGGAACCGCGCTACTATAGAAAGTACTTCCGCCCCATATCGGAATGTACGAATCTGCAACGCTGGAAGCTATATACCAACTGGCGAATCCCCTCAGTGAAAGTTGACGAAGAGATATGCATAGGACTTTTGCCTATGGGAGTGATCTCTACCAGTCAATACTGGAAGTTCCGGGGAAGCAGAATACCGCCAGCGTATAGGCTGCTCAACGACGAAACACGGTGGAACGAACGGGAAACCGAGTACTACACCGACGCCGAGGCCATTGAAGGCGCAACGCTTGGTCGAATGTCACGCTGGAACAAAGGAAAGTACAATCAAGCATACTTTCACAACCGTAAGGTGGTGTTCCTGCGCGACAAATACTCTTGTACAGTCTGTGGATACAAGTCACAACGTCAAAAAGGCGATGTGAATGACCTTTAAGCTCATCACATTGACCCTGATGGTGGTTGCGGTGTGGACAACCTGCAAACGGTTTGTCTCCCTTGCCACTACCGACTTACGGCTATCCAGCGAGCTGACTGAACGCAAACGGGAACGCCATCTTGCCTAGAGCCGTGTGCAGGGAAACTCGCACGCACGGTTCGGCAGTAGGAGTATGGGAAAACACATCGGTCGTAAGGCCGGAAGGTGCGTCCTGTGCTTACTATAACCACGAGAAGGTACGGGTACAGAAGGAGTCTGGGTCTTAGACGGGCGCTAATGGACACAGGGTGTCCTGGCGTACTGAAGGCCGGACGCGAGTCCAACCCTGACTGCACATATACCAAGCTCTGGAGACGAGTAATCGCTCCAATGGAGTGCCTATGAAATAGGCTCGTGTATTGAGGAGCCGTGTGAGGCCGAAAGACTCACGCACGGTTCTGATGTAGCGCTCACACTGCACCTCCTACAACGGGCTGTGGAATTCTTGCCTGGGCAGGTAGCTTGGCTCACCCAGTATATCACCAATTGATCATTTTGACGAACGACGTGATTGGCTTCGCTGAACCGGTTTGCGCAACTCGGTGATGATCTCCGGCGTCAATTTGATCCATCTGGGGCCGCTGGGAACTATCTGAACACCGTCCAAACGGCCGGACTTGCACCAATTGCCAATAGTGGACTCGCTAACGTTCAACAACTCGGCCGCAGCCTGGGTTGAATAACGTCCGTCACCGCGCTGACCGTTGGGACAAGCAGAGGGAGCCTCTGGACAACCAGTGGGAATGTTATAAACACGGCGTACCCACCGTACTTTAACATTGGTGAAGGGTTTGCCCTGACCAGTGATGAGACCTTCCTGATTGAGAAGTGCCGCAATCTGGCGATCGGTGTGAGTGGGAGCCAATTCGCGAACACGGTCGACAACAGTGGGATCGGTGCGTCGGGCCTCACCGGCTCGTTTCGGGCGAGGGATTTCCAGATCAGTAAGGGCCCCTGTTTGCCAGCGGATACCAATGTGGATGGTTGTCTCCCGCCTGGTGAGAGTCACGTCTTTGATCAGGAAGCGCAAAAGCTGCTTGCGCTCGACGTGAGTGGTGGTGGATGCGTGCCAGATTGTTGGCAGGTCTTGAGCTAGAGCTAGAATGCGCTCTCGTTCCTCGGGACTGACGAGAAGGGCTGTTGGCCTGGGTGACGTCGCATATTCGCGTTCCAGGCGCTCAATCCCGCCCAGTTTCTCGTTCCAGTCCCGTTCCAGACTACGGGCAACGAGTCGATTCTCGGGCTCGACGGCGAAGAAACGCCTCCGCGCCAGATCGGCTTCGTATTGAGCGCGTTCGATGCGGAGTTGCCACTGCTGATCGATTTGACAGGCGCGGGCTTCAACTTGCTCCAGAGCAGCTATGGACACTTCTAACTGAGCAGGTTGCATCGCTTCCAGAAAGACCTGAGCCACTGCTGCATCCACATCATCGCCACGGAGAGATTGACAGGTTGGGCCGCCAAACTGACGGGATGCACCTGAACATCTGTAGACGGGCGTGATTCCATCGTCTAGATAGCGGATCGTCATCCGTCGGCCACAGCGGCCACACAGTACGATACCTTGCAGGAGTGCTGCTCCCTCTCGGGCTGCTCCCCGGTGATCCTTGGCCCGGCAGGGACGATTATCATCGAGTTGTTGTTGGTTGCGCAGAAACTGGTCCCAAGTGATGTATCCAGGGTGAGCGTCGAGTATGAGAGTGGACCAATCGTCAGGATTGAGGCACCGGGTACGCTTTTCGGTACGAGTTGTCTCACCAGGCAGAATCGTAATATGCGCTTGAGTTCGACCATAGGCGTAGGCGCCTGCGTAGGCTGGGTTGTGCAGGATATCCAAAACCCGACGGTGACTCAAGGGCTTCCAGGTCAACTCACTGTCTTGAACGCTGCCACAGTATCGGGTGGGAAAGAGAATCTGATGGGTCGCAAAGTGCCTGACCACTGCCATAGCCGATCCCAGCTCATCGAACAGGTCGAGAACGAGCCTCACGGCTCGTCGAACCTCTTCATCGGGGTCGAAAATTGTTTGCCCTGCGGAGTCGTAGATTAGGCCTGTCGGCAGAGGTAAGCGCAGCTTGCCTTGCCGGGCCTTTTCCAACTTGCCGCCCAAGAGACGATTGCGCAGCCAGTGGAGTTCAGCCGCACCCATAGTACCCTTGATGTCCAGAATCAAGCTGTCATCGTACTGAGTGGGATCGTACACATTCTCTTCATCGATAACCAGGGTGTTGGTCAGGGCGCAGATCTCGATAAGACGATGCCAATCGCTGCACGAACGTGACAGACGAGAGACTTCCAGGCTAAACACGGCCCCAACGCGCCCCAGACCAGCTTGGGCGATCGTGAATTGAAATCCCTCTCGGTCATTGGCAGAAACGCCGGAGAGCCCTTGATCTTGGTCGATGACCACGATCTGCTCTTGTGTCCAGCCCAAGTCAAGTGCGCGCTGGACAAGGTTGTATTGGCGAGTTTTACTGCCGATGTTCTTGATAACTTGAGCCAGAGTGGACTGGCGGATGTAGATCAAGGCCAATTTCGTAAGATGTTCAGACCGAATCTTGTGTGTGGCGAACGGGGACAACATGATCGAACTCCTTGATAAGCAAATCTGATTGAGCGGCCACAAGCTTGAAAGCCAGTCGCGCCATGAGATGGATTGCCCGTGTTCGACAGTCAGTGGTCAGACGTATCCAAACTTGGGCCGGTGATATGTGATGGTCAACGGACGATACTTGGTGAAGCATTGATACACCTCCTTGTGTAATTGATCGAGCGAACGACAGCAGCTCAATCGTAACTCTTGTCACTGGAGGTGCAAATCTTGTCTCTGTCTATGGGATAACGTCCCTCCTGGCGCATACGAGCGACAAGTCGTACGGTCTGGCGCAAGCCACTGAAATCCAACAAGTGTGGTGGGGCAAGCGAAGAGCCGAAACCTTGTGGAGCAACGTAATCGGTCCAGCTCATAGCCACGACGACGTGGAGACCGTCAGGAAATTGGACGGTGATGTCTGGGTCAGCCCCTCGGCAAACCCGGATAACCTTGACCTGTTGCCCATACAGCGGATGATATGGATGGGTGATGGTCACAAATTGGGCAGGCTCTTGAGATATTGGGGTAGTATACGGTATAGATTCTGAAGTAGCGGTTGGGGAAGAGATTCTCCCGCCGACTATAACCTCCGACCGGTGGTCGGCATGCCCGGAACTCGTGGTCGATTTCATCGGAATACGCATTTGGGCGGGGGCAGTGTTCTGGATCTGTGTTTGGACGTCGGGTTTTGTCCACTGGCAAAGCCGATGTTTGACATCCTGAGGAGAAAATGTACAATTTGCTCAGGTTCACCGTTTGTTATTCCAATATTGATACTCTTCAGCCAGGATAGGTAGAGCTTATTCACTCAACCTATTGATTGGGTAAAACAATGCGTCAAGAAGAAATCCAACGTCTATCCAATGAACGGCTGGCAGAACTATGCGCCGAGCAGACCCTTTTGTTCGAAAAAGAGGGGGCAAGTGACAGCCGCTACTGTTATGAACTCATCCGTCGTGCTGTGTTTGGCATTGAAGGCGCTTGGGAGGCGATAGATGCCCAGTATCGTCCCTGGGTGCATCGCAAGGTTGCCAGATATTGTCAGGGCAGTCCAGACGATATAGAAGAACTCGTTCAGGAAACATTGATTCGCTTTCTCAGCACAGTTACCTCTGATCGGTGGAAAAAGTTTCCCAATTTGCCACGATTGTTGGGATTTCTAGGAACGTGTGCACGAAACCTGGCTCTAAATCATCGCCGAGACGAGGCTCAACGCCGCAAGCGTGAGCGAGCCTTTCCAGAGGATGAATGGTCATCTCTACCGCAAGCTGAAAACCCACGACACCGATTGGAATACCATCAATGGCAAGAGCAAGTACGTCGGTGTGTGTCACAAAAGTTTCCGACCCCGCGTGACCGGCGCTTGGTTGTGTTGTGCTGGGGATATGACTTGCGCCCTCGCGAGATACACGCTCAGTATGCGGACGAGTTTCCTTCGATGCCAGAGTTGTACAAGCGGATACGAAACCTGAAGGACCGCATCCGTCGAGATCCAGACTGCGCCGCATTATTGGGCGAAATGCCCTAAAACCATCCAGTACCGGGTTTATGTCGATAGACGAGGAAAAATATGACAAAGTGTATCGCATCGAACGAAATTGAACCCTGGCAGTTAGACGCCTACCGGGATGGTGTGCGCGATCCGGCTGTCATAGCGCACATACGCCGCTGTCCGGCCTGCGCACACCGGATAGCAACACCAGAACCTGTAGATAATCGGCTATCGGCTGCACTATTCCGCTTTACTTGCCCCACCGTGGATGATCTGATGAACTATCACTGGGGGTTCCTGTCTCAGGGACAAGCCGCCAACGTGGCCAAGCACTTGGTCGATTGTCCTCACTGTGCAAAAGAAGTTGCCCAATTTGCGCCGTACCTGTTGGCAAGGGACCAAGTGTCTCAAACCACGCCGCCACTCTTTGAGCAGTTACACACCTTTGTTGCTCGTCTACTGCCAAGTCAACTTGCATTGGCTCCGGTCCGCGCAGGTCAAGAACGAGCCACGCGCGGTCCCGCTCCTACCACACAAAGCTATACCATTGATGATCTGGAATGGGACCTCATTCTCAACTGGACACCAGGCCCCGGTGCTGCTTTTACGCTCCAAGGACAACTCTTTGGTCCTACAGCGGATGAGATGGTAGCTGCCCAGGCCAAGTTGAAACAGGCAGAAATTGCCCTCACCGCTCCGCTGGACGCAGATGGTCTTTTCAGCATCTCCCCTGTTCCGCCTGGAGAGTACGCCCTATACTTTTATACACCACAAAACAAGATCCAGATTCCCAACATCAAACTTGCCTAGACTATGGACATTGCCGAACTGCTCGCGCGGTTACTGAATGTCGAGAACCAATCCGACCAGCAAGCGCTATTTGAAACGTCTAGTTCCCTGCTAACCCAAGACACCTTGCAGGGGTGGAAGCAAAGTGCCCATGAGTACGCTTACGCAGGCGACGCGCGGCGTGCATTGTCCACTGCTAACATTATCCTCGACGTCGGGGAATGGCGCGACGATGATTCGATTCGGGCGCTAGGGAATTGGACGTGTGGCAACGTATATACCATTATTGGGGAGGCAAACGATGCTCAGCCATATTACCAGGCGGCTGAACGTCACTACCGAGTCCAAAAAGATGATTTGAACCTGGCGCGTATGCGTGTGGGCATTGTCTATCAACTGTATCAAGCCCAAAAATACAAGGAAGCGTGTCAGCTTGCAGAAGAAACTGAGC
Source organism: Chloroflexota bacterium (assembly GCA_024232355.1). The sequence goes on along the minus strand of JAAEPW010000271.1, from coordinate 14,547 downwards.
CTGTTCTGGCCGCCAGTCACACCCAGGATGACCAAAAGCGTTTGGCGAGTATTGCCAACAACTGGGCAATCTCTCTCGATCACCTGGGAGATTATGAAAAAGCCCTGGCATTATACGAGCGGAAAATCGCATTGTGGAAGCAATGGCCCGACAATCCCCGGACACCGCTTGAGATCGCCCGTACACAGGTCAACATAGGCATCCTCAAAAAACGAGTCAATCTGTGGGCCGAGGCAGAGATTTCCCTGGATGCCGGGCAGCAGGCGTTACGTGGGTCGTCCACGGACCAATATCGGAAAGACTTGGTGAACGCCAGAATACACCTGGCAGATCTTTTGGGTAGACGTGGTGCACCACCCGACGTCGTGTTAGATGCTTTTGACCAGGCCCACGCAGTTCGTGCTTCTCTTCCTGGCTCGGACGAGGATATCCTCGATCTATTACACCTTGACCTGCTCGAGTTCGAATGGCGGTTACGGGCTGGATATGTGCCTACTGATTCGCTCAACCGGTTAACGGCACTACGTGCCCAAGCTACAGCAGCTGGACAGGCCCGAGAGACGATGCGGACGGGCCTTTTGTTGGCCAATTATCATGCGCTTCAGGGAAATATCCCGGAGGCTATCGCCAGTTGTACAGATGTACGGGAGAGTGCCCATACGAGCGATGATTGGGAGATGCTGTACCGAGCATGGTACACCCTGGGATGGATTCATGTTCAACGAAAAGACACTCTGACAGCCCTAGAAGCGTTTCAATCCGCAGTTGCCATGATTGAGAGTGTGGGGCAGCAGGTGGCAAGCGGGGACCTGCGCAGTGGTTTTTTGGAAGACAAGCTAATTGTCTATCAGGACTTGATCGGTCTGTACCTGGATAAACAAGACTCGGCCAGCGCATTCCATTGGGCTGAACGAGCCAGAGCGCGAGAACTGGTCGAGATGTTGGCAGAAGCCGATATTTCCTGGTCGGCCCATCCAGAAATAGAGCCTTTGTTAGAGCAACTGGCCCAGATCCGCCAGCAATTAGCGACCGCCATAGACGATCAACGTCGTCAGCACCTAGAAACTCGTGTTACCGATCTTGTTCGGCGTATTGCCACTTTTGAACCACGTGCCAGAGAGTGGCTAACTGGAAAAACAGCCGCGCTATCAGACCTGCGCGCCGCTTTGCCAGCTGGAGCATTGTTGCTTGTTTACACCGTTGTCCACGACGATCTGTGGGTATTGCCCCTGACTTGCAATGGTATATGTTCTCCCTGTCTTTTGGGAACTGTACCGGATGCAGAAATCCTTATGCGAGACTTGGGTTGGTTGCGCAACCTGGCTAGTTATCAGCCAGCCTTCATCAAACGTCGGGCCGAACCGCTCATTACATCGGCCCGACGTTCGCTGGTGAATTGGTACGATCAACTTGTAGCCCCTTTATCCAGTCTCTTGGCTCAACATCAACAACTCATCATCGCGCCCGACGGGCCGCTTTTTCGCTTGCCGTTTCACGCCTTTTACAATTCTGCCACAGGTCGCTATTTGCTAGAAACCCACCATGTCAGTTATACACCCAGTGCCACCGCCTGGCTGTTGGCCAACCAGCGTCAGCCGTGCGGTCAAGGTGGCTTGGCGCTGGCGTATGATGGAGATTATTTGAACCATACCACCACTGAAGTTCAGGCTATTCTGAACGCTCACCCTGATTTTACTGCCTACGTCGGGTCAGATGCAACGGTAGAGCGTTTACTCCGAGGAGACCTGACCTCCAAAGCTGCTTTGATTCACCTAGCCGCTCACGCCGTATTTCGCGGGGATAAGCCGCTTTTCTCTCGTGTCGAGTTGACCGATGGGCACGTGGAAACATTGGATGTCCTTCGTTTGCGTCTCAATGCCGCATTGGTAGTTCTGAGTGCCTGTGAGACCGGGCTTGGCTTGCTGCGCGGCGGTGAGTATCTGGGCTTGGCCCGTGCCTTTCTCATTGCCGGAGCCCAATCTGTCTTGGCAAGCCATTGGGCAGTGGACGATGCCGCAACAGCAGAGTTGGTGAGCGATTTTTATCGCCATTTGGCAACTGGCGAACAACCAGCACAAGCCCTGCGAAGCGCACAGTTAGCGGCTCTCTCATCGGCCATCCCTCACCATCGCCACCCTTACTATTGGGCCTCGTTCTTTTTGTTGGGCGCAGAAGGATGAATTCGGTCAATCCTCGAACCATCTGCGGTTCGCCTGATCTATCCCCTACAGATGCCCCAAAACACACACCTCGTGTGTTTATAGAAATAGATCACAATCTTGAACAAGGAGAAGCTCTATGACTAACCGATTGTTCCGCCTGTTTTCCTCGTTGATTTCCATTACCATAGGATGCCTGGCCCTTTGCTTTTTGTTTTCCAGTATTACCATTCAGGCACAACCATCAGATCCTCCCATTTTGGGCGAACATTGCGGAGACGTTGGCCCTCTCCCCTCTCCGATACCGTCTGATTGGTGTGGGTGTGTATGGGGCGCAGTGTACGTGGAAGGGATTCCAATGGATGGTGTGACCGTCACGTTATCCTACGCGGGATCCGCTATCACTTTTGTCACTACTGACTTTTATTGGGATGAACCCTATTATGCACTGGATGGGCACTGGCTCGGTGCCAGTTACGGCGATTTGGTAACACTGACCGCTATGTACAATGGCCAAACCATCACCCGAACCTATCGCACCTTTCCCAACCCGGTGACCAAGGAGCAGCAGATCAACCTGATTTTTCCTGATGCAGCCGGAAGCCCTCCCTCAGTCACTGCTGCCGAGGCAACTTATCCCCACCTTGGTTACGTCCAGCTCGTGGCCAAAGGGGTTGATAATGACGAGAACGGGGATATTATTCTGGGCCATGAATGGTTGTCGGACCAAGATGGTGTCATCGGCACCGAGCCAACCGTCACCCTGCCCATCGCCGATTTGACTGCCGCCGCGCACACCCTCAATCTGCGCGTTCAAGATGACGAAGGAGAATGGTCTATCCCAGTGACACGACACCTGGACTTGCACTTGCTACATCTGGTTCAAGTATCACCATCATCCAACGCGCATACTGTACCGGTGACGGCATCTATCGTTATCACCTACAACCAACCGGTTGATCCGGATACCGTGCATACACAGAGCATTGTTGTCCATACCAGAGGAACGGGGCGATTCCCTGGCCCTTACCAGACAGATGGTAGCACGATCCGCCTCGCTCCGCCATCCCCGTTCAAACCAGGCGAGTTGGTGCAGGTCAGTGTTACGACTGATACTTTGAGTACGAGTGGATACGGATTGTTCGAACCATTCGTGTATCAATTTCGAGCCGCTGTCCAAGGCGGAAGTGGTTTTTTTAATGGGGTAAGCTTTAGCGATTTACGTACCCGCGATGTAGCGGTTGGCGATATAGATGGTGACGGCGACGTGGATATGGTCGCCGTGAGCGGCCCCATAGAAGGTCACGATAGCCAAGTCTGGCTCAATGATGGATCAGGGACATTCACGGTCCATCAGGTTCTGGAAATAAAAGGCGATGGTATCGAACTCGGAGATCTTGATGGTGACCAAGACTTGGATGCCATTATTGTGCTTGATGGGCCGTTCACTGACACGGTTTGGTTCAATGATGGTGCGGGATACTTTTCTGACAGTGGACAACAGCTTGGCTACTCAAATAGCGTCAAGGTAACGCTGGGAGACGTGGATGGGGATGGGGATCTGGATGCTTTTGTCGTTAATGTACTAGGGGAACCCAATAAAGTGTGGCTCAACGATGGCCTGGGTTACTTTGTCGATAGCGGCCAGAACCTTTTTGGTGATAGGAGCACCGCAGTCAAACTAGGCGACCTCGATGGTGATGGTGACCTGGATGCCTTTGTAAGCAACTGGAACGTTGAACCGAATACTGTTTGGCTGAACGATGGCTCTGGCACCTTTGTTCTTCATCAAAACGTGGGAGACCCCCTAAATACGGACACCAAGGATCTTGCTCTCGGTGATCTGGATGGGGATGGTGATCTGGACGTTTTCTTTGCCAATCACAAGGCCCAAGCAAATGAGGTTTGGTTAAACGATGGGAAAGGAAAATTTGGCAACAGCGGCCAACGCCTGGGGAATCTAGGTAGTGAAAGTGTTGTTCTGGGCGACCTGGATAGAGATGGTGACCTGGATGCAGTTGTAGCCAATGAGAATCATCCAGCAACCGAACCATTCAATACGGTTTGGTTTAACGATGGTAACGGACAATTCGCCGAGAGCATTCAGCACTTGGGTAGGGGTAATAGCTGGATACTCTCTCCGCTGGCCGATTTTGATGGAGATGGCGACCTCGATATCTTTGTGGGCAACGAAAGCGACGAGGAGAGCAACTGGATCTGGTTCAACACAGACACCCACTTTTCCATCAGTAAGCGCGCTCCAGCAAAGGCTTTGGTTGGCGATCCCATCACGTTCACACTGACCGTTACCAATAGCGGTAACGTGGCTGCCACCAACTTGGTCATTACTGATGCGCTCCCAGTAGGGGCCAACTATGTAAGTGGCGGTACATTGGGCGCAAATACCATCATTAGTTGGACAGTGGACTCTCTCCCTCCCAAGCAAGCACTAGAGACGACTTGGGTAGTCACGGCATCTACAATGATCACCAACAGCAACTATGGCGCTCTTGCGGACGGTGGAATATTCGCCACAGGTCAACAAACGGTCGTCGTAGATGTTGGAAAGTTGCCTGAAATCCAGTCCGTGACGTTTTCTCCAAGCAAGCCCGAGATTGGCGAGCCGGTCACCTTTACCGCCCAAGTGACTAGCACAGTACCTTTCACCACGCAATGGGCGCTTGATGGTACGGTTATGTCGGGCCTGACAACTACTCACACATTTAATCAGCCGGGTGTCTACCCCTTCACGATGACGGTGGCGAATCGCTATGGCGCGGTTTACCACACTGACTCTGTAACTGTCACAGCTCCTCGGAGCACCTGGCTTGTCCTGCTTTACCTGGATGGGGATAACAACCTGGGTCATTGGCTACAAATTGCACTCAGTCGCCTGGAGGCAATCTCCATTACCGATAGTGTGCGCGTGATCGCGCTCATTGACGGTAACCGCGTCAATGACTCGCATCTGTACGAGATATACACCAATGCACATGTCCCCCTCCATCCCAATCAGCCCTGGTATAGCGCCGAGGTGAATATGGGCCAGGGGGATACCTTGAGCGGGTTCGTCAACTGGGCGCTACAAAGCTACCCAACGGACCACGTTTACCTCTCCATCGCCAATCACGGTGCTGGTGTACGGGGTATTAGCTGGGATGGAACCAGCAGCAACGACTATCTAAATCCAGAAGAAATCGTTGCCTTTGCCGATGGTCTGGTTAGCAAGGTAGACATCCTGCACCTGGACGCTTGTCTGATGGGGATGAGCGAACTCGCCTACCTGTTCCGCGATAAGGCTGACTACCTTGTCGCTTCGCAAAACCTGGCCTGGGGTATCTTTGCCTATGACAAATACTTGGATGGAGCAGCCACCCGTTCGCCAGAGGAACTTGCCGTCCACATCGCCGATATTTACAGCGCAGAGCTTGCCAACTATCCTCACACCATTTCTGTCCTAGATCTCAACCAAATGGCGGCGGTGAGTAATGCGGTGTACACCTTGACACAAGCATTGTTAGCCAATAACTATGATGCCGAACTAGACGCTGTTCTGAACGACGTGCAACGCTTTGATTCGCGCGACTATTTTGTCATTGACGAGAATGACGAATTTATTGATCTCTACGACTTTAGCCGGCTGGTGTCCGAGACGATAACCAACTCGACCGTGCATACAGCCGCCCAGGCTGTGATGGATTTGCTGGTAGTGGGGCAACCTGGCAGTGCGGCACCACCTGGCGTGGTGGTTCGCGAGCACCACAAGAGCGGTGCTTATGGTACACGCTATTGGGATTTGGAACACTCGCACGGTCTGTCCATTTACTATCCAACCGACTCTGCCTCTCCCGACTATGCAGACTATGACAAAGCTCCCTATGCTTTTCCAGATGACAGTGGTTGGCGAGATTTTCTTGTTCGCTATGTTGGTATTTCTGTGCTGCCGGAACCATTGCCACCTTCAGGGCCTGCGCCCACATTGCTATATCACGTCTTTTTGCCGCTCGTTGTTCGCAATAACTGACTTGTTGAAGGGAACTTGATCTCAAGATGCGTTTTCTCAGATCCATTTCAAATCGTGCCCTAAAAATCACGAGTATGGTGTTTATTGTAGTGAAGGCAAAATACTACTCAAAGGGGTAAAACGATGAACCAGAAAGTATTGTCCAACAGACTCATCCTGACGATTTTCACTGTTCTATGTTTGACCGGGAACAATGTGTGGATGTCAATGGCAAAGAGCGATCCACGCATCACAACACGCATGCAGCTTCCTACGATTCACTCGGTCATCCAGCCAACTGTCATTGTAGATTCAAGGACAACTGATGCTTGGAACGCTATTTCTGATCCTATTTATAACACAGCCTTTCTCACTGACGCACAGTTGGAAAGCTATAACGCGATGACAGCCGATCAGATTCGTCAATTCCTGATCGACCAGGGCAGCTACTTCCGGCAGTCCATTCAGGACGTGGATGGGACCACTTTCGATCCCGCGGAAGTGATTGCCCAAGCAGCCAACTTGTATCGTATCAATCCACAGGTGATTTTGGCGACTCTTGAGAAGGAAAACAGCGGTGTCACCCGCACCACCCGCCCCTCCGACGCCGCGATGCGCTTTCTGATGGGATGCGTCTCGTCCAGCACCGCCCGCCAGCAGTTGATGTGTGCGGCTGAACGATTTCGAGCCTATCACGATCAACTGACGGGCGCTGGTTCAACAATCAGTGGCTGGCAGGTCGGGGTATCCAAAGTCACAGTGGACCAGGTGACAATCACTCCAGCGACCAAAGCCGTGGCCGGACAATTCACGTACACGCCTTACGCCGGGGTTCAGTGGGGAGGCGATCAACCACAATGGGGAGGCGCGTACCTGTTCTACGAGGCGTGGAACAGGTTTGGCTTTGGTGGTACCCCGTCGCCACCCGAACCCCCGGCCAACCTCGTCGTTAACTACCAGGCTCCTTGCCGGTCAGGAACCCAAGCCGGGCTGACCACCTGGCATAGTAACGGCAGTCTCGACAGGTATACCTACGACTGGATCTGTGCCGCAGGAGACGCGGTCTATGCACCTCACGGCGGAACGGTGGCCTACAGCGGTGACCGGGGAGGTAGTACCGCCGGAATGATCATGATTGACGACACAGAGAACAACGCCTGCCTGGTTCTCATTCACCTGGATTTGAGCCGACTGCTGGTCAACACCGAGTCGCCCCCCATCACCGCCGGGCAGCACATCGGCTACTATACGACCTCGCAAAGACACATCCACGTCGCGGCAGTTCCTGGCCCCTGCACCTCCTATAACCACAACGACGAGTTGCCTATTCGTTTCAACGAGTTGGGCTACGTTCCCTCCCAGCGCATCACAATGTACGGCACGCACCCCCAGAGTGCAGGATCGCGGATCTGGGTGACAACCGGCACCAATGCCTGCGCCTCCCCATACACGACGTTGTGTGGTGTGCCATTCGACTCGTCTCAAGGCAACACGGGGCGCTTTCCCGACGTGACCTACGCCGACGAGTTTTTCCCTTACATCGAAACCCTTTACTGGTTGCATGCGGTCTCGGGCTACAGCGATGGAACCTACGGCTCGGATGATGCCGCAACCCGTGGACAGGCAGCCAAGATCATCATCTTGGTCCTGGGAGAGTATCGAGAGTACACCGATGGACGTCAGACCTTTCCTGACGTGCCGTCAAGTCACACCTTTTATCATTACATCGAGCGTCTGTATGAACTGGGCATCACCTCCGGCTTTAGCGATGGCGCCTACCGCCTCGACGAATCGCTCTTGAGGGGACCAGTCGCCAAGTTCATTGTCAAAGCCCGTGGCGAGGACCCAAACTATACTGATGGTCGCCAAACCTTTCCCGATGTGCCGACCGATAATGTCTTTTACCACTATATCGAGCGATTGTACGAGATAGGCTGCATCTCCGGCTACAGCGATGGCGCCTACCACCCGGACGACCCCACCAGTCGGGGGCAAATCGCCAAAATGGCTGTCCTGTGCCTGCCTGGTTTAGAGGACCTCATTCCCACTTTCTACGACGTACTGCGCGACCATCCCTTTAGCCTATACGTCGAGGGCATCGCCGAGCAGGAAATCACCGGCGGATGCAGTACTTCCCCGCCGCTGTTTTGCCCCGGTGACAACCTGACCCGTGGACAGGCGGCAAAATTCATCATCCGCGGCCTGGGCGAGGAGCCATACTACAGCGACGGGCAATGTGTTTTCAGCGATGTGTGTTCCGACCACACCTTTTATCACTACATTCGCCGTTTGAAGGAACTGGGTATCTCTGATGGCTACAGTGACGGCACATACCGTCCCGACCACCCCATCACACGGGGCGAGATCGCCAAGTTGATCGTCCGCGCCCTCGGCGAGGAACCAAACTATGACGACGGACGCCAGACCTTTCCCGATGTGCCGCCAACGCACACGTTCTACCACTACATCGAACGCTTGTACGAGTTGGGCATCACATCCGGCTACAGCGATGGAACGTATCGTCCCGACGAGAACATTGACCGGGGACAAGCGGCCAAGTTCATCTACCTGACCTTTGTCAGTCGAGCGCCTGACGTGGCTCAGGAGGCTTCCAATGGGGCCAACGACGAACTGGGAACAGCCCCCGCCTATGCCGGTCGGGCGATGTACGTCGTGCCCGGCGGAGATTTGGACTATGTCAAGTTGACGGTACCGGCGGCGCTGATGGCTGCCAACTCATCCCATTCCACCTACCGCTTGGCTCTGGATAATGCCGGGCCGAACGCCGATTTGAAGATCCAGGTTCTTGATGCAGGCGGCGGCGTCCTGGCGACGACGATCAGCGACCATGCAGGGGATGGAGGAACATCTGGGGCGGCAGCCGCTTCTTTGGTCTGGACAGTTCCTGCGTTGGGTGATTATTATGTTCTGCTCACCAATACCAATCAATTTGCTCAGGAGGGAGTATATGCGTATTTCAGTGTTGAGGAAGTGAGTGTCGTATACTTGCCGCTCATTTTGCACTGATGTGGCGGTTGGTGGTTCTAGAGGAGTTTGTCAATGTCCACCGTGGAGGACTTGGAAAACTGTTTGTTCAAGGAGGCAAGAACTAGGTTGCCCAGTATTGGGAAAATCTCACTCGATTAAACCAGTACCAGCTAATTTAGCCACAATGAATAAAATTTCGCAAAAACGAGCGAAACCATAGCAGATAGGAGGTTCAATTGTGAAGAAAAGACAAGTATTTAGTTTGATTATAGTATTGTTTGGATTAGCGTTTTTTCCATCTACAGGCGCATCCCTCTCATTGACACCAGATCCAACTACCTACATCGTATCCGGCAGGGTCACCTTACTCAATACTGAAAACCCTTTAGCTGATGTCACCATTCAACTACAAGACGGTCAAAGCGGTGTCACTAACAGTCAAGGTGAATTCACGTTTAACTTGCCTGATGGCGAATACGTTCTTACTCCGGAGAAAACAGGTTACAGCTTTAGGCCGAAAGCATCTGAATCTATCGTCATTCCCCCCGCCCAAACCGAATACCATTTCATCGCGGTTGAATACAAATGGCCGTGGAAAAAAGACGAGACTCTTAGGCTTACTCGAACATGGCATGGATTAGAGTCGGGTTGGGATGGTATTGACTTTTATACAGGGGATATTACAGCAGGTGATGTCGCCAATGTGCTGGCAATGAATGATGGTTTTGTTACCGGCACCGACATCTGTACGGAAACGGTAACTGATTCTTCCGCCCCTGGAGGGCAACGCAATGTCGCCACTATCAGAATCAGACAGAATGATGACCATTATATTTATTATCTCCACTTGAACGCTGACACAATCCCCTCTTGGATTGAAAGTTTAGAAGGAAGTAATAGAATTGTTTCTGTTGTGCAAGGACAATACTTAGGTGATATATCAGCCGGGTCTTGGAGTGGTTCATGCGCTGGCGGGCAATATACTGCCCTGCAAAATAACTCGCAAGGGCATGTGCATATTGATGTTCCTAATAAATATCTCCTCGTAGAAGGTTGGGAGCTACTACACGCAGAATCGCAATCTACATGCTTCACATCAGGTGAGAATAATTTATGTCCTGGTACTGACATAACTTCCAATAACCCAAAAGTAGAGTGTGATGCAATTATTGGGACTGACAACAACCATAATGGCAGTACATTGTGCCGGAAATATACTGTTGTCAAAGCGGTAGGAACATACAACGAAGAAATAGGGGGAACCCTTCAACGTGTGGCCCCCGTTTATAGCAACCCTGTACAACGGAGCATCGTAGGCTGGGTACGCGAGGGAGCTTTGGGGCTCGTCATTTGCCGAAATGAGGATGAAGCGTTCGGCTGTCCCAATATCCCCAGAGCGGGCGAATATTATTGGCGTGTCGCTTGGGTTGAAGACAGTTTTGTTGCTCTTGATCCAAATGGAGAAATTAATGAGGCATATTGGGTACGGGAAGATGATTTTCGGGAATTTACCAGTTCCGATTTTCCCGATGTCTTTTTTGGACAAACGCATTTTCCCGATATCGCCATTGTTGCAGCCCAACGTTTATTCCGTGGGTTTAGTGATGGTGAATTCAAGCGAGAGCGTGCGATCACTAGAGGAGAAACGGCTGTCGCCATCGCACGTTGGTTATTGAAGAAAAATATCGAGGGAGAAGATATAACGTGCGCTGATATTCAACTCGGCACAAGTGATGGAGATGTAACATGCACCGGCAATGTACCCACTCAGTACACAAGGTTCAATGATATTGGCAGCGATAACTGGCTTAGTCAAAACGATCGTGGAATTGAGTATTTACGTCAAAATGCTTATGTAAATGGCTTCTCACCTGAAAACTGTACTCCTGCCCCAGCCAGTGGTTTTACTTGCTACAAACCTGATAATGACATTACTCGCGCCGAGTTCACAACCGTCATAATGCGCGTGTTTGAAAAACGGTATGATGAAATAGAGGGATCGGGTGCATACGATCAATTACTTGCAAGTTTGCCCAGCCTAGATCGTTGCGATTTTGGAACTGAGCTTGATGGTAGCCCACATAAGCCATTTATTGATGACGCATGCAAATTGGAAATTGTCAAAGGGTATAGTGATGGCACATTTCGTCCAGATGAACCCATTCAACGCCAACAAGGAGCCAAGGTGATTGGCAGAGCCTATCTCTACATGGTTGATCCCACAGACTTTGCTGCCAATAGTTTACGCGCAATGAGTGTGGCTGGAGAACTTGATTTCGCCGTCAGTAGTGCTTTGTTGCAAATTCGAGAACCAAATCGAGTACAACTTCCCAATCCCCCCACACGCCCAAGTTATGCTCTGTACTTGCCTCTAGTCACGAGAGGCTTTGGGCAACAACCCCCAGCCACTCCAAGCAACCTTCAAGCCACTGCCCTCGATTCAACACGCATTCAACTAACGTGGACAGACAACTCGGACAACGAAACCGGCTTTTACATTTACAGCAGTGGTGATCATGTGGCGACCGCAGGCCCTAATACAACCTCGCACATTGTCACTGGCCTTACTCCCGATACCCAGTATTGCTACTATGTGACTGCCTTTAACGACGCTGGGCAATCCATATCGAGTACTAGCGAGGACTGCGCAACTACTCTGCCAATTTCCCAATTCCCCAATGCTCCCAGCAATCTTGCGGTGAGTGATACCACGCAGGATAGCATCACTTGGACCTGGCAAGACAACTCGAATAACGAAGATGGTTTCAAAATCTACAGATGGAACGGTACCGAGTTCCAGTATTGGGCTAGTGTTGGGGCAAATATTACTACTTTCGCTGATACCGGCTTGGATTGTGGTTCAGGTTATGCCTATGAAGTCAGTGCCTACAACAGTAGTGGAGAGTCAGCACACGCTCCTTGGGTCGAAGGATCTACTGACTCTTGCAGCAACCCCCCGGCCACTCCTAGCAACCTTCAGGCCAGGGCACTTGACTCGACACGCATTGAACTAACGTGGACCGACAACTCGAACAACGAGGATGGTTTCCACATCTACGACGCAGACTATGTGGCGACCGTAGGCCCCAACACGACTTCTTATATCATCACCGGCCTTGACTCTTATACCCAGTATTGCCATCACATCTTTGCCTACAACGACGATGGAGTCTCTTCCTGGACTGATTGGGCCTGTGATACCACTCTGTTCAGGTACTTTGACAACTTTGGCGATTCAAATAGCGGATGGCCCAATGACCCCAGTGGCGGTTATAGCTACCAGAGTGGCGAATACCAAATTGCAAATTCTCAAGCCAATTCAGTATATGGGGTAGTAGTACCGACTGTCGGTTCGATAGACTACACAATTGAAGCGGATATGCGTTTGTATAGCGGTGATCCCATTCGATACGGCTTGATTTTTGACTGGTTGGACTGGAACAATTATTATGTTTTTTCCGTCAACCCAACGGCTCAGAATTGGTCACTACAGAAAGTAGACAATGGGATCTGGGTAACGATAGATGATGGTGATTCCTCCTACGTCAACTATGGCAGCGCGACGAATCACCTGGAAGTGCAGAGGCTTGACCAGATGCTTCAACTTATGGTCAATGGCAACATAGTCAAATTTTGCACAACCTGTGGTGATGCGTTTGCAGGCGATCTGAGAGCAGGATTATTCGCAAAATCGGGAAATGATGTCCCGGTAACGGCACGCTTCGACAACTTTTTAGTCGAAGAAATACGATAACTTGATTATGAAGGGAGATTGAGAGCTGTCCTAACCAGGCGGTGTCTCGTCTCCCGCTATTACAAAGACAAGGAACACGGCGGGGAATTCTCTATTAACGACGCTGTTTCTGGCATTGTCAATGGAGAATTTCCCGACGGCAATTCCACTGCAGGCAATGGGTTCTATGTACACACTGGCTCTCCCACGTTCGCGCTAGGACTCCCATTACCCCATCACCGGGCGCATCGAAGCATCCGCATTGTGAAAAACCACGAACCGCCCATCGCGCATCCGGTCGTACAGGTCGCCCGGCAACTCGGATGGATCGTCGTTCATCGCAAACAGCGTGTGTGCCCGGCGGGCTACCGCCAGCCGGTAACGATCATCCAGGAAAGCGGCGCGGAACTCGTAGGCGAAATCCGTCATCTTGGCCGCGTCGATCTCGTCGATGGCCAGAACCGGCACGGATTTGAGCCGTTCGTAGCGGGCCAGGGCATTTTCCTGGGCGTCCGGCGCGTATCCCGCTCGGACATAGTTCAACAAGTCGCGCATTTTCACGTAAACGCCGGTGAGGCCGTGTTGCTCCCTGAACTCGTTGACCACGGCCTGCAAGATCAGCGTTTTGGCGTTGCCATACGTGCCGTGCAGGGTCAGGAATCCCCAGGGCTGCTCGACAAAGCGGCGGGCCAATTCCAGCATTGCCACGGTGTCCTGGCGTTTGATTAGGGCCTCCACTGGCAGTGTCTTGGCCACTACCTGGTCTTGAGGATCGACCTGGACATCGTCCAACCGCAGTGATAATTCCTCGGGCAACATGCCAGAGACTTGAGACAAACGGGCGAACTCGCGTTGTCTGATCACTTCGGCCTGGCACGAGCACGGGATGAGTGTGCCAAAGTCTGGGTGGTCGGTGGACGGTTCATTGGCGCGCACCCGGCCCAATCCTCGACAAATTGAGCACACATCCTCGACTTGTGGACGAACCGGTGTGCTGATCTGTTTCCACCAATTTGCTCCGTTGCCGTTTTTGCCGTTGGGTCCTACGTATTCTTTTGGAGATGGCGGCGGTGGCTGTGGCTGTGGCAGTGTCACCCCGTTGCCATTTGTGCCATTGTGCCCCGCGTGTTCTTGTGGATGTGGCGTCGGGGTCATTCGTAACTGTTGTGCGTATTCCGCTCGCACTCTTTCCAGTTGTCGTTGTCCAATCTCGGTTGCAGTTTGCATCATTTGGACCTCCTTTCAGCTTGTGCTCTTTCTTCCTGTCGTCTTTTCGAGTGTTCGCGCATTCGTTCCCGGCGGATTTTGATCTCCTCCGGGGTATAGTCGTTTGCCGGATCAATCGAGGGTTTGCGAGAGATGGTGCTTGCCTGGTTGTTCCCATCAGATCTCTGGCGGCTGCGCTGTGGTTTCGGTGGCGGCGTTTCGCCCGCGCGCAATTTGTGAGTCAGCAGTGCGGGCACACTCCGCACCGTGGGGTCGTGCTCCAGCACATCCAGCCAGGCAAGGACGGGCTGTTCTCCATATGTCGAGATCAGCTTGGATGCCGCGTCGGAACTCATCGGAGTTTTCAGTGAGGTCAAACGATCAATCAAAGATTTCAAAGAGGATGAATCCACACCACCACCATTCTGATCGTCGTTTTCATCATCGTCGCTGTTTGT
>JAAEPW010000270.1 GCA_024232355.1 Chloroflexota bacterium | reverse complement strand
GGCGTCGCGCTAGGGTGCGCGGCTATGGCGGTTGCTGGCGTCGCTTGTGGCGGCAACTCATGGTCGAAATACCAGAGGCCAATGTTTGTCGCTACATGCACGCTGTCTTGGGCCAGGGCCAGGGCCTGCACCGATGCACCTTGTACCTTGTCACCCAGGAGCATCCAGGTGTCTCCGGTGTCGGCAGAGACGAGCACTCGACCATCTCTGGTGCCGATATAGACAACACTCTCTCGGGAGAGATGGGCGACCATAGTGGTGATTTGCTGCGTTTCCAGATTTTGCCCCACGAACTGCCAGCTCTGGCCGCTGTTTGTAGAGCGGTAGATTTTTTGATCTGCTAGGGCAAAGAGGATACGGGAATTGGCCGAACTGACGAGCAATTGTTGGATGGTTTGGCCTTTTAGACCGGCATTGCTGGCCGTCCAAGAGTCTCCTCCATCGGTTGACCAGAGAACGCCTTGTTCCCGAGTGCCCAGGTAGAGGGTGTTTGGCGACTGGGGGTCTACCGCCAGGGTTTGAGGTTGGATGCTTGGGTCAATCTCATACCAGGTCCAATTTTGGTCGTCGTCATAACTCAGATAAAAGCCGCCGCTGCCCAAAAGGTAGAGGGCAGGGTCTTGGTCGGAAAAGAGGACTAGCATATCAAAGATTGTGGGGTCCGGCGGAAGATCTAGGCGCTGCCAGTCGTCACCGCTGTTGGTCGTTCGATAGAGTTCCGGGGTGTTTTTGCTATTGGCGACCAAGGCGTAGACCAAGGCCGGGTTGTGAGGGTCTGTGGTCAGTGCCTTGACGGTGATGCCCTCTAACGTCTTTACTGGCAGACCAGAGTTGACTATTT
>JAAEPW010000269.1 GCA_024232355.1 Chloroflexota bacterium | reverse complement strand
GGTCTTGCCCTTCAAGTCAATCGTAAAGTCAGAGGCAGCGTCAGCAGGTTCGCCCGCGAGGCCCGGCATAGACTCGATCTTGCCGCCTTGCAGAATGATGCGCGTTCCTGCATCAAAGTAGCAGCCATTGACCACGTCCAGGATACGGCCATTCACTAGCTCAACACGGGCCTGGGCGCCAGGCTCGTACCGCTTGACAAAATTGGTTTCAAAAGTCTCCATCATGATCTTTTTCTCCTTACTACCTCTAGTTTTGCTGTCCTTTTCTTTCCTAAAGTATACATGATCAGGGCAGTTTTGTCGCCATACGGTTGAGTAATCTTTGGCGAGTCACTTTAGGTTTGGGTATTACTCAATGGTAGTAGGTGAACAAGTGATCGGGGAAATTAGAGCAGGTTTAATTGGTGGGCGCGCGCAATCGCCTGGGTACGGCTGCGAACCCCCATCTTGCCGTAGATGTTGCTGGTATGTTTCTTGATCGTGTTTACGGTGACCATCAGTTCGCTGGCAATCTCCGGGTTGGAATACCCTTTGCAGATCAGGCGCGTGATCTCCAGTTCGCGTGGGGTGAGCGGGTCAAGCATCTCTCCTGGCTGGGTTCGTGTCGGTTCCCCAAATGCGGCTCGGCAGGCATGCAGCAAGGAATCCAAGTAGAGGTGTAACGCCTGTGACGTGTCGCGATCATCTCTCAGGTCGCGCAGCAGCGGCCCGACTCTTGGGCCAGTATTCAGCCATCGCCAGATATAGCCTCCAGGTGCGCCCAACGCCACACCCTCGCGTAACGCAGAGCGGGCAGGCTTGTGGTCTCCCAACGCATTCAGGGCAATAGCCTGCAGCGCCAGCAGGCGGATCAATTCGCCATCGATGTTCATAACCCGGGCGTGGCGGATAGACTCGTCCAGCATTGTGAGTGCTTTCTCGTAGCGTTCCTCGGCACACAGCAGGCGTGGGAACAGCCACCTCCACCCGATCAGCAAGTTGGCGTGCTGTGTGGCTGCGATCTTTTTTTCCAGGATATCCAACTTTAATCGTGCGGCGTCCAGGTTGCCTGCTTTGAGGCATAGCAAGGCCC
>JAAEPW010000268.1 GCA_024232355.1 Chloroflexota bacterium | reverse complement strand
GTATCTGTTCTGAAAGTGTTTTCTGAATGGCTTCGCTCAATGGAGACATATTGCTACTGTACCACACTTTGGTATACACTACGTTAGAGAAGCGCGAGATATTGATTAGAATCCGCCGGGGAGACCCCCTGAACGGTTACCGGGACAATTCATGTCGTTAAACATTACACGAGTCTCATTATCTTTGACTCCCTACACCGTTTGCCTATTAGGTTAACGGCGGCGGCTGCGATCACGCGAGCGCTCTGCTCGTGCGGGCGGCGCAGCTGCCATCTGCTCACGCAGTTCCGCCACGAACTGGGCAGTCGTGCCCCAAAAGATGTTGATGTCTGCCTCTTGGAAATATTGCTGCAAAAAGGTCTGTACAGCCTCGGTATCTTTTTCGTCTAACCCTTCCATCTCTAGTTGTACGCCTACGTGCTTGAGTTTGCGCCGCCGATCCCGCGTCGCCACCAAGCCCCGTAGAATCACGCGGAACTCCCAATCATCCAGGCTGTATCCCAGAAACAATAGCGAGTTGTCGGTCAGTGCCGACCAAACGTGGTTGGGAATACGTTCCATCTCGGATGAAACCTGCACCAGGTAATCCAAATAGTGGTCTTGGGTCACCAACAACGAGTCCAGTTCCTCATCGCTGCCAAAGAGATGATAGACCAAAGGTGTATCCGGCGTAGGTTTGTAATCAGGGTCATCCTCAAACAGCGATGGCAAACCATCCAGCATCTCGTTCCAGCGGCAGAGTTCCCGATCAGGCTGTTTGCCCGCTGCGATCAATCCCTCGGTCATAAAACTATCGGGATTTGTCGTAAGATAGAGGGGTAGATTCAGGCTCGCCATCACGCGATGCGGATCGTTGGGATCGTCAGCCGTTAGAGATTGCCACCCGATGGCCTCCACCAACTCGGTGAGCGTGTCGTATTCCTCCTCAGGACGGATACCCTCCGGTAGCCGCACGGTGAACTCGTCCTTCAAGATGAACAATAATTCTTCGCGCGGAAAGTCCTCACCCTGGCTGCCAGCCATATAGCGCGCAACACGCGCCAGGCTGTCTCGATCGGGAAAGGGATATTCATGCTCATCCGCCCACCACCCAGCGATCTCGGTCTGCGTGGGCAGCCAACGACCGTGTACGTGCGGACCGATGATAGGCGTACATTTTCCGCTCTGAATGTTGCGTACCAAGCCTGACCAAAACACCCGTGGGTTCTGACTGCCCAGTACCTGACCGCGCACATCGGCCTCACCGCTCCACACCTGCCCCGACTTGAGCCGCATAAAGAGCACCGGCACAGCGGCGTCCGGGCGACCCGCTGTGAGCAGGGTGCTGCGCGCTTCGTTCATTGCCAGGTCTACCGCGCCGTGTTCGGTCAGCCGTTGGTAGAACATTGTGCTCAACTTGCGCGCGGTCTCGACTGCCACAAAATCTTGCATCGCGATGACGGCCGGCACGCCGGCAGCGACCAGTTTCGGCCCCAATCCTGCGAACGCGTTGGCGGTGTCACGTACCGCACTCTGGCACGCTGCCAGAAAGACCAGGCGGGGGCGCACCTTTTGCCGTGCCAACATCCCGATGAGGGCATCATCGGTCACGATCTGTGTGTTCTCGTCGTCACCCTGCAAGTAGAGGGCTGCCTGTCCCCGTCGCTTGCTGAATGCGCCATGCCCCAGATAATGCAAGACGTGATAACCTTCTCGCAGTGCTTCCTCGATGCGTTCCAACGTCACCGGTGCATCTAGAAACGTCATCTCGACGTCATCCGGGTCGATATCGTCCAAAGTGGCTTCGAGCGTCCCGCGTTCCAGTTCCACGTCAAGCGGCGCCAGGTTGTATTTGGATTCCAGGTCATCGGGATTGGAAATGGCAACGAGCACGCGAACAGGACGCTCTTCGACCTCCCCACCCCACGGCAGTGCAACCGGCATATAACGCGAGAATGGCGTAGCCGCGTTGGCAGAGAGCATCAGAGCGTCCTCGTGCAAAAGTTCCCACGGTAGCGCGTGCAGTTCTGCGGCGGCGGGGTCGATGCGCAAACGAACGCGGCGCTGCGGCGCCTGCCCGCGCGCCTCGGCCCAAGCAGTGCGTAACGCCGTATCCGCGAACAATGACTCAAAGAGTTGCTGTCCATCCGCTACCAGGTCGCCGCTGGACGTCCAGGGCACAACGTCCTCCGCCAGATAGCCGCGCGGGAACTCTTGCTGATCCCCCAGCGTGATCTCGACCGGGTAGCCCTCATCCCGAGCCGCAAAGATACGAATTTCCAGGTCGTTAAAGTTTTCGTCAGGCATAAGGCCTCCTGCGTCAGAAAATCGTGCTGTCATTAATCCTTCAAGATAGATGGTAGATATATACAAGTATTCACAGTAAATACAAAGCTGTCACTGGCAGAGAGTTCGCCGTCGTCCACGGTTACTGTTATGGTGCTCTTGCCCATCACATCGTCCATAGGTGTGATGGTGATCGTACGAGTCACTCCACTGCCACTAAAGCTGATACCGTCAGGCGCCATCACGGTGCCGGTCAACCCACCGTTCACCAGGGATAGATTGGAGGATTCGGCGTACAACCACAGGCTGTCCGGCAAGCCACCCGTATCGCTGATGGTAAATGTGACGGTGACCGGCGTGTTGATCTTGGTAGATTGGTCGGCGATATCCGAGATGGTGGGGCCTTCAGTAGCAATATACAACGGCAATTCCCACACGTCGTTGTTATTCCACTCGGCTGTAGTGCTCATCATCGTAGATCCCACTTGGAACATCACAATCTGCCCCGAATCGCCACACGTGCCTCCCGCAGGTGTGTAGCCTACGTTGACACTGTAAACGATGTCGCCACCCACGGACAGCGTCTCCCCTTGGCCACACAGCTTGCCCTCGACGTAGGCGGACACTGTCATCCCTGCCACAGGCACAAATGTAGCACCGGGGGATACAACCCCATAATAGGTCGCTGGTGGGCCCATATTGTTGGCCGATTGTGGCGCTCGCGCATCAGACTCACCCTTGACCTCCCAGGTGATCGGTTGCGTAGCGCTGATCCAGTACCCCATCCCAAACGTCATCGTATATAGGTCATTTACCCACGGTGGTACCGAGTTTGGCTTGTACACCTTCCAAGGTTTGTCGATATCGGCAGCGTCATAGCCATACACCAGTCCATAGGTCCCCGTAATTGATTTGAGGGCATCCGTCACCGCGCGGCTCTCCCGCACCGGATAGGATACCAGGTTCCATCCCTTCACCGGGAGTGGAATCTCGAGACTGGTCATCAGAGCGTACAGCCCCTCACCATGGCTCAATGCAGAGACCTCGTTAGAGTCAGGGTTACGCACAGTCGGCAATTTTTCCCATTCAGTGTCGTTCCAATAATAGATGCTCAAGAAATCCTCTTCTCCCGGTGGCACATCCTGTTCCCGGTAGCGAAAGTTGATCGACGTGCCGGTCAAAGTGGGCGCACCTGGTGAACGAAGCACGTGGTATCCTTCTCCCACCACCGTCGCCCAGGGCAATGGATCAGGCAAGAGGGTCGCCTTTTGCAATGCATAAAACTCACCATCTGCAAACGCCACGTTGCCGTACAGCAATACTTGTCCATCAGGCGAGATCGCAGGGACAAAGCTTTCCTGCTCTTCCGCGGCTCGGCTGGCACAGACTCCCGTGGGGGCTCTTCCTCCTGATGAACAGTCATCTTCACAATCGGGATTGCCTCCCAAGGCATAACTGGTGACGACTTCTCTGCGTGGTGAGGATGCTGCCGACCGCAGACGGTCGGATTCATCTACCCAAATGTGGATATACCCTTTGACATCCGGCTCAGTCAGGGTAAAGAATACTTGATACCCTTCAGCCGTGGGCGTCAAAGCGAGCACATTAGTGGCTCCCCCTTGCCCAGGGTACAAGCGACCGTATAGGTCGAGGCCGGCCGGGACCGCGTTGACGTCCACTTTGATCGAAGATGAGCTTACCGGAGTAACCAGCACCTCTGGTTGCCAATTCTCTCGACCCGCCACGCTCAAATAGTTGTCATTGGGCGTCAAGGTCTCACAACCCAAACGTGGAGGTTGGGCATCAAGTTCATAGACACAAAGCCGGTCTCCCTCGCGTGCACCACGGGCATACACTTTGTTGATGTCGGGACGACCCAGGTCAACAATGCGTTCTTCCTGATACAGAATCACCTGAGCGTGTGGGCCGGGTTGGAGGATCGCGCCATGCTCGTCGGTGAGGGTAAATATAAATTCCTCTAATGGGAAATCATCATCGGCAAGCTCTACCTCGACGATCTGGGTGACGGCCAGGGGTAAAGCAGCCGGTCCCGTGTTCACCGTCGTCGCACTGAGTTGTGGATAGAACGTGGTGATGGTATCCCAGTCGGCCCGTCCACTGCGTCGCGCGGACATCGTAGTAGCGCACTCGGCCGCCCAACCGTCACTGTTCCGGAACTCGTCCATGCTGTAGGAATTGCTCATCAAAGAGCCCCTGCACGTCGCAACGGGGACCACGATTCCTGCATCGTTCAGGCCAAGGTAGTTGTCGTAGAGGTAAAAGAGATAATGGCCCAGTTCGTGAACCAGGGCACGCGGCCAGTCGTCCGACTGCTCCCCCCCAGAGCCTCTATAACGACGCCAGACAGCGCCCATCCGCACCTTGCCAGCACGATAGGTGATCGTGTAAGGCAGTGTTTGGGCAGGGATAGCAAAGGGATTGACACTGATTTGCTCTTGTACATCCTGGGTCACGATTCCGCCGATATCAGCATTGGGGATCAGGGCATTGCTGGCATAGACCTGGATGTCGGCATTGTTCCAGTTGATCTTGTCGTGATAGATAGTCACGTTTCCCAATGCGGCTTGACCATTGGTGGCGTCAAACAAGCGTTCGGATACCCGGTACAGGTTAACGTCAAGTTGATCGAGAAACGCAATATCCTGGCGCGCATCCCATTCCAGAGAAACATCCAGATTGAACAAGAGCAAGGGGTTGTCGGCGGAAACGGTCAGCGTCTGCACGCCAGCTTGCGCCACAGTGTACATATCCAACCCAGTTTCCGTAGGCGCGGCGCTGGCATAGTAAAAGGACTTGCCGCTCTCACCGGCAGTGCATATTTCCAGGCTCCACTTGTCCAGACTGCCGCCATCCGCCCAGTAACCGTCCTCGACCGTCAGAATCCAATCGCCCGCGCTGCCCTGTCCATCAAAGGCGGACAATGGATTCGATGGTAAAGCGGTCTGCCCTCCGGTTAGCGGACAAATCCAGGTCCATCCCGCCTCGTCATCCAGCGTCAGGTTAAAATCGTGATTAGAGCCACAAGGTCCCTCTAAAATCCGCACCGTCGTTCCATCCGGGCTTTGCAGTGTAAAGATGAGGTCACTAACCCAGGTATGCGTGCCGCTCAACGTCACGTTGACGTCAAAGATCGTCCCCGTGTTAGCGACGTCGAGCACAGATTGAACCATCGAGGGGGCGGTATCAGTAATAGCCTGGGGAACATCCTGGCTGCTGTACGATTTGCACGACTCGGTAGCATCAACAGCAGGCAGTAGGGCCACAAGCTGATCTCCCAGATTGATTTGCCCGCGCCCTTGCAGGTACCCGTGATCATCGGTGCGGAATGGTTCTCCGGTGTTACGACTGAATGGTTCCGCGCCAGTAAGTTGACCCGCTGGCAAATGATAGACCAGGGCGTTAGAGACTGGCGTGGTGCTCAGAACGCGCATCTGTGTACCCCGCACCCGGAAGGGATAATGGATCTGCGCCGCCGCATAAGGCCGCTGGTAAGGGCCGGGTGCAGCGTGGGTGTAACTGTAGGCACCGGTGGCGCTGTCCCTGTTGGTGACAGCCGCCAGGTTTGCTTGTAGGCGAAAGACGACATTGTCCGAGTGGCCGAAAAAGCCGCTGGCAAAAGTGTCCCAGGTGTAGACGTGCGTCACGCCAACCGATCTGAGCGACCACTCTTCGAGTACGCCGGTCCCCCCCCCCCCACCAACGCTATCGGTGATGATGAGCGTCAAAGGCATGGTCATCGGCATCCCCTGGAGGACTGATAGTGACTCTTCCGGCCGGTAGATGCCTGTGACCGGCGCGGTGATCACAGTGCCTCCGCCACTGATGCGCAATCCCCAGCTATCCAGAGATCCCCCGTCGGCGGAAGCGGTATCACTAACGATAAGGGTCCAGGTCCCATTGCTGTTCTCGTCGTCGAAAGCATCCAGAGGATAGCTGGGCAAGTAGGTACTGCCATCGATTGGTGGACAGGGCCATAGACCAAGTCTGGATTCATCGTCCAGATTCAAATTAAAGTCTCCTCCATCCCAGCAATCATCCTCCATGATCAGTACCTGCGTACCCGTCGGGCTTTGCAGCGCGAACTCGAGATCGCCGATATAAGTGTGCGTGCCGGCCAGAGCGATCACGTCCACGTCGTCAATCACAGATGGGCCATCCGTAATAACCAGGGTTGACGTAATCGTGTTCGGATCAGCGCTGTCAATCGTCTTGGGAACGTCCGTGCTGTAACGAAGAATGACCGGCACCTCAATACCGACGGCTGTTGTAATTGAGCGAGCGGCCCAGTCGTTGAGAATGAGATTGTTAAAGCCACGGCGGTCATCTCCCACGCTATCAAAGAGCAGGATGTGGCTGCCGTCGGGCGCCGGCCAGTCGCTGGTCAGGGCGGCGGCTAGTTGACTGTTTTGTGTGTGGCTGATCGTCAGTCTCACCTCCAGGTCAACGAGTGGCCTATCTTCCCCAAAGTTCAGTGTATCGCTGGCCGCGCCGCCGTCGTGCAGATTCGCGGTCGAGGTGACGGTCGCAGAGCCAGTTGCCAGAGCGGTAGTGACAGTGTCTGAGGTAGCCACCGCCGGCAGCCAGCGCCCGCCGCCGTCAGGCGAATAGGATGCGGCAATGCCCCGCACCGGATCGCCCTCCGGATCAGCGAGGGTGTAGGTGAAGGGGATGGTGAGATTGTCCAGGATAGTGGGAACCGCATAAAAGTTGGCCATGGCGGTATACGGCGCTGTCACCTCCAGGAGAGGGGCATTATCGAAAGGCGCGTTATCGGACAAAGCCTGCCCGCGCACGTTTCGGTACACGCGATTCACTTCACCGGGATGATCGATCCTACTCAAATTACCAACAACGAGGTCAAGGTCGCCATCGCCGTCCATATCCCCCCACGCTATGCTTGAGGTGCTCTCGAAGGCAACGCTCAGGACAATCTCTGTAAATGCCCCATTGCCATCGTTTTGATATAGATAATTTGCACCATTATTCACGACAGCGAGATCAAGGTCGCCATCGCCATCTATGTCTCCCCACGCGATGTATTTAGTATCCCCCTGTTCGAACCCCAAGGCTCCAGGAAGCTCGGTAAACATGCCGCCATCGTTCCGGTAGATGATGGACGGTGCTAGGTAATTCGCAGTAGCGAGATCAAGGTCGCCATCGCCGTCCATATCCCCCCAGTCCACGCGACGGGTGTCATCAGTGTCCTTCCCCAGGATACCGGGAATCTCGGTAAATGCCCCACTACCATCATTTTGGTACAGACGATTTACACCATTATTCCCGATAGCGAGATCAAGGTCGCCATCGCCGTCCATATCCCCAAACGCCAGGCTTTTAGTCATGTCAGCAGCACTTGGAGCGTCCGCGATCTCGGTAAAATTTCCATGGCCATCATTCCGGTACAGGCGATTTTTCACACCAACACCGCTGCGATTGCACTGATCATTGCCGACAGCGAGGTCAAGGTCGCTATCCCCATCTATGTCCCCCCAGGCTATGCTGCTGGAACACTCGGCGGTGCTATCCGGGGTGTTAGGGATTTCATTGAACACCCCGCCATCGTTCTGGTAGATCTGATTCACCTGACCGTCCTTCCAATACAACCCATTCGCAACGGCAAGATCGAGGTCGCCGTCGCCGTCCATATCTCCCAACGCCACGCTGTTGGTGGGAGCGGCGCCGCTCAGCGCGTTAGGAACCTCTTTCAACCCCCCATGACCATCGTTCCGATACACGCGATTCACTTGACCGTAATCAGCGGTCCTATTAGCAACAACGAGGTCAAGGTCGCCATCGCCATCGATATCCCCCCAGGCCACGTACTCGGAAATCTCCTCAAAGCTGCCCAGCGCGCCAGGGATCTCGGCAAAGCCGCTGCCATCGTTCCGGTAGAGGGCGTTGCGCCCATATTCAGTTCCGGCAATCAGATCGAGGTCGCCATCACCGTCTACATCCCCCCACGCCACGCTCTTGGCGTTTGTCTGACCGACGCCCAGGTCAATAGCTAGGGCAAAGTTGCCCCCCCCCAGATTCTCGTAAACGCGATTTGGGCGAATGTCTCCATGCCATCCATAATTCCCGACGGCGAGATCCAGGTCGCCATCGCCGTCCATATCCCCCAACGCCACACTATGGGTGTCCCCCGCGTTAGCGTCCAGAGCACCAACCATTTCGGCAAAGTTCCCCGCCCCCAGGTTCTCGTAAAGACGATTCGCTTCTGCAAGATTCCCTATGGCGAGGTCGAGGTCGCCATCGTCATCTATGTCCCCCCAGGCCACACTATTGGAACGCTCGGCGTTGCCGCCCAGGGCGTTGGGGATCTCGGTAAAGGTTCCACTACCATCGTTCTGGTACACTCTGTTTTGTTGACCCACCTGCGGGCCCTCCCACCACGCCATCCCATTGGCAACGGCGAGATCCAGGTCGCCATCCCCGTCCATATCCCCCCACGCAACGCTTGACGTTCTCTCAGCAACCGCGCCTAGGGTGTTATGCTCGGTAAAACTCCCACTGCCATCGTTACGGTATAGGCAATTCAGCCCATTGTAATTGCCTACGGCGAGATCGAGGTCACCATCACCGTCCATATCCCCCCACGCTATGCTTGAGGTTGCCTCAGCATCTGTACCCAGGGCGTCGGGGATCTCGTTGAATACCCCACCATCGTTCCGGTACACTTTGTTCTGTTCGCCAGAAAACCAATACCCATTGCCGACAGCGAGGTCGAGGTCGCCATCCCCGTCCATATCCCCCCACGCAACGCTCATAGTGTTATCGATACCGTCTAGGTCAATAGGATTGGCAAGCACCCCCCCCTCATTCCGGTACACACGGTTCACTTTATCACCAGCACCGTAACGGTCATAATTCCCGACGGCGAGGTCGAGGTCGCCATCGCCATCCATATCCCCCCAGGCCACGCTATGGGTGGTATCGGTAGAATCGAACCATACCTCGGTAAAATCAACAATGGCCGTAGCAGTAACAGCAGCAGAACGCGCAATCGATGGAACACTATAAAGCTCTTTTTCGTCCAAACTGACGGCAGGGTTCAAAAACCCTGGCACAATATCACTCGTACCGTCATCAGCCCGGACGGGGGACAGCTTTAACCAGAGCGCGCCTAAAGCATATCCAATGGCCAAGCCGAACAACAACAAAACACAAATCCGCCAGTAACGTCCAGATGAGCGTACGGACCATCGTATCTTTATCTTTTTCATCAATCTGCCTCCTTGCCTAGACTGCACAATGACCAACACTATTCGTGTTTGGACACTGACCAATTACGATTGTTCAAACCAGGACAACTCGATGCTAGTTCTTCAAAATAACCGGTAGGTAGATGCAAAACTCTTCCACCACGGTCAGGACAAAGCTATCATAGTTTTCAATTTCGCCGTCGTTCACGGTGACGGTGATAGTAGTTGTACCCGTCACGCCATCCGTAGGCGTGATGGTGGCCGTGCGCGTCACTCCACTGCCGCCAAAGCTGATACCGCCGCCCGACATCAAGGTGCCGTTCAACCCGCCGTTCACCAGAGAAAGATTGAAAGATTCGGCGTACAGCCATAGGTCGCCCGGGGCAGTCTTGGCGTCGCTGATGGTAAATGTGACGGTGATCGGCGTGTTGACCTTGGTAGACTGGTCGGCGATATCCGAGATGGTAGGCGCAGTGTTGATCACAGTCCCTGCTTCCACGGTGAGCGTAAAGCTATCAGAGACATCAAGTTCGCCGTCATCCACGGTGATGGTGATGGTGGTCGTGCCCGTCATACCGGCCGTGGGCGTGATGGTGGCTGTACGCGTCATACCACTGCCCTCAAAGACAATGTTCGTGGTAGTCACCAGCTCTGTGTTGCTGCTGGTCGCGCTCAAACCGAGGCTGTCCGGAGCGGTCTCTGCGTCGCTGATGGTAAAGGTGACGGTAATCGGCGTGCTGATCTTGGTAGACTGGTCGGCAATATCCGAGATGGTGGGTGCAGCAGCAGGAGACAACGGCAATTCCCACACGTCGTTGTTATTCCACTCGGCTGTAGTGCTCATCATCGTAGACCCCACCCGGAACGTCACAATCTGCCCCAGATCACCACACGCGCCTCCCGCGGGCGTATAGCCCACCTTGACACTGTAAACGATATCGCCGCCCACGGACAATGTCTCTCCTCGGCCACACAACTTGCCCTCGACGTAGACGGACACTGTCATACCCGCCACGGGCACAAATGTAGCACTCGGGGACACAACCCCGTAATAGGTCGCTGGTGGGCCCATATTGTTGGCCGACTGTGGCGCTCGCGCATCGGATCCACCTTTAACCTCCCAGGTGATCGGTTGCGTGGCGCTGATCCAGTAGCCTTTCCCAAACTCCATCTCGTGCAAGTCATTCACCCACGGTGGTACCGAGTTTGGCTTGTATACCTTCCAGGGAGCACCGGCGTCGGCGGGGTCATAGCCATATACCAACCCATAGTACCCCTCGATAGATTTGAGGACGTCCGTCACCGTACGCGTTTCCTGCACCGGATAGGCAATCATGTTCCACCCCGCCACCGGCATGGGGATCTCTAGGCTGCTCATCAAGGCATACAACCCTGCGCCGCGGCTCAATGCAGAGACCTCGTTAGAGTCAGGGTTACGCACAGTCGGCAGATTTTCCCATTTAGTGTCGTTCCAATAATAGATGCTCAAGAAATCCTCTTCTCCCGGCGGCACATCTTGTTCCCGATAACGAAAGTTGATCGAGGTGCCGGTAAGGGTAGGTGCTCCTGACGAACGAAGTACATGGTATCCTTCCCCAACCACTGTCGCCCAGGGCAATGGATCGGGCAAGAGAGTCGCCTTTTGCAAAGCGTAGAACTCGCCATCTGCAAACGCCACGTTGCCGTACAGCAATACTTGTCCATCGGGCGAGATCGCGGGGATAAAGCTTTCTTTCTCTGTTTCGGAACAGCTTTCTGTGGGTGCTCTTCCTCCCGGCGGACAGTCATCTTCACAATCGGGATTGCCTCCCAAGGCGTAACTGGTGACGACTTCTCTGCGTGGCAGAGATGTTATATCTGGTTCATCTACCCAAATGTGGATGTATCCTTTGACATCCGGCTCGGTCAGGGTAAAGAATACCTGATACCCCTCGGCCGTGGGCGTCAAAGTAAGCGCGTCGGTGGCTCCCCCATGACCAGGGTACAAGCGACCATACAGGTTGAGGCCAGTCGGGACAGCGTTGACGTCTACCTTGATCGAAGCTGAACTTACCGGGGTAACCAGCACCTCTGGTTGCCAATTCTCTCGACCCGCCACGATCAAATAGTTGTCATTGGGCGTCAAGGTCTCACAACCCAAACGCGGGGGCTGGGCATCGAGTTCGTAGACACAGAGCCTGTCTCCCTCGCGTGCACCACGGGCATACACTTTGTTGATGTCGGGGCGACCCAGGTCCACGATGCGTCCTTCCTGATACAGAATCGCCTGAGCGTGTGGGCCAGGTTGGAAGATTGCGCCGTGCTCGTCGGTGAGGGTAAAGACAAATTCCTCTAATGGGAAATCCTCATCGACAAGCTGTACCTCGACGATCTGGGTAACAGCCAGGGGTAAAGCGGCCGGCCCCGTGTTCACCGTCGTCGCGCTGAGTTGCGGATAGAACGTAGTGATGGTATCCCAGTCGGCCCGTCCGCTACGCCGCGCGGACATTGTGGTAGCGCACTCGGTCGCCCAACCGTCACTGTTCCGGTACTCGTCCGTACTGTAGGAATTGCTCATCAGAGAGCCGCCGCACGTCGCAACGGGAATCACAACCCCGGCATTGTTCAGGCCAAGGTAATTGTCGTACAAGTAAAAGAGATAATGGCCCAGTTCGTGAACCAGGGCACGCGGCCAATCGTCCGTCTGCTCTCCCCCAGAGCCTTCATAACGACGCCAGACAGCGCCCATCCGCACCTTGCCAGCGCGGTAGGTGATCGTGTAAGGCAGCGTTTGGGCAGGGATAGCAAAGGGATTGACAGTAATCTGTTCTTGTTTATCTTGGGTCACGATTCCGCCAACATCCGCATTGGGGATGAGGGCGTTGCTGGCATAGACCTGGATGTCGGCATTGTTCCAGTTGATTTTGTCGTGATAGATGGTTACGTTCCCCAACGCGGCTTGACCATTGCTAGCGTCAAACAAACGTTCGGATACGCGGTGCAGGTTGACGTCAAGTTGATCTAGAAATGCCACGTCCTTACGCGCATCCCACTCCAGAGAAACATCCAGATTGAACAAGAGTAAGGGATTGTCGGCGGAAACAGTCAGTGTCTGCACACCGGCTTGTGTGACAGTGTACGAATCCAGCCCGGTCAATGTGGGGGTAATGTTAGTATAGTACAAATCGTACTTGGCAGTGTCCTCAACACTACAGATTTCCAAGCTCCATGTGTCCAATCTGCCACCATCGGCAGGGTAGGTGTCTACGATTGACAGAATCCAAACGCCCTCACCATCCTCTCCATCAAAGGCCGATAGGGGATTCGAAGGCAGATAGGCCTGTCCATCGGTTGGCGGACAAGGCCAAATGTCCATTGCCTCATCGTCCAGCGTCAGGTTGAAATTATCTGTAGAACCACAGGATGCCTCCATGATCTCTACCGCTGTTTCCGATGGGCTTTGCAGCGTAAAGGCCAGGTCCCCGATCCACGTATGGGTGCCGCTCAGTGTGACATTGACGTCTACTATTGTCCCTATATCAGAAACGTCGAGTAGAGAGTTGATCGTTGCCACTTGGTCCCCAGGAACATCTATGGAAACAGTATGGCTGAACGTCGTGCATGATGCAGACGCAACAGGCACAGTGGGGAGCAGAGCGATGAGATGATCTCCCGGATTGATCTGCCCGTGTCCTTGTAGATACCCAAGATCGTTGGTGCGGAATGGCTCCCCAGTATTACGGGCATAAGGTTCTGCGCCAGTCAGTTGGCCGGACGGAAGACGATAAACCATCGCGTCAGCGATCGGCGCTACGCCGCGCATAACGCGCACTTGGTTCCCCCGCACCCGAAAGGGAAATGTTTGGGCCGTTACGTAGGGCCGTTGATAGGGGCCGGGCACAGTATGTGTATAGCGGTGAGTGCCCGTGATGTTGTCTTTGCCCGCAGAAGCAACCAGATAAGCATCCAGACGAAAGACGACATTGTCTGACTTGCCAAAAAAGCCGCTTGCAAAAGTGTCCCAGGTGTAGATGTGAGTAAGCGTAATACCAGGGGAACTGACCATCAGGTTGGTTACAATGGTGTCTGTAGTTGGTACAGCCGGCAGCCAGTGTCCGCCTCCATCTGATGAATAAAAGGCTTCAATCCTCCCCACTAGATCATTTTCAGGATCAAAAATCGTATAGCTAATGGGAATAGTTGGATCATCCAGAACGGTGGACGCAGCATAAAAGTTAGCGGCAGACGTGTAAAGCGCAGTGACCTTGATGGACGGGGCATTATTG
This sequence comes from Chloroflexota bacterium, assembly GCA_024232355.1. Next base: position 6,708 of record JAAEPW010000268.1, on the reverse strand, counting down.
ACTAGGGCTTGCCCTCCCTGTCGTGCATTCGCATACACATAGTTGAATCCGTTATTGCCGATGGCGAGATCGAGATCACCGTCTCCGTCAGCATCTCCCCATGCGATACCCAACGTGTCATGGGCATCGGTTCCCAAGTCCTCGGTGCTGAAATACCCATTTCCATCATTGTGGTAGAGTTGGTTGACGACCCAACGATTGCCGACGGCCATGTCCATGTCGCCATCCCCATCGACATCTCCCCACGCTATGCCTGCGGTGCTTTTTGTATCAGTGCCCAGGTTCTCGGCGCCAAAGTTGCCATTTCCATCGTTGCGATAAAGCTGGTTAATATTCTCCTGGTTACCCACGGCCAGGTCGAGGTCGCCATCTCCATCGGCATCTCCCCAGGCCACACTGGAGGTAGGCCGGCGGATACCGGTCCCCAATTCCTCAACAGTAAAGTTGCCATTTCCATCATTACGGTAGAGTTGGTTGGCCTGCCGCCAATTGCCGACAGCCAGGTCCAGGTCGCCGTCTCCATCCGCATCTCCCCAAGCTATACTCGTGGTCTTTTTTGCGCCGTCTCCCAAGTTCTCGACGGTAAAACCGCCCGCCCCATTATTGCGATAGAGTTGATTTTGTTCTGCGCTTCCTTCTCCATTGCCGACGGCCAAGTCCAGGTCGCCATCCCCATCGACATCCCCCCAGGCCACGCTCCTGGTATTGGATATGGCAGTTCCCAGATCGCTAGCCGTAAAGCTACCACTCCCATCATTATCGTAGAGTTGATTGGCTTCCCCAAAATTACCGACGGCCAGGTCCAGGTCGCCATCTTGATCATAATCTCCCCATGCTATACTCCGAGTATTTGAGACTATGGTTCCTATATCTTGCAGAGTAAAATTACCGTCCCCATCGTTACGATAAAGCCGATTAGTCTCTACGACAGAATTGTCATTACCAACAGCGATATCCAAGTCGCCATCTCCATCAGCGTCTCCCCAGGCCATGCTCCTGGTGCGTCTACCACTAGCCCCCTGCTGATTGACGACAAAACCAACCTCCCCATCGTTGCGATAGACCTGGTTAACTTGACCGCTGCCGCCAGTGGCGAGGTCCAGGTCGCCATCTCCATCGGCATCCCCCCATGCCACGCTACAGGTCGCTTTTTTATCAGTCCCCAGGGCCTCAATGCCAAAGTTGCCGCTCCCATCGTTGCGGTAAAGTTGGTTGGTTCGATTCGATGTCGCAATGCCGACAGCGAGGTCCAAGTCACCGTCCCCCTCTACATCCCCCCACGCTACACTATCTGTATTCATAGTCTCGGGGGCAGTGTAAATCAACGCCAACGCAATCGTCCCTACCGAGCTGTCGTTGCGGTAGAGACGGTTAGCGCCATGGTTGCCAACAGCGAGATCAAGTTTGCCATCTCCATCGGCATCTCCCCAGGCCACGCTTTTGGTTGTATCGCTTTCGGGCGATGTGTAGGCCAAGGTCAGTGTAACGATTCCCCCTGCGCTGTCATTGCGGTACAGGTGGTTGTGGCCCTGGTTTCCCACGGCGAGGTCGAGGTCGCCATCTCCATCGACGTCTCCCCAAGTCACGCTTTGAGTGTCGGATATAACAGACCCCAGATCATCAATGGTAAAGCCGCCGTTTCCGTTGTTGAGGTAAAGCCGGTTGACGTCTCCAGAATTGCCGACGGCGAGATCGAGATCGCCGTCTCCATCAACATCTCCCCATGCCACACTCATTGTCTCTTTGATATCGCCGGTCGAGGTCCAGGCCGGAACAAAAATCCCCCCCTCGTTTCTGTATACCTGGTTAACTTCTCCCGACGATACGCCAGCATTGCCAATAGCCAGATCGAGGTCGCCGTCTCCGTCATAATCTCCCCAGGCCAAACTCCGAGTATCGTGTTCGACAACCTCCAGGTTCTCGACCGTAAAGCCACCGCTCCCATTGTTACGGTAGAGTTGACTGAGTGCTGGTTCTGAACCCCAGTCCTCCATATTACCGATGGCGAGGTCTAGATCACCATCGCCGTCCACATCCCCCCATGCCACGCTGCAAGAATATTTTTCATCAAAACTGACAAATATCACATCATCCAAGGGGCCATCAGCCCAGGCGGGGGATGGCCTCAAGCAAAGCAGGAGCAAGCCGAACAGCAACAAAGCCCAAATCCGCCAGTAGCGTCCAAACAAACGCGCAGACCATCTTGTCATTATCCTTTCCATCAGTTTACCTCCTTGACCAAATTGCCGAAATGAGCAATGCTATTCGTGTTGCGCGGGTAAATTCGGGCACGTGGCCCGATAGTCTTGATCTTTGATTGTATGTTCCCATTCCTCTACAGTCATATTGCGCAGTGCCCGTTGACAGGCCGCAGCGAGCAGTTCATCCAACTGGGTGTAAAATTGCCGGGCAGTACCATCGTCACTGGACGTGAGAATGAGACTTTCGTCAGCGTTCCAGGACGCCATACGAACCGCGTCGCTATGACCAGACAGTGTGACCAGTTCTCGACCGGTTTGAGCATCCCAGACGCGAGCTGTACCGTCCTTGCTGGTCGTTAGAATACGACTTTCGTCCCCATTCCATACAGCCTGATATATCTCGCCTGTGTGGCCCTCGAGCACCAGCAATTGGTCTCCTGTTTGAGCATCCCACACACGAACCTCGCCATCAGTGCTGAACGTGAGAATAAGACTTTCATCAGCGTTCCAAACAGCGCCCTCAATCCATCCCGTATGCCCAGGAAAGACCTGCAGAGATTCGCCCGTGTCCGGGTCCCAGATTTGGGCCGTCTTGTCCATACCGGTGGTCAGAACCCGATCCCCCGCAGCGTTCCACAAACCATACAGGACTACCGAGTCATTATGGCCTGTGAAAGCAACCTGTTCCACGCCGGTGCGAGCATCCCAAATACGGGTGGTCCCGTCTTCACTGCAAGTGAGAATACGACTTTCATCCCCATTCCAAACAGCCTGATTGATCCGCGCCGTATGTTCAAAGCTAACGAGTTCTTCCCCTGTGTTGGCATCCCATATCCGCGCAGTCCCATCGCTACTGGCGGTCAGAATCTGGCTTTCATCACTGTTCCAATCTGCACGCCAAACTGTGTCGCTATGACCAGAAAGTGTAATGACGGTCGCGCCTGTTTGGACGTCCCAGATACCAACAGTGCCATCGGCGCTGCCACTAAGAATCAAACTTTCATCTCGATTCCAAATTGCGTGCTTGACCGCGTCCGTATGCCCAGAAAGGGCGAGCAAATCCGCACCGGTTTGCGCGTCCCATATATGAGCAGTACCATCGTCGCTGGCGGTTAAAATTTGATTTCCATCGGCGCTCCACCTGGCCTGATTGACGTTTTCGCTATGACCGGACAAAACTTGAATCTCGCCGCCGAGCGTCGCAGCCAGTTCGAGATCCCACACCCGCGCTGTATGATCTGAACTATCGGTCAAGATCTGAAACCCTGTTTTGCTCCACATAGCATGACCCACACGTCGCGTGTGACCGGTCAAGACAAACAGTTCTTTACCCGTTTCTGCATCCCACACCCGCGCCGTGCCGTCCCAGCTTGCAGTGACGATGGCGATCTCGTCCGGGTTCCAAGAACCAGAAAAGATGCGATCCGTATGCCCCAAAAGGATAAATAGCGCATCTCCTGTTTCTACATCCCACACCCTGGCGGTTTTATCATCCCCCATAGTGAGAACTTGGCTTTCATCGGCGTTCCAAACAACGTGCCTGATCCTACCCGCATGACCGGTGAAAACAACGATATCTTGACCAGTCGTGGCGTCCCATATACGAGCAGTGGCGTCCCGCCCGGCGGTCAGAATGCGCGTGCCATCTGCACTCCAGTCCAGGCCATACACCGACCCACTGTGCCCGGTATAGGTTAGCAAAGGATCACCCGTCTCTGCGTCCCACACCCGGGCCGTCCCATCCCAACTGATGGTAGCGATACGGCTCTCATCCGTATTCCAACTGGCTCGACTGGTCGTCTTTTCGTGACCTACGAGGGCTGTCAATATTTCACCCGACTGTCTGCCGTCGGCTGTTTCTGGCACCCATACATAGGCAATACCATCGTTACCAGTGGTCAAAATGCGGTCCCCGACAGCATTCCATATCGCGTAATAGACATAGCCTTGGTGCATGTCAAATTCATATATCTGTGTTCCTGTTTCAGCATCCCATACGCGAGCAGTGCCGTCCTGACCAGCAGTGACGATACGCGCACCATCTGGCGACCAACTGACATATCGTACAAAATCGGTGTGACCGGTCAAGGCAACCAATTCTTTGCCAGTCTCGGCATCCCATACCAACCCAGCCCCATCTGTACTAAAAGTCACGATGCGGTCTTGGGCAACGTTCCAACGCGCGTGAGAAAGCGATGTGTCGTGACCGGCAAGCAACATTTTGGTCGCATTCGGTTGGGCCAGTATCTGCCGCAGCGCGTCCAAAGATTCTAGCGTACTCTCTGTCTTGACCGATTCGATGGATAACAACAAAGCCAGGTCTGGATTGTTGCTATTAAATTCATTCTGCGCCTGCGCCGCCAACTGACGAGAGAGTGCAATTCGAGCTTGTTCTTCGGCAAGCGCGCGCTGCTCTTCAGCGATCACACGCTGCTCTTCCTCCGCTTCCTTCGCTTCCACAGCCTCCACACGACGTGCTTCCGCCGTCGCTTCGGCGTTTTCGGCGATCACACGGCGTGCTTCCGCTGTACCTTCCGCATTCACAGCAGCCACGCGACGGACTTCCGCCGTTGCCTGAGCAGTCTCAGCTGCTCGTTGCCCTTTGACTGCCAAAATGGTCAGCGCCGTCATCACAATCACGATCAACAATCCGGCCGCGGCACCCGCCATTGCCAGGCGGCGTCTGCGGATACGCTCAGCCTCGGCTTGTTGGCTGGCATCCAAGAACTCGACCTCGTACGGTTCGGCGTCATCGCCGTGGGTTTCTAACCACGTCAAGGCCTCTTGGAGGGCGGCGTCCCTGTATAGCAAAGAGGCATCTCCTGTCTCTTGCCAACGCAGAGCCGACAGGCGCAGCGGCGTCTGGCGCGCAGCCTCCCAGGCCGCGTTCGACTGCAACACCGGTTCCACCATGCGGTCGTGGCACAGCTCGTACCAGCGCGCACCCGCGCGTGCTTCTGCACGAATAATGTGTTGCCCTTCCAACACGTCCACCGCTGCGTTGGTCAGATCTCCAGTCTCTTGCTCCCCGCGCATCACCAGTCCGCGGGTCTGCATCGGCGTGATGATCTGTTCCCCAAACCAGCGGCGCAACTGACGTTCGCTGACACTGGTCTCTTGTATACAGCAATCCAACGATTCCTCGTAGAAATCGGTCAAGGCCTGGTCGACATCACCAAACTGCTCCACCTCTTTCCACTGGATAAGCTTGTCCTCTTGTTCTGGCAAATTGTCCCACAGCCGGCTGCACACTACCTGCAATTGCACCGGCTCCACATAAGGTCCTAACGGGGCCTCGTCTGTTCCCTCGACTTGCTGGCCCCTGATGCGGCGCAGGTTGTCCACCAATTGTTCAGCCACACCTTTGTCAAAGGGACATCCAGCGTCAGCGGCCGGCTTACCGACCGCCTCCAACGCACCCTCGTATCCCAAGCGCTCCATGCGGAACCGAGCGCGCAGCCGCCGGTGCAACAAGGGAGCGTAAGGCTCTATCGCCGCGACGTGATCCTCGCGCATGATGAAAATCACGCCCAATTCCGGTATGCCCTCCAATGCCTCCTGCACCTGTTCGAAAAAGCCGTGTGCCTCACGCCACCGGTCCTGGTGCGACGTAAACACCTCTTCAAACTGGTCCCAAACCAGGATCGGAAGAACGCCATTTGGCCCATGTTCCTCTAGTAGATCATCTTTTGCCAAGACACCTTCCGCTGCCGGTGGTCCTTCCTCCGCATCCTCTTCCACCCAGTACTCTTGCAGGAAAGAAAGCAACGTGTGACCGGTCAGGGTTTCTGGCGGGGTCTCTGCTTCGGCCAGATCCAACAGAGTGCTAAAGACAAAGATATTGTCCACTGCACCAGACGCAATCCCCGGTGGCAGATCGTTCCCCACCCGCAAACTGGGCAATATGCCAAAACCTTCATCTTCCAGCACAGGGATGATCTTGGCATTGAGCAGCGAGGATTTGCCGGCACCTGACTGAGCGTAAAAGAGCACCACACGCTCGGCCACGATCATGTCCAGCAAATCACGCGCCTCGCGGTTGCGTCCGTAAAATTTATCCCGGTCTTGTTGGGTGTATGGTCGAGGCCCTACATATGGATTATTTTTCATATCCCCTCCCGTGGTTCATGGAATTGATGTGGATTAGGTGCAATGTGACAGCACATCGCATATAGGTTGGACCACAACAATACTCTTGAATTTATGAGGTTTTGCCAAGTCTTTAGTATCTGATCATCTAGCGCACAATATGCCCGTATTGTGCCATGACCAATATTATATACCTATTCCAGAGATTCACAAAATCCAGCAATTTCCGCTATAGCTTTGGGGCTTGAAAATGACCACAAATTGGCTATACTTTGGGCTAGCAGCTTGTCGGAGAGACGGCTTCCCTCCAAGCGCGATTTGCGGTAAAATTACGACGATCTAAACAGGCGTAATTTCTGTGACAAGGAGCAATGATTATGGCACGCAAATTCAAAACGGTTGATTATGAGCAATCTGG
>JAAEPW010000267.1 GCA_024232355.1 Chloroflexota bacterium | reverse complement strand
GTATCTGTTCTGAAAGTGTTTTCTGAATGGCTTCGCTCAATGGGGACATATTGCTACTGTACCACACTTTGGTATACACTACGTTAGAGAAGCGCGAGATATTGATTAGAATCCGCCGGGGAGACCCCCTGAACGGTTACCCGTACCGTTCTGGAAAGGGCCCTCGATATTAAGGTCGTGGGTGAGGCCCAGGACGGCGCAGAAGCAAAGCAGTTGGTGGCAGAACTTTGCCCCGACGTTTTGCTGCTCGACCTGGTGATGCCCGAAACGCGGCCATCCCAAGTGGCTGCCTGGGTGCGCGAACACTACCCGGAAACCGTCACGTTGGTACTGACGGGACACGACCGGGACGATTATCTGTCCGAGATGCACAGGGTGGGCGCGGCTGGCTATCTGACCAAGGACGAGAAACCGGACAGGATTGTCGAGGCGATCCGGTGCGCTAAACGAGGAGAACCACTCATCGTCGGGGGGTTGATGGCTCGCATCTTCCGGTGGCGCGCAGAGGTGGAGGAGCGATGGGAAAGTCTGACTCAGCGCGAGCGGCAGGTGCTCCATTTGCTGGTGGAGGGCTTGGAGAACGCATTCATCGCCGAGAGGTTGGGCGTGACGGTAAAGACGATAGACTATCACGTGGGAAATATCAAACAAAAGTTGCGGGTATCTACGCGGATGCAAGCTGTGACGTGGGTCCACAAACACATAACGGAGGATATGCACAGCAATCCATAAAATGTTTCAAGAATTTCTCATTGTAAAAGGCCGTGGCGTGGATGAACAAGCACAACCCTTAAAACCAATACCCGTGAATGAAAAATCAAGCTGGCACCCCTTCCACACGTATTGAGGCAACCGGGGATTCCCAGATGATTTTCAGTTCTTTCTCCAAGTCTCG
>JAAEPW010000266.1 GCA_024232355.1 Chloroflexota bacterium | reverse complement strand
GAATGCGTATGTCGAGAGTGAGAATTTTGATGAATCCGTCATCGATCGTCTGTTGAATGAGGGGCGATCTGACAAACAGGGGCCTGCCGAAGAGGGCAGTTTGGACACTGAACCTAGAGCTGAGGAATTCGACGAAGACGAGCTGTACAGCGACTGGGCAATGGGAGGCGGGTTTGAACGGGATCCACTGTTCGTGCTGGACGAGCGGCACGGGAAACCGTGGACGTTGGAGGAACTGCCCATGATGGAAGCATGGCTCACGCAGAATGCTCCCGCGTTGAGTCTGATCGCAGAAGCCGTTGGACAACCGCTGTTTCGGATGCCACTCTTAAGGCATGGCGAGGAGGATCTGACAAAGAACTCGTCCCATCGAGAGACGTCTCGGCCACGATCCATCGCTTGCGCCCTGTGCGCCCGTGCTCAATACCACATCGCGACAGGCGACCTCGATGGTGCGATCGAGGATGTAATCACGTGCAAGAAGCTCGGGCGTCACCTGCAACAGGAGGGGCAGACAGTTCCAATACTCATCGGAATCGCCCTTGAGACGATGGCCGATGCCGTTGGCATTGCCGGCTCGCTGGAACATCCTCCTGCCAAGAAACAGCTCTCTCAACTGGTCGACGATCTGAACAATTGTCCGCCCCGTGGCGAATTCCAGAAGGCTCTCCTCTCTGCACGTTATCAAACACTCGACTTAGTGCAAGCAATGGCCCATGGCAGGCGTACCATTGACGATTGGGACCTGATAATCCCCGTGCCACCCAGTTTTGGCTATGACTGGAGTGTTTTTGCAGGGTGCGTCAACGAGCACTAT
>JAAEPW010000265.1 GCA_024232355.1 Chloroflexota bacterium | reverse complement strand
GTCGATGGTGGCCGATTTGTGCTATCAAGTCTGCTCTATGCAAAGGCCATTGTGGAGGTCGAAACTGTCTCATCTGAGAGCCACATCGAGGTGACCATCGACCTGGAGCCGATTATGGCAGAGATCGAGGACTTTTCTCCGACCAGCGAGGTGTACGCCACAGATCGAGAAGCGCTGACGGCCAAGTTTGAACGGATCCGAGCAGAGTGTTTCCAGCATCCTGTCAGTCAGGCATTGATGGAACAGATCGGTAACCAGGTTCAACAAGTGATCACACGAACGATTGAGGAAGCTCTTATCGAAGAGGTGAAGGGACACCTGGGCCCTTACTTGGCTGTACAGGACAAGTGGTTCGAGCGGTACGAACGAACCAGGGCAGCGAAACTTGCTCACCAGCATCGTTCCCCTATGGGCGCAGGTAAGGTCCGCATACCCAAGTTGCGGAAGGGGAATAAGAAACGCACCTGGCAAGTCCTTGAAAGATACGAACGCAACTTTGGTCCCTGGTTGGACCTGCAACTGCATCTTTACCGATTGGGTCTATCTCAATATGACCTTCAGGAAATCTTGCATCTAGGATTTGGTCAAGTGCTCAGTCTCAAAGCGGTTCAGCATTTGACTGATGTGGCCCAGAGGGAAATGGAGACATTTCGACAGACTCCCTTGGATGATACACCGTCAGCTCTGGTCGTCGATGGTGTCAATATCAAGGTGTTGCTTCCTTCTCGCATGTACAGTACCAACCAGCGTGGACAACGACGGCAAGTAAAGTACCGGGAAGACCGAGTCATTTTGGCAGCATTGGGTGTCTGGCCCGACGGAGATTACCAAATAATTGACTTTGAGATGGTCGAAAAGGAAACCAAGACCAGTTGGAAAAAGTTATTCCGCAACTTGCTGAGCAAAGACCTGGACAAAAGCCTACTTCAACTGATAGTCAGCGATGGTCGTCCTGGTCTCCACACTGCTATTCGATCTGTCTTCCCGAAAACCGTCAAGCACCAGCGCTGCATCTTCCACAAACTCAAAAACCTGGGCGACAACTTGACCTATAAGAATCTGGAGATGGATCCAAATCTATCCCGTCGTGAGGCACGCAAGCAAGCCAAGAAAGCCCGGGCACGGGCCATCTTGCGCGACGCCGCGCATATTTACAGCGGCCGGGACACGAAGACCATCCGGCAACGCATGACTGATTTCCGACGCAAGTGGTGGTATGTGTCAATGACTTTGACACAACTCGGGCACTAATTTAGGGAGGAAAATGCTCAGTTCGTCGGCTGGGACCAGAGGCTGTTCCATGGTAGCCAGGTGTTCGTTCAGGTCAAGGGACGATTCGCTCTTCACCCTTGACCCGGTCTGCGTGCTTGACACCATGTCGCTTGTCTCTGGCCCAGCCAAATGGCTACAGTCATCATGTTCTTTCTTTGGT
>JAAEPW010000264.1 GCA_024232355.1 Chloroflexota bacterium | reverse complement strand
GCCTGTGACGTGTCGCGATCGTCTCTCAGGTCGCGCAACAGCGGCCCGACTCTTGGGCCAACATTCAGCCATCGCCAGCTATAGCCGCCAGGTGCGCCCAACGCCAATGCCTCCCGTAACGCCGAGCGGGCAGAGTTATGGTCTCCCAACGCATTCAGGGCCACAGCCCGCAGCGCCAGCAGGCGGATCAATTCGCCATTGCTGTTCACAACCCGGGCGTGGCGGATAGACTCGTCCAGCACTGTGAGTGTTTCCTTGTAGCGTTCCTCGGCACACAGCAGGCGTGGGAGCAGCCACCTCCACCCGACCAGCAGGTTGGCGTGCTGTGTGGCTGCGATCTTTTTCTCCAGGATGTGCAACTTTGTGCGTGCGACGGCCAGGCTACCTGCTTTGAGGCACAGCACGGCCCATTCCCGGTTGATCTCGCCGGTCAGGTAGGGATCATCCATAGCGTTCACGATCCGCTCAGTGTCTTGAAAGATATCCATCGCAGCGTCCATATTGCCGCGCGCGGCGGCCAGATGCGCACAAAGGTAGCGGCCTGTACGCTCCGCTTCGCCGAAACCACCTGGGCGGACGATTCGCAGGCCGGTGTTCAGATACGCCTCTGCTTCGTTCAGGCGATACCGCTCCAACTCGATCCTGCCCATGGCAATGTACAGCCACCCCGTGGCAGGGAAATCTCTGTGACCTTTGCTCACGGCACGATCGATGGCCGGAAGGCAGATTCCCTCAGCCTCGTTCAGCCGTCCCTGGAGCAGCATGTACATGGCCTGTCCATAGGTACTTCCGTATGCGGCGATCAGGTTGCCCTCTGCGTGCGCCAGCACAATGCCGCGCTCATAAGCCTCGATGGCGCCATCATAGTCGCCTGCTCCGGCGCGTGCCGCGGACAACATGTTCCACGATGTACCGATGCCCTCCACCATTTCCTGCTGCACGAGACGAGCGGCTTGTTCAGCGTGAGCCACAGACCTGGCGTGATCGCCTTGTCCGCGCGCCAGCACAGAACGCATCATCTCCAATTGCGCAGCGATTACGCCCTTCTGTGCGCCGCTCAATGTCCCATTGTCCACCAGCCGCTCAAACGTACTAGTCGCCTGTTCCAGGTATGGCTCTATTGCCAAACTCTTCCCACTGATGAAAAGTGCCCAGCATCTTGCCAGGGGCACGGATGGATCAGACTCGGTCCTGCTTTCGGGCAGCGCATCCAGCCAGCGCAGCACCGTGGCAATCTCGCCTCTTTGCACAACCGGAGGCCAGTTTTTGACGATCAGTTCACTGGCCCGGGCCATGTCGCCAGAACGCAACGCATGGCCCACGGCTTCGTCGGGATGCCCCTCGCTCTCGAACCATGCCGCCGCCTTTAGGTGGAGCGCATCTATCTCGTCGGGATGATCGCGCTCCAATAGTACGTGCAGGACTTGTGCGAACAGATGATGGTAGCGAAACCAGCGTCCTTCGGTATCGAGGGAAATAAGAAACAGGTTGCTTTTTCGGATCGCGTCGAGCATCTGCTGGCTGGATGGATCGCCCGTGACCGATCGGCATAGCTTACTGCAGAACCTCTCCAGGATGGACGTGCGCAACAGGAACCCACGCTGCGCATCTGGCAGCGCAACCAGGACTTCTTCGGTGAGGTAATCCAGGATGAATTGGTGTCTCCCTGTGAACTCGTCGATAAAGGTGTCGTAAGAGGGCTGTCCTTTCAGAGACAGGGCTGCCAGTTGCAAACCAACAACCCAACTCTCGGTATGTGTATTCAATGCTTCGATATGCTCAGGCGTGAGATTCAAGCCCATATTTTCGTTGAATAGAATCGTAGCTTCTTTTGTAGAGAACTCGAGATCTTTGGCCCTGATCTCGATCAACTGACTGTGCGCCCGCAGGCGGGCCAGTGATATTGAGGGATCGACACGGGTGATCAATACGATGTGGAGATTTGGGGGCTGGTGTTCTACAAGATAGCTCAAGCCAGCATGAACCTGTCTTGACTCGATGATGTGATAGTCATCCAAAATCACGATCAGATCGTGATCAAGTTTAGAGATGTCGTTGATCAGACTGATCGCTACAGGCTCGGTGCTGCGCAACTGGGGCGCGCTGATGATCTGGCGCGCTTCTGCCCCAATCTCCTGGTGGATGGTTTGAATGGCTGCGATGAGGTACGTCCAGAATCTGACCGGGTCGTTGTCACCCTGGTCGAGGGAAAGCCACGCTGCGGGTTGATCTCTCTCGGAAATCCAGCCGGTCACCAGAGTCGATTTCCCGAATCCCGTTGGAGCAGAGACCAGGGTCAACTTGCGCGTCACACCTTCGTCCAGGCGCTCGTAAAGGTGTGGGCGTGGGACGAGGGCGACGCCAAGTTGGGGAATATTGAGCTTGGTGCTAAGAAGCTGCTCCACTTTTAACCTCGACATTTGTGTTTATTGAGCAAAAAGAAGCGACTCGGCGGGTTTGAACAAGTCTGGCGTGTTCAGGTAGTATTTGGTCTGACCAGCCCGCGCCAAAGTCATTTTCAATACCCTGTGCTGGCCGAAAAGCACAGCTATTCTACATCTGAGCACAATTTCCCCATTCCGAGGAATAAAAGATGAACTTTCTCGCCAAATTGTACATTCTCTCTCTCAGGCTGTCAAACAGTACTTGCACCAGTGGACTTGGTCTGACAACCACACTCTGACTCTCAACACTATTCTGTATCCTTGAGCATTTGACCCTGCGCTTGGGGAACGCACGGGTCAAATGCTCAAGGATGAATGTGAACGGCACAGGTTGCCCAACCTCATCTTATCCAACCCTGCCTCCACCCCATTGCTCGCCACCGCTGAAACAGAGGAGCGATCCCTTGGCTCGCATCGCTTGTCCCCCGTGCGAGAACCTGGTGAAGAACCTCGGGGCACAGATTGCCACAGGAGCTATTGACCCTACCTGCCCCATTGCTTCCGGCACCTCTGTGGTCAAATCCGCTCCCTCGTCGTCTCTCCCCTGGTCTGCCCAGATAGTGCAGTGCCTTGTACCCTTGGGCCAGGGGCCCTCTGTGCCAATATAGGTAAGACAATCTTTCACAGGAAATTAGTGTATAATGGAGGGCGAAGAAAGGACTGACCATGTCTCACGAACAAGTAACAGAACAAGAAAAGCAACAGCAAAGCGAACACGAAACCAAGATC
>JAAEPW010000263.1 GCA_024232355.1 Chloroflexota bacterium | reverse complement strand
TGATGCACGCCGACTTGTTCGATGATTTACCAGCGCAATACTATGACTCGGCCTTTTTGGACCGCATCCATTTCTACATCCCCGGCTGGGAAGTAGAGATCATTCGCGGGGAAATGTTCTCGGAAGGGTACGGCTTTGTGGTCGACTATTTGGCCGAAATACTGCGCACCCTGCGGAACTATGATTTCACCCAGAAATATGACCACGAGTTCCAACTGCTCAGTGATATCTCGACCCGAGATCGCGATGGGATCAACAAGACGTTTTCCGGCCTAATGAAGATCCTCTTTCCGCACGGCGAGGCATCCAGAGACGAAATCGAGATGATGCTGCGCTTTGCCATCGAAGGCAGAAAACGGGTCAAGGATCAACTGATGAGAATTGACACGACGTACACGCGGGTAAATTTCGAGTATCAGCCCGTGGATGGAGGCCCGACACAACCTGTCAAGACCCTTGAGGAAAAAACCTACCCGCAGCACTATTATAAATACTCGCGGGACGAGACTGAAACCGGTGGGCTGCTTCAAGATGATCCGGACGCCGAATCCCAAATCGCGCTGCCAGAGCAGCGCCTGACCTTTGAAGAAAACCAGCGCGGCGCGAGCTTTGACACCCTGTTCGGCCCCTACCTTGAGGGCGCGCAAAAGATTACCATCACCGATCCGGATATGACGGCCCTCTTTCAAGCCCGCAACTTGATGAAATTCATCGAGACCATAATCAGGCAAAAATCAGACGCAGAGCAAGTGACCGTGCATTTGATCACGTTGCACGACGAGTGCGACACAACCCAGCAACTGGAGCATTTCGAACAAATCCAGATAAACACCGCTCCGGCCGGAATCCACTTTACCTGGGAATTTGTTGACACCATTCCCGAGCGCCATGTCGTCACCGACCACGGCTGGAAGATTCTCCTGGACCGGGGCTTGGATATTTTCAACCGCTGCGAACTGGGTGATGCCTTTGCTTTGACCAACCGGCTTCAGAGGTATCGTCCGTTGAAAGGGTTTCAGGTAACGTACTTGCGGGTTGATGAGGGTTGATTTAATAGTGCCAGAGTCTTTCCCCTCACGACTCTGAGCGACTATAGCGTGTCGAGCGCGAATGCTGTGTCAAGAGATAGTATCTGAACTAATGCGAGAAGCCAAGGTAAATGAGAGGCTGGTACAAGCCGGCCCAGACTCACCGGACGTGGCAATTTACCCAAGTTGCAGTGGTGTAATCGAGAAGTGCAAACGGAAGATGATACGGGGAAGGCAGACTGAATGAGCATTGCCGGACGTAAAGGGAAATTCTTATTATCCCAGGATTCTGAAACCGCTCAAGATGCAGCTTGGGAGCGTTGGGAGGATGTTCTGACTGCCGATGTGTTCGGCGCATATCGCTACCTGCCCCTCAAGTATGGTCTCATCCCTTTCCTCACCCACGCCAGGGATGAAACCGGGCGCCCGCTTGAGGAATTCTTGGGCGCTCAGGGCATCTCTCTGAAAGGATTGACCTACGCACGCATACACTTTTGGCCCCACCTCACCGATGGCCGAGAACCTGACCTGCTGATACTGTTGGGGACGGCCCCGGATGAACTTGAGGTCGCTCTCCTGGTCGAGGCCAAACTCTACGCTGCCCAGCACCAAATAGAGCACGAGGGCATCACGCGGAGCCAGATCGGGCATTATATGCTCTACCATCTGCGCGGTGACTATGTGTCGTCGATTCAGCCCGCCGAACTCCCTCCCATTCGTCCTATTTTGTTTGTAACTCTTGGGAGGACTCTTCCAAAGCAGGAACTCGAATGTGCCCGGTCGGAAATGCTAACAGCTAACCCAGAACTGTCAACATCGGAGCTTGGTATTTTTTGGTGTTCGTGGGCTACAGCAGGAAAAGAGGCACATCGCCTCTGGAAGAAACACCGCCACGAGGTTGGAGAAAAGCCCTGGCTGCGTCATTTGCTCGATTTGTGGTATGACATCAATTATCGTGAGTTGGTGCCAAGACAACCCTTTCAGCAAATCCCTCAGTTTGTGGGGCGGCTCCCATCCTGGAATTTCTCTTCTCGAACTGGGCCTCTAGTACGCCCCTTGGAGAAAAGCTCATGACAGATGACCAAACTACCACGCTATACGATGTATTCAAGTACACTTGGGAGGTTGGACGACAAACCAGACTTATGATCAGGGAAGCTGCTATCGCCTTGCATAAGGAAACCCAGTGTCATTTCAAGCATATGAGAGCCTGGGACCGTACGATGAAGCCCAGTGAGCATTTCTTGCAAACACAGTTTGGAATCTCGCGTGCATGGGTAACTTTTGTTCCCCAAGGTGCACTTTCCTTGGCATCTCTTTTCTACGTCCAGTTCTACTATGGAAAGCATCCAGTTGTGCCAGCTTTGATGTACGGAAGTCTCGATCCTGGGGCAGGTAAGGCCTTTGATAAAGTGGACCAACTGGCATCATTTTACACGATTCTAGATGTCGAACGAGAAGAAGATGGCGTCAGTGTGAAACTTGATGCACCATTCAGCATTGTAACCAGTATGAAGAACGATCGTTACAAAGAGGCAAGATTGGTCCGTGTTCCATTGGAATCAATTACTAGCAAAGAAGACCTGTACCGGATCATCGTCAACCCTTTGGCAGCATTGGTGCGTGATGAGGTTGAACAGGCCAGAGAACTATTGCAAGAGGTCGAGACAATACAATGGCCGATCCGTTTTACAGGAGCTGGAGAGCAGAAAAAAGAGGTAGAGGAAGCGTAGGGGCGAGGTATTGCACGCAGAGTACAGCAAGATAACGCCCGCTGACCAGTGCGACTTTACCGACGAGTATACTTGCGGCAATGCCTTGCCTCAACAGCAGAGTTCCTATCACCACCACAGCCCATACTTATTTGAGGAGCATCATCGGATGAAATCAGGAACATGCCCCAGGTGCCAATCATCGAACGTGTTCAAGAAAAAAAAGGGCGTCAACTATGACAAGGGCGTATACGTGTACACCGGCATCGTAACTTCTGCGAGTCCGCATGTGAGCTATGTCTGCGCCGATTGTGGCTACTTTGAGAATTATATAGACGATCGATCCAAGCTGGCAGACGTTACCGCCAAGTGGGAAAGAGCGTGATCTTTTGGGCAGGTAACAAGAAAATCTTTGCTGTCACCCAATCTTTTATGGTCTGCTCAAGGAAAACACGTAAGACAGCGAGCAGGGAGGTCAGTGATATCAAGACCCAAAAGTTCCACGTTGTAACAGCATTGACGTTAGGCTTGGGCTTATTGGCCCTCGTCGTGGCGGCTCTATCGGTCACGTCTGTTCCATCTATTTCACACGCCGCGCCTCTGCCCCAGGTAAGCAATCCGCGTGAAACTGAGTCAGTTACGGTATATAAGGCGCCAGAGGAAAATATCCATGTTGCCCGTACCGGCACCGATACCGGCGACTGCACCAATAGCGATTTCCCCTGTCAAACTGTGCAATATGCGGTGGACCAGGCCAGCAAGGGCAGCGTCATCAAAGTGGCTTCCGGCACCTACACTGGCGTCCAGGGGCGGCCTGCTTCCCCTGGATATGATGGGTCAAGCACCATTACCCAAGTGGTCTATATCAGCAAGACGGTGACCATCCGGGGCGGCTATACCACCACCAACTGGAGCATGCCTAATCCCATCTCTTACCCCACCACGCTGGATGCCCAAGGGCAGGGACGGGTGCTCTACGTCAGCGGCGTAGGTATCAGCCCGATCATTGAGGGGCTGCGCATCACCGGCGGAGATTCAGCCGGGCTGGGGGGCGGTCTGGGAGGGGAAGCTGGTGGTGGGGTCTATGTAATCACCGCCACAGTAACCGTCAGTGCCTGTCAGATCATTTCCAACACGTCCAACATACTCGTACCGTTCGGCGGCGACGGTGGTGGGATATATCTAATGAACAGTCCCCATACCACATTGAGCGCCAACACCATCCAGAATAACACAGCTTGGTACGGAGGCGGTATCTATTTACATTCCAGCGGCAATGCCACATTGATCAACAACACCATCCGGGACAACCTGGCCCATGGATGGTATGGTGCATCCGGCGGCGGGGTCCTCGTGCAGTATGGCGCCAACGCCATACTGACCGGGAACACCATTCAAGGTAATACGTCGCAGGTCGGGGGCGGGGTCTTTTTGATTGGCAGCGACAACGCCACGTTGATCAGCAACACCATCCTCCGTAACGCAGACGGGGGCAGTCATACCTTCTTCGAGGGCGGCGGGGTTTGCCTGTGGGACAGTGGCAATGCTATGCTGATCGGCAACACCATCCAGGGCAATTACAGCGATGAGGGTGGCGGGGTCTGCCTGCGAGATAGCAACAACGCCACGCTGAACGATAACATCATCCAAGGCAACCTGGGCGGTATCGGTAGCGGGATCAATATGTATTCCAGCAACAACGTCACGCTGAACGACAACATCATCCAAGGCAACACGACCTATTGGTACGCCAGCGGAGTCTGGCTGTTGGATTGTGACAATGTCACGCTGAACAACAACGTGATCGCCGATAACCGAGGTGGTGGGGCAGCTTGGGGCGGAATCTATATAGCGGGGAGCACTGCCTACTTGCGCCACACTACGCTGGCCCGCAATAGCGGTGGTAGTGGGCTCTATGTCACCGATTGGTCAGGATTCCATAGCAGTGTGTTTATGACCAATACCATCCTGGTCAGCCACGCTGCGGGCATCAGCATAACGGCGGGCAACACTGTCACGCTGGAAGGCACCCTATGGGGCAGTGGTGCGTGGGCCAACGCCACTGACTGGGAGGGCCTGGGGACGATTATTACCGGTACGTCCGCCCATAATTATTGGGGCGACCCGGCCTTTGTGAATCCCGGCGCGGGAGACTATCACATCAGTTCTGAGAGCGCGGCATTTGACGCTGGCGTAGACGCGGGAGTAACTGAGGACATGGACGGCGATCCGCGCACCGATGGCCATCCCGACATTGGCGCGGACGAGTTCCAAAGCGTGCTGATCGTCACCAAGCAGGCCAGTGCTCCCACAGTGCAACCCGGTGAACGACTGACCTATACCATCCGCGTCACCAACACCCACAGTGCAGACCTACACGTTGTCATCACTGACACATTGCCTTTTTCTGTCACGCTTGGGGGGACGCTGAGCGGAACGGCGCTTTTACCTGGCGGAACAGTTATCTTGCCCGACGGGATGCTGGGCATCACCTGGACGGCGTCTATCACTGCGCCTGGGGGCGTGTGGATGGGAACAGTCGTTGTCACCGTCGAGATTGGATGTTCGGGCCCATTGACCAATGTGGTAAAAGTCAGTACTGGGGAGGGGACAACGGGCATTTACACTGCGACCTCGACCGTCTTTATTCTACATCCTGTTTATCTACCCTTTGTTCTGAGAAACGAGTCTGGACCGAACACCATCGTCGGGGAGTATCTATTTGTTGGAAACCCGTGTACAACTACCCCCTGTCTGCCTGGCATGGTGTATGCTGTGCTAGTGAATGACACAACCTATTACCCCACAATCGAAGGGGCTTGGCTGTGGGATAATCACTCTTGGAATGGATATACACCAAAGATAGGAGATTTCGTGACAGTCACCGGCCATGTGGATGAGATGATGGATGTGTCTGGCAATCTCTTTTACAATATTCAGGTGGTATCACTAGAACCCGCACCCCAGCCGCCAACCATCGCGTGGAACGTCGTCATCTCGGACATTCTCTCCTACGGGACAAGCGATCAAGGCTCTGACGAGTATGTCGAGATCCGGAACGATGACGTCCAACCCATCCAACTAGACGGCTGGACGTTGCGCGACGCGAGCGGTCGTGTGTTTGCGTTTCCCAACCAATCGATGAATCCGGGACAGGCATGCAGGGTCTATACGAATGAGAATCACCCAGAGTGGTGTGGCTTGAGCTACGGCAGCGAGTCGGATGTTTGGAACTATGCAAACGATTGTGCATACTTGCGAGATAGCGCGGGAGCGTTAATTGACGTCTACTGCTATTGTCAATCACACACAGCTTTTATGACCATATCGTCCACGGTCACTACACTGGCAGTAGGCGATGTAGTCACAGTAACGACTGTACTGTTCAATCGCGGATGCACCGATCTGGGGATGCCCCAGTATGGGTTGTCCGTCCGATCTGACGGGCCAGAGCCAATCTTTGACTTGAGCAACCCAGCACTGGTAGTACACTACCTGGGAGTTGGATTGGGACAATCTGACGCGGCAGAATTCGTCTTGCAGGCAGTGCGACCTGGTCAGGCCACGGTCCACGCCACAACCAGCTTTGAGGTTCATCTGGGCTACCCAGGCCCTGCATACTGGGACGGCAGCGGCAGTGGACCACTGGTGATAACCGTGACGCCGTAAGAGTGCCCACATAGCGCAATTCGTTAAATAATGGCGGGCCGGCCCCGGCTGATGGCACTACAACAGGCAGTGATGTTTAGTTGGTAGTTGGTATGGATTCTATGGAGAAAAAAAGATACCATGTCTACATCCTGTCCTGTGCCGACGATTCCTTATACACTGGCATGACTTGCGACCTTGACCGCCGACTGTCAGAACACCAGGCAGGTAGAGGCGCTCAATGGACGCAGAGACGATTGCCCATAAAGTTGATCTTTTCTTTGAACGATCTCAGCTATCGGGCGGCTTGCGAGGTAGAGCGGTATATCAAGTCTTTGACCCGCGCGAGAAAGGAATTATTGATAGCGCGTGATCCAAGGACGTTGTCGCTCGTCGAGAAGAGGATTGTGCAGTAATTGTGCGGACAGAGACAGCAGGGAAGAGATGGGAAAAGTGACAAGAATCGAGGTGCAGGGTACGCGCTTCCTGCTGCAAGGAGGATATTGTGAATGATACAATTATCGATCCAACAGTCTGTCTGATCTTGGTTAGCACAATCAGACAGCGATTGCGTGCTCGTCTGCTGATTGATAGCATACGAGCATTCGGTGGGGCTTTGAGTCACTGCCCCATCTGGCTTTTCGAAGCGGATACCCAAAGAGTACCTTGCGATGGTCTAAAAGATCTGGATGTTCGAGTTATTCCGCTCACAGTGCCAGACACAGTGAGACACTATTGGTTTGCGGACAAAGTATATGCCTGTGCCCAGGCAGAAGAGCTGGCAAACTCAAAGGTTCGATCGTTGGTCTGGCTCAGTTCTGATTGCCTGATCATCAAGCCGCCCCTGTTGTTCGATCTCGCTCCAACATTCGATGCGGCGGTGAGACCCGTGCATGTTCGAAATGTTGGGCTTGGGGCTACAGAAGCGCTGGATGGCTTTTGGAAAAAGGTGTATCAAACTGTGGGCGTGCAGGACGTTCAGACCACGGTCGAGTCTTTTGTTGATGTGCAGCACATTCGGGCGTACTTTAATTCGCACATTTTGGCCGTAAACCCGTCCAAGGGGGTGTTTCGCCGGTGGTTCGAAGGGTTCGAGTCTTTGGTCTGTGACCAAACATTCCAATCGGGGTCTTGCAGGGATGAACGGCACCAGATCTTTTTGCACCAGGCTGTTTTGAGTGCCCTCATAGTGACCATGCTCGATCCTGAACGGATTCGCACTTTGCCACCCGACTATAGCTATCCATACAACCTGCACCAGCGCGTGCCCACCGATTGCCAAGCCCTGGCCCTCAATGATCTGGTGTGCATCGCCTATGAGGACCGCTCTTTAGACCCGAATGTGGTGGATGACGTTGGCATTGACGAACCTTTACGATCATGGCTGTCTGCCCGTGTCAATCAAATATGATGTCGTTCGGTTGCATACGTTGGTCATTACACGTCACTGTGGCAATGATGAAAGGGTTGGGTAGATGAAGGTCGCTTTGACCAATTGTGGTGCGCGGTATGCTATAGGGCTGCTCAAGCAGAATGGTTTGAGTCAGATTGACCATGACGCCGAATGCTGTCTGCTATTGGATCTGTGGACGGGGATTCTGGTTCCCTATGAGGACAAACCAGTGTATAATCGCTTGCTTGACCAGGGTTTGATTGAGCGAGTTTCGGAGAATGTCAGCCGGAGTGACATAGCCCGGCGTTACTGGCGCAATCCGTTGGAGCACGTAGAGCGAGTGATTTTCGAGTACACGACCCGCTGCGATTTCAACTGTCACCATTGTTACAATGCCAGGGTAAACCAGGCGACTGAGCAGGACGTGGATGTACTCAAATCGGCGGTGGATGTTTTTGTTCGTATCGGGATACGCCGATTTGCGTTTGTCGGTGGGGAGGTTTCCAAGTACGGGGATGGATGGTTGAAGCTGGTGCGGCATATTCATGTGTATGATGACGTCACCGTGGCAATGTACACGAATGGGTGGTGGTTGGGACAGAGCGATTTTATGGCCGCAGGCCAGCACTATTCCGATGTGGCGATGTACTTGGCGATGCTTAAAGAAAGCGGACTGACCCACGTTGTGTTTAGCTTGGATGGGGCAGGGGAAGCGCATGACCACTCCCGGCAGCGTCCGGGGCTGTACAATCAGATCATGGAAGGCTTTAATCTGGTGCGTGAGGCTGGTTTGGAGCCGCGCGTGTCTTTACTCGTGCATCGAGGTGGAGAGGAGCGCGAGTTTGTCTTGTTTCTGGCAGAGTTGGCAGAGCAGATCTATGATTTTCCATCAGAAACAGGACTGTTGGAAAAAGCTCTGATGCTGACGAGCGATCCAACCAATACGTTGAGCAATTTCATAGATATTGGCAGCGGTGCTCGACGAGGAGCGACCAGATTTGGTTTGTCCGATGTTCCTGATTCGTTGCTGTACTGCAAAGGCTTTTTCAGAATGGCTCCTTCTCTGACGATCAAGGCAAACGGTGAGATTGCTACTTGCCGAGTCACTAATGCCGGAGAAGGGTATGGAAATCTTCACGATCACGACCTGGTTCATATTCTTAATCGGTTGCAGAATAGTTTCGTGTTCAGGTTGCACGCTGAACGGTGGATAAGGGAGTATCGCCGGTTTGTGAACCCTGACATCTTTGGTGATTCCTTTGCTCATGTGTGTACGCTGCGAGCTATCCTCACATTGATTGCTAGACGAATGGAAGAAGCGGCGGTTGATCCAGGAGATGAGGAAGCGATTTTCAGGATCAATCGGGAGGTGGCAAGGTATACGGGACATCTGGGCAAGTGAGGAGTGTAAGAAACAAAGATAAACGAGCTGCTTTGCTTTCTACCACTTTTTGATGTGCTGGGAATGGACCTTGTAGAGAGATGGTCTATTCCGATTGATCACTTTTGGCTGATGCGGCGTGGCCCCGAGGATCCGTCGTGGCGTTACATCCATCGTATCGATATGAGAGGAGAGCTATGAAAATCAGACGCCGCCGGAATACTCGATCTGAAAGCGCCACGAGGATAAAGCCTCTTTCCAAGGAAGATTGTAAAGCGCGAGCGATGCGCGGATACTGGGAGCATTTTCCCATTTCCCCACAAGAATATGCTAGCTCGTTGGAGAGTCTGTACAAAACATCTGGTTGGTACACCAAGAATCAGTCTTCTGCACTAAACCGCGAATTATCTGCATTTGTCGATGAGTGCAAGGTCCGTGTCTCATTGTCCGAACTTGTCGCTCTCTATCGTGCATTTTTGACCGTTGTTGCGGAAAAGATGGACATGGTGGATGATTCTTACGGTACGGTCGGTGGGTTTTACGAGGTGTATTTGAAGAGTACCTGCAACTGGAGCGGAAGGCGCTCGGTATGCCAAGAGAGATTTTCCTCCAAGACTTGATCGAATTGATGATCTGGGAGGACTATGGTGTTACGGATAGAGGAAACCCTATCTTTTTAGCCGGGCTCACTGAACACGAGATTCCACTCGTCGAATCCATTCTGCACGAGTTGTGGAACGAGTTCAGAGAGTTGGAGTTGGATTATCAGGCCGAAGAATCTCTGACCATGCTGGGAGTACACTATCGGCACCAACAGATGTTTGAAAAGTTTGTTCCCATGGCCCAAGCGATGGGTACCCATAAATGGGAGCGCATCACCACGATGTCAGAGATGGCTGAAAAACACGGTCGCTACGACCTGGCAGTGGCCGTCTACGAGACGTGTTTGGGGCCTGGGTTTCACGAAAAGTACTTGGGCGAAAAGTATCAGGAACTCAAGGACAGGCTTGGTTCAGCTTGAGTGGTTTCGTTGTCCTCCACAACAGCCAAGGCTTTGGTGAAGTCAGTAGTTCATCTATGGAGATAGAATAATGCGTGTAAAGGTTGAAATTGTGATCGCTCCTTATCCACCCAACCGTGTGCAGGAAGAGCTTCGGTGTGCGGGGGAACATCTCGCTTCCGCGGCGGATACCGTTTCGGTCCAAATACATGAGAGCGAACCACCTGTTGCGATCCTGAAATTCGAAATGCCGACTGCGGCGCAATACAAAGTGGTAGATAATATCTTCAAGACGGTCAAGTCTTATGCCTGGGAGTTCTATGAAGATATCACAGTCAGTTTTCCAAAGGGCAAGTGAAAAGCCTATTGCTTTTCACCGGCAACACACGCACCATGAGATATGGCAAAGAATTGAGGTTTAATGATTATGAACGATGATTATGAGATTCGCTTACAGCAAGTGCGAGAACGGAGCAGGCTCATCATAGATCACTTTGCCCGTACCTGGCAGGGGCGCATATCGGACGATGTCCTAAACCAACACATCACGAATATCGAGTACTTTGCCAGTGGTCATCTGACCTATTCGGCTGACGCTGACAACTTACGCTCCCTCGATCAGGTCACTGGCTGGAAGATGTACGACTTTATCACCGACTGGCTGCCGCGCAAGGGTTTGGTGGTCTCGGCGCATCGGGTCAAGAGCTACCTGGCCACGTTCGACAAGTTGTTCAAGTTTATGGGGGTACATGGCTATATGGAGCCTGAGAACGCGGCCAAGGTTCTAGAAATGCTCAAAGAAGACCGCCAGTCGATGATTGATGCTGTCGTCACCTATGATGACCCCATCGAAGAGCAATCGTTGGAAGAGTTTCAGGCACATATGCAGGGGCTGGTGGGTCGGTGGAAAACGGTCCACCAGCAGGCCAAAGATGCATCCACGGTTGAGGAGGAATGATTCAAGATGAAAAGGAGACGTCGCAAGCCGAAAAGACGTTCCAGTCGTCCTACAAGCAGCCTGGAACGCCAAGCATACAAGATCAGTCAACTGATCAAAGAGGAGCGATGGGCTGAAGCATCGGCGGCACTGGAAGAGTACCGGCGGCACGATCCTGATTCCGATTTCACCTTGAACAACATTGGCACCTGCTACGATCAATTGGGTGACTTTGATCGGGCAGCCGATTGGTTTGCCCAAGCTCTGGAGAGGCATCCTCATAAACCGAACCTAGCCTGGGGGTTGGCTTTGAGCCAGGCCAACGCCGGGCAGCTAGAAGCGGCCATTGCCAGTTTTCAACGTTTCAAGCAACTTGATCCTGGGCGCGCGCGAACTTTCCAAGTGGACTTGACCATAGAGGGATTGCGCAAGATCCTACGTGGCGAGTTGGGACCGCACGCTTACCAAATTGACACAATGTTGAACCGGGCCTTTCACTATGCTGATATGGGCGAGTGGGAGACGGCACTGACGTGGGTCAATCGAGTGGTGGAACTGGTTCCGGACGACGATGATGTACTGTACAACCAGGCGCGTATCTTGCAAGAGGTCGATGAAGATGCGTCAATCCCGATCTATGAGCGGGCGGCCAGCCTGACCAAGGATAACGCCCGACCAGCCTATAACCTGGGCAACATCTATAAGCGGCGGGGGGAACGAGAACGCGCTATCACTGTCTACGAACAGGCCATTGCTATCGATCCAACCTTTTCCAGCCCGCATCACAATTTGGGAACGATCTATGAGGAGATGGGAGAGATGGAGCGGGCGATTGAACTATGGCGCAAAACGCTAGAGATTGATCCATCGCATCAGAACGCTCGTATTGCCCTGCGGAATGCGGGGGTGGCCGAGGAAACAGAGGCCGACCGTCGCGAGGCAGATCGGGATCGTCGGCGTGCTGCCTTAGCCAAACGGGTGCGCCGGTTCCGCGAAACTACTCCGCAGGCTCAGGTCTATGAGAATGAGCATGCCCGTCTGACGA
>JAAEPW010000262.1 GCA_024232355.1 Chloroflexota bacterium | reverse complement strand
TTTTACTAACGGTAGCGATAGCAGACTTGTTGAGTGTCTTTTTGGGTGTCGAACTGATCCGCTCTGGCAAACTCGGACAATTCGTGCGCACGGATGCCCCTTACTACAGCTTGTTCCAAACCTCCGTTGTTAATGGCGGTGGAATGTGGGGTGGGGGGGCTTGGAGTACAAGGGTATTGTCAGCGAATGAACAATTTCCACCTGGCCCGGTTCCTTTCCAGGCGGAGCCGGGCCAGGTGGAGTGAAAGCAAGCGGACGCTATGGCGTGGGTCTACATCATCGACATTGCCACTTGCGCGATGACTGCCAGCACGCCCAAACCTAGGATGGCATAGTTGACGAACTCGCCCAGCGGATAGACATAGGTCTTAATGACCTGACCGTCCTCCAGTTCCAGTTCGCGCAGTTCAAAGACCGGACGGGGAGTGCGGCGGAACCAACCCCGGGCTTCGCATTGTGTCCCGACCAGGCTGTCCACCTTGAACAGCCCAAAGAGCGTCTCCCACAACCGCGCTGGCTGCCGGTAGTCGAGCAGGATGTAGCCGGATTCGTCTTGTAGTACCAGGTCCTCGCTCCAGTACAGGCCGGGGATACCTTTGCCGATGATGCGTCCCCGCAGCGTCCCAGGCACAGCGCGCACGCGGCTGACTTTGACCTTGCCCACCAACTTGCTCACTGTGCGCGGCTGGTTGATGTCGTGGGGGTAGGCGAAACGCCGTTCTAGCCACCACGCGACCCCCCAGACCAAGAGTCCCACGCCCACGCCAGCTACCGGCATCATAGTTGATATCCCGACCGCTGCGATTCCCAGGCCCACCAGGAAGCCAATTTTCGGCAGGTTATACATGACAAAGTCTACCAGAAACTCATCCCAATAGCTCTCTGGCTGCTCAGCGCGAAAGCTAAAGCTGGGCAACTGGTTCATAGCCTCGCCTTGCTTTTCGAGGGCACGGATGCGCTTGGCCGGCAGGGGATGGGAAGAGCCAAGTTCATACCAGGTAGCCCAGGGGTTCCACAGATCCCATTTCATCGCGTCGGCCATCGCGCCAGTTGAGACTGTGCCGGTACCGGCCCCGACCAGTGCCAGCGATTGAGCCACTTGGGGGTCAAAGATGCCAAAGGCGCGTCCGGCGACCATGCGGGAGTCATCTTTCTTTTTCCCATCCTGCGGCGACCGGGCCAAGCCATAGGCGATTTTGATCAATGCCTGGGACAGCGCGTCGGGTTGTCCGGTCACTTCGCCTGCGAAACGGTCGGCATAGTATTCGCGAACCCGCGAGAGGATCAGCACGATGTATTGGCTGACGATGTAGGCAGCGTAGGCGACCAGGCCGGCCAGCGCAATGTACCCACTGCTTTTGCCGCGCCGCCTGCGACCTCTTCCCGATCCGCGGGCGAAACGGGCAAAGATATACAGCATCAGCGGTACGGCAGCGGCCACTGTCATAACCACGAAATCCCAATGGGCGATATGGCCCAGTTCGTGAGCCACAACGGCGTGTACTTCATCTTGGGTCAGCAGTTTGAGAAGCCCGCGCGTCACGACCAACTGGGCGTCGCCGGGGTAGTGCCCAAAGGTAAAGGCGTTGGGGTTGCCGTCATCGATGACGCCAAAGCGGGGCTGGGGGAGATTGCGACTGGCGCACGTCTCCTCAATGAAACGGCCCAACTCTGGGCTGACCCGGCCCGGCTCGATCCATTGAATTTTGTATATCATCTGGATGATGGCTGGGCCAAAGATGTACTGGAGGACCAATGTGCCGAGGGCAAAGGCGACAGCCACCCAGATTGAGAGGTCAAAGTAAACGACTATCATCATCCCGACGGCGAACAGCAGACCAAATAGTAATGCAAGTACAAGTGTCGAGCGTAGCAATAGGTTAACCATAATACACCTCCTGAAAAGTTATTGGTCCGGCGACAGTTTCCGGTTTTTAACGAGTTTTTGTGTTGGCAATATTGTCTACGAAGAATGGGCAGGAAAAGTTGCTTTTATAATATGATAGCATAAAGGTGGAGTAGAGTCAATTCTAAATAACTCCCGTGTAACTTATGACGCGGTCTAGGTTCATACAGTTCGAACAACTCTATCCTGACGTTCGACACTTGATTGGTTCGCAGGAGGATTGACGTGGTTTCGATTCTCGATACCCCAATGGTTTCTGATGCCTCGGCAGAACACATTGGCGCTCGCAACAGTCGTGGCGATATAGAACGAGATCTCGTCGCTTCGCTTCCAGTATTTTGCCTTTGTGTCAAAGATCTGTTTTCTTCTCTTAACTCTCACGATCGCTTCGACCAAGCGCCACTTGTCGAATCGCTGATGGTCGTATAGTCGGATCTATGTTCTGTTCACAACGCCTCGCTAGCGACGAAAGGATCCATCGCCTGCTTGTGCACCTCGCGCAGACGGGCATGACTTTGTTCCGCATACCGTTCAGTAGTGCGTGGATCGGCATGGCCCAATATACGTTGGACGGCAGCCAGATCCTCTGTCTTGCCCAGTAGGTATGTGGCTAGGTAATGTCGAAAGCTGTGAGCCGTTAGCTCTTCTGCTTGATGAATTTGCAGCCTCAGTTCAGCTACTTCGTCGGCCAATTCTGGACTCTTGCGTTGCGCCTGGAGTATCACCACTGGCCACTCATCGCGTCTGGCTGCCTCGTCAAGTTGAACGAGTATATGTTGCACATTCTCGTCTGAGCAATCAGGAATGAGTAGCTGAACAAGCTCCACGCGCAAATTTCTCACCAGGAGTCGCCGGAGCCGGCGTATCTCGGCCTGCGCCCCAGCCCGGCTCAACCGTTTGAGCTTACCATCTCCTACCCCTCGGTCATGGCGCAAGAATAAGGGAGATGAGGGCTGGGGCGAGTTTTGAGATCTGTACACCCTCAAAGCGTGCCACGACCGGCCATCAAAAAACATAGGACGACTTTTGTCTCCTTTTGCCACGTCGGCTTGGATAATGCCCGTCCGGTCGCCGGGACGCAGATCTCCGACATCCAGGCCAAGCGCTTCGCTGATCCGCACCCCGGTGCTGCGCAGTGTTTCTAAAAGTGCCACATTGCGCAGGCGACGCATCTCGCCCAGTTGTTGGTCCCGCTCCTGGGAGTCGGGACTCGGGTAGTTCGTCTTAGCTAATCTGATGATCCGGTCTATCAAAGCAGCATCGGGCGCATGTCGCACGGTCTCCGGGCGCAGTGTCGTGCTTTTAAGAGAAGGGTTGGTCGCTGCACGCCGAAGTCGCGTCAGTAGACGCTGGAACTCGGTCGCCGTGACTTGCCCCAGATCATCAACCATGAACAGGTACGAGTAAAAGCTCGCCAAGGCCGACAAATAGACTCGGTACGTAGATTCGCTCAGTCCAACAGCCGCAGCTTCGGTGCCAGGAGGTAACACATCCGTATGTTGAGATGCGAGGAACTCGGCGTACCGTTCAGGTAGGTCAAGTTCCTTAGCCAACAGTGGGGTGGGGGAAGCGAGAGATATGTGTTCTGAGTCTTTAATGTAGGATGCAAAACGGCGCAACGCAGAAGCATACGTGTCAGTGGTACGCGGTGACCATACTGTCCTGTTACTTGTGAGGAACGAATCCATAGCTTGCTGAATACTGCCCATTTTGCAGCCTCCTGAATGAGGTAGTAAATTGTGGACGAATTACGCACTTACTACACCGTTTATGTTTGCGTTAATAGAAATTAACGCAAACATAGTATAGCCCAAAGTTGAGCCCTGTCAAGTCACGTTTTCTCCCCCCACCCTGCTATTTTCAGCATTCGATCCCGCTCCCTCAACACCGGTTAGTATGCCCAAAACGAGCCCGGCCGCAACCATAAGGCGTCCCTCACGGTTATCTCTTACATACTAACGCTACCCGCAGTCGCCGCCCTGACATGCTTGCTCACATTCTGCTTTGTGATAGAATATATTGCTCAAGAAACAGGTAACTAACCCATCAAATCAAAGTGATATTTTTGTCATGTCTAGATCAACTCGCAAAAACATTTTATTGATAAGCATCATTTTTATTTGTCTTTGTCTGGCTTACACAACTGGGTTTGGTGCATACTGGATGTGGAACAAGATGGGGCAAGCTGTCCATAATTCACCTGGACCACAAAAGGTATTTTGGGAAGTTTGGAACTATGTGGAAGAGTATTTCTACGGTGAACTTCCACCCCCAAGCGGACGCACCTACGGAGCCATTCACGAGGCATTGTTACTGCTCAATGATCCATATACTGTCTTTGTCGAACCACAACCTCGCGAGTTGGAACGTGACGAAATGCGCGGCGCTTTTGGCGGTATAGGTGTTACACTATGGCACAACGCAGAACATCAAATCGTGCTTTCTCCCTATGTTGATTCTCCTGCCCAATATGCTGGAGTTCAGGATGGGGATATTTTGCTAGGCATAGATGGAGAGATGCTTTCTGATCAAACTACTACTGCCGATGTCCGTGCTTGGTTCCACGATGAGATAGGCACACAGATAACGCTTACAATTTCTCGCCCCCCCGCCCCCCCGTTTGATCTGGTAATCACCCGTGCTGAAATTCAGGTTCCTTCCGTTGTCTGGCGAGTGCTTGACCAGGCACCAAGTATCGGCTATATACACATCAAAAGCTTTACTGAAAGAACAGGTGATGAAGTCATCACTGCTCTTGAAGAGTTGAAACAAAAAACAATGATTTCCAGTTTGATTTTGGATTTGCGAGACAACGCTGGCGGATTGCTTGATCCGTCGGTGCTTACTGCCAGCCAGTTTCTAAGCGAAGGTATAGTACTGATCGAGCGGCACCGTGACGGTAAAGAACGCACCTTTCCTGTACAGAATAATGGGCTTGCTAACGATATTCCACTTGCTGTGCTAATCAACGGCGGGACGGCGAGCGCGTCAGAAATTGTCGCGGGCGCATTGCAAGATTACGACCGTGGGGTACTGATAGGAGAACCCACTTATGGCAAAGGTTCAGTTCAGTTGATTTATGAATTGTCTGATGGTTCATCATTGCACGTCACATCAGCAATCTGGCTAACACCTGACCAACATCAAATCGAGGGGCAGGGTCTGACACCAGATATTTATGTCCCGCGAGAGAATGATTCTCTGGATGAACAACTGGATCGTGCAGTAGTATACCTGCAATCACAACTAGACTAGAATATTTTTACAAATTTGCGTTGAGGATTTGGGAGAGTGTAAATGGATAGTACATTACGCAGTATAATCAAATTTTTATTTGCCGGCATGCTTTTGCTGACACTTGTAGTAGTTACATTTTTAGCTGGGTTTGGCTCGTCTTATCTATTGACCAGTAGCGGTTTACTGCCATCATTATCAGGAGTTTCGCCGACAACGGAGAATCCGACAGTTACCCTGTCCCCTCCTTTGCCAAGTCCTTTACCTGGAGAAACCCAAGCTCCGGCAGAGGCCACACTACTCCCCACACCCATTCCGATACCTACGCCCACAAACGCTGAGGAGGAAGCTTTTCAATTGTTTTGGGAAGTGTGGGACTTGGTACAACGTGATTTTTATGGCGAGTTGCCCAATATGCAGGAAGTAACCTACGCCGCTATCCAGGGAGTACTGAACACGTTAGGAGATCAATATACAGCTTTTATCGAGCCTCAGGCTGCTTCCATAATCGCTGAGGACGCTACTGGAGAATTCGAAGGTATCGGTGCGTTTGTCAATATAGATGAAACAGGTGCATTGGAGATAGTGGGAGTATTCCAAGATGGACCAGCTGAACAAGCGGGAGTTCTTGACGGTGACCGTGTTTTAAAAGTAGATGAGATCTCTATCGTTGGAATGTCGCTCTATGAGGCCATTAATTTAATTCGTGGCCCGGCTGACACAGATGTTATATTGCTTATCAGACGTGAAGGAGTATCCGAGTTATTTGAAATAATCGTCACTCGCGCGCGGTTAGAAATCCCTACCATTGAAGTTGAAATGCGCGATGACGATATTGGTTATATTCGACTATTCGAGTTCAACTCGACGGCCAGTGAACTGGTGGAAGAGGGGTTGGAAGAACTCTTAATTCAGGAACCAAAAGGTATTGTCTTTGACCTGCGCGGAAACCCCGGTGGCTGGCTAGATCAAGCGGTAAAAGTCACCGACCTTTTCTTGGCCGATGGAACAGTAGTTATTGAACGCTGGAGCGACGGTCGAGAACAATCGTTACCTAATGGTGGTGCTCGCTCGGGCGATGTGGGTGAAGAGATTCCACTAGTCGTGCTAGTGGATAGAGGAAGTGCTAGCGCATCCGAGATCGTGGCCGGTGCATTGCAAGATCTGGATCGTGCTGTGTTGATTGGGGAACTCACTTTTGGTAAAGGGTCGGTACAACGCCCGTTCACTCTCAGTGACGGTTCCGAGTTGCGAGTCACCATTGCTCGCTGGTTCACTCCCAATGACCGGGCAATTCACGGCGAAGGTCTCGAGCCTGATATTGAGGTACTGATACCTGAAGAGGGTGTAGAGCCGGATGAGGATCCTCAGCTGGAACGAGCTGTCGAATATCTTCTTACGGGTGAATAATGGGTGTCAAAGTTATTGCTCGCAATCGCAAAGCTGTTCGAGATTTTCATCTCGAAGATCGGTATGAAGCAGGCTTGGTTTTGACAGGAACTGAGATAAAATCTATTCGTGCTGGCAGGGTGAATTTGAGTGATGGATACGTACAGCCACGTGACGGAGAGCTGTGGCTGATAAACATACACATTGCTCCCTATGATCCTGCCGGGAAATATAGTCACGAGCCGCGACGCTCACGCAAATTGTTGCTTCACCGACGTGAGATTGATCGACTAATTTCTCGTGTTTACGAACGTGGATATACTGTTGTGCCTGTTCGACTATACTTAAAAAGTGGGCGTGCTAAAATCGAGATCGCATTGGCACGGGGAAAGCGCAAGTACGATAAACGCCAAGCCATCGCCAAGCGGGATGCTCAGCGTGATGTTGAGCGTGCAATGAGAGATCGAGAGCGAGGCAGGTAGCTATGAGCCAGACGACGAGGCATGTACAACAGTCCACTATATTGCCACAGGATATGGATTTGTTCTCTATTGGCCAAATCAATAGACTTTCTACCGAACAAATGCTGCAAGTATATCGACAGTTAGTGCCTCTTGAAATTCTCCATCGTTTTAGAATTGATCCTCATACTCTGGCTGATAGTGAAGGACGTGTTTTATACGAGTGTCAACCTGGAATCTCTTCTGTAGAGGTTTCTCTGCGCCACACTTGGGATGCTCAAGATCCTGCTCTGTATTTACAATTGGCTGATACACCTAACAATCAAATTGAAGTAGTGTTGTTTATCGTCAATGACCCATATTCTGAGCGATTCAATACAGATCGACTGCCTGATGGTACTCTGACTTATTTCGGTACGCTAGAACGGAACATTGAAGAAGAAAAACGAGCAATGAGGGCAGGGCTCGCACCGGGGCAGGTACGTCAAGGTTTGAGCGTGACCCGAAGGCTAATGCCCATTCTAGAACAATTTGTCTCTGGGCTTCATCATGATGCCTTTTATATCCAGCCATTGGCTTATCATAATGCTATTCTTTTTGAGAGACTGGGTTTTTCATACGTACTTGGATTGGGACGAATGGAGTGGATTCAAAAGGAATTTACCCCAGGGGGGCTGTTATCCAAGCGGTTGGATGGAACACATTTTCGTTTCCCTGAAGCAGCCAAGAGTGTGCGAGGCCGTAGTTGGGCTATCCACGACGGTTTGATGGGTGAACCTTATAGTAATGTAAAAATGTACAAGCGGGTGGGAATTCATGCCGGGATTGTCACCTTTCCCCACGCTGCATGGTAAGTTTTCACAACATCAACATCTTGCTACAATTACTCCACCCTTCTCGCACGTTCGCATCAGGCACTTTCAGCCCGGCTCCATTCGCATAGTCTATTTTTCCCTCAAAAAGGGAAAGAGCCAGGTTTTCGATCTCGCCTAACGACTATGCGAAGCACGCTTAACTCCACAAGGAGAAGGCACTTGACACTTTGGAATCCTGGACTATAATGCCACCAGTTAATGATTTGACCACAATTCGGAAGGAGCTTATGGCAATAGAATCTGAACAAATCAACTCTATCGTTGATTTAAAACCAAAACTATGTTTGCAAGGAACCGTCAAAGAAACACAATTGTATGGGGCTGTCGTAGATGTTGGATTGGAGCACGATGGCCTAGTACATATTTCCCAACTTTCTCCCACGCGTATCAATCGCGTGAGCGATGTCGTTCAACCGGGTGACAGTGTGACAGTATGGGTTACCAAAGTGAGCCCAGAAAAGGGGCGCATCGGTTTGACAATGATCGAGCCTCCAGATGTCGATTGGTCTGAATTAAGGACTGAACAAACACATACAGGCACAGTGACTCGAATCGAGTCATACGGTGCATTTGTAGACATCGGCGCGGAGCGGGCAGGTTTGCTACACGTTCGGGAGATGTCTTCAGGTTACGTACGCCATCCATCAGAATTAGTCAAGATGGGCGATGAGGTTGAGGTGCGTGTTCTCAAGCTTGATCGACGAAAGAAGCGTATTGACCTAACAATGATGGGCATTCAGGAAGAAATAGAGGAAGACGACATTTCTGAGGACGAGGAACCTACTCACACCGCGATGGAAATTGCGCTCCAACGCGCACAGAGCCATCAACGTGGACGTGGATCCCGCCACGGAAAGCAAGAACGTCCTGATTTATCCGAGCGAGAAGATATTCTGGCCCGCACCCTCAAACAGCACTCGAAGAAATAGAGGCGTTGCTCAAGAACAACGCCTCTATTTAAAACAGCAAAAACAAGAATTCGAGGCTGCCGCTCAATCTGCTGCTAGTTCATCCTCGATTGTTTGGCGCACTAAATCTGCTCGGTTACCAACTACCATTTGGTTGTTGATCTGAAAGCTGGGTGTCCCAGAGACACCCAGCGTCCTGGCAGCTTGGATATGCTCCACCAATGTCTCACGATGCTGTCCCGCATCCCAACAGGCCAGAAATTCTTCCTCGTCCAGTCCCAAATCACGACCAAGAACGAGAAAGCCCTCTCGCGTTGTGACAGGATTCTCAAAAAAAGCGTGCTGGAATTGAAAGTAAAGATCCTGATCAGCCGCACACATTGCAGCGTCGGTCGCTTGTAATGACTGCGCGCTACCATTGCTGTAATGGTGAAGCACATACCGAACTTGCCCGGTCGCCACATAGTCTACCAGAATACTGCCCGCTGACTCTAAGACATAATCGCGACAGTGAGAACAGTAAAAATCGGTAAACTCGGTCAATACCACATCTGCGTCGAGTGAGCCAAGGTATGGGAATCCCTCTTTCGTAATGCCTCCCTGAATTCCCTGGAATGGATCGTGTTCTTTTGACGCACTCCCGAGATTGACAACTATCAATGCCCCAACAATCAGTAACGTTACAATAGTACCACCGATAATCGCTGCATTACGCCAACGCATATCAGTGGCAGCTGTCGGTGAAGCCACCATCGATCTTTTTCGCTTTTGCCGTTGCTTTTTTCGTCCTTTCCTCTTTTGCCTACTTTGACGCTTGCCCATCATTGCCTCCTAGACATCTAACTTTCGACCACATCACGCGCCATTCGAATGTTTGCCATCGGCGCAATGATGGGCGTAACACACCCAGTCCCAAGAATAAAACGCTGCCCGCCAGTCTGTGCAATTGCATCGGCAGCCTGCTCTCGCACATGCTCAGGAGTGCCACGTACAACTACATCCCATTGTTGCAACCCGCCGCACACCGCTCCGCCGAAACGATCCTGTGCCTCAGCCAAAGTCGGCCACGTTTCCCGATCGTGCCAGTTGATGACCTGAATGGGGTAATCTGCCAAGAGATCAAACATTACGTCAGTACCATGCAGGTGTAGCACATTCAACCACAACGCCTGTGCCGCTTCCAGCACCCGCAGATCATAGGGTCGACCAAGAGTCACAAACTCTTTTTCGCTGAGCAGCCCGTATTGTGCATATTGTACTGCATAGAATACGCCATCTATACCAACCTCACACGCTGCCTCAAGGAATCGAATAGTCGTTTCAGTGATAACTTCCAACCCAGCGCGTACTGCGTCAGGATAGCGACGCAAATGAATTGCCAAGTGCTCTTTGCCCACCAGATTCTTGGCTTGAGCCAATGGGCTAAAAACTGTCTGAATAAACGGAGTCTCACCTTCTAGTCCATCGGCAATGAGACGCAGACAATCCAACTGTGCCCCTAATGCGCCTTTGCTAGGATCCAACTGTGACAGTTTAGTCCAGTCATCGGGAGTCTGGATGGGACGAAAAGTATAGTCGCGTGTCCCCTCCAAAGAACCCGTCCACCGATCCTGCGCTCCCCAATCTTGTATGCAAAAGCTACTAGCTGGTGTGACCTTGACAAAGTCAAAGTCGTATCGACGCTGGAAAGCAACTGTAGCTGCTGCCAAATCTTCTGGGCGACAATCATCACCGGGAAAATGTCGCCACAATGCCACTGGTGGACGATCTACCCGTTCACCACGAATAGCAGACATCAATCGTTCTTTTTTATCCATCACTCTTTTTCCTCCTCCACTAATTCTACCGTGCCCAAAAGCACAAACTCATCGAGCGCTCCATCGGGATTCAGAGGCCCGTCATCCCCACTAACTATTGCTCCAAAGTGATATATTCCTGCATCGAGCCTTACTGGCTGCACAAAAGTAAACCAGAGCGGATCCCGTACAACCTCACCAGTTTGCCAGTTATCAAAGGGGTAGTAACCATCTAATGGAATTCCCGAAATTCGGTCCACCTCTTGACCATCCGTATCTAACAGCACCAAGTCACGGACACGCGCAGCAGGTTGGTCACGATCGGCACGCCAAAAGAGCGTAATGGGCCACGCATCTTTCACACTTGCCTGTTGGCGAGATTGAGCATACCCCAAGAGTGTGACGCCGCCCTCTGAAAAAGTCGTCATCACCTCACTTGTCATTCCCAATTCGCTTATTCGTGGCTGACGATGTGGGCGCTCTACTTGAATCGAACTAACCATAGCACTATCGCCAACGACCTGACCATCAACGTTGTACTGTTCCAGTCGATAGCCTCCAGCCCGTGAATAAATCCCCACGTTAAGCGCATACTCTCCCGGTGGTGTTCCCGGTAAGACTTGAATCTCGTATTTATCCCACACATACTTATCGAGCGGCCAGCGTTTCGTTGGCAAACCGGCCGGGTTCAAGTGATCTTCCTGTCCCCACAAGATGTGTAGAGGACGAGCCATATGCACAAATGACTGATAATTTGTGTCCAGGGACGTCAGTGCGTGCCAATAAAGCACCAGCGGGAATGTTTCTCCAGAGCGCACGCGTGCTCTGGGTAAATCATAGCCTAAAAGCTCAATTTGTCCACCAAAATTGAGCCGTTGTTCGTGCTGAGCAGCCCACGCTTGTCCTGGTGGAGAGGTATAACGCAGCCACTCATCCCTAGAATCTATCACTATGCTTTTTAGAAAAATAAAGAGTACCAACGTTCCAGCCAACCAGAGCACGGAACGAGACGTTAACCGTGGTAAACAGAGATCGCGAGTGGTTAAAGAGCGTATCAGAAACGAGGCAATGATCAATACTATCAGGCCGGCAGATGAAATAATCCATCCTGCCGTGCGCGGTGGCGTGTCCTCAAAACGTACCAGCACATCGTGCTCACCTTGGGGCACCTGGAGCGTGATAAAACCTTCAGGGCCAGCCACGTCAATTTCTACTTGCTCACCATCCACATACGCTCTCCAACCGGGAAAGTAAAACGTATACAGGCGCAGAACAAATTTTTTGGGCGTCGAGATAGCAAAACGGTCGTGGAGCGGACCGTGATCTACGATCTCAAGCTCAGCACCTTTGGGGAGAACAACACGATTGACTCTATCCACTGGACCCGGCTGCGTATAGGATTCGACCAATGTCGGCATAGGGCGCATCCGAACCCGTGCCGCCTCCACTGGAAGAAAGTCGCCTGTTGATGTCGTGCCGATGGCCAAACTTTTCCGTTCCCATTCGATAATATCCTGCGGCAACGTGCCGCCAAAATCTGGCGACCAGGTCGGCGGATAGAGTATAGGCAAGGCCAGCAACAAGATAGCCCCTATTGCCACTGCCAAAATTGGATCACGCCAGCGCGGGGCAGACAATGCAGCCAGTAACACCACGCTCCCTGCAGCAGCTATCGCCAGCATCAAATTGGCCGGCCCCATCAGTCGCCACGGGAATTGGAGATAGGGCACTCCTGGCACCTGTTCCCAAATAGGCGTCGAAACAGACATCATCAAAAAGATCAAAACGCCGCCGACCAAGATAAAGTAAAGCAGGGATATATGTGAACGTGATGTCAAGGTCTCGTTAGAATTCTTTCGAGCCTTTAGATAAAAGAACGCACCGATCGCTGGCAAGGCAAACAACCATTGCGCCAAGCCAAGGTTGAAGCGATAATGAGGTGCCGTTGCACCCAGATCAAAGATGCGTGAAGGAGCAAGTAATTCAGCCAACGAAAGAAAATGTTCGTGGAAATCAAAATGACCAGGACCAATAACCTCCAGCTTGATCGCATCGCGCTCTAACAGAAACGGGAGCCAGAAGAATGTCGTAATGGTTGCCGCTAAAACAAGGGTCAGCACCCCCCACCCCGCTCGACTGCGCCCTATGCCAAACACAACTTCCCACATCCAATAAACTAACAGCAAGACAGCAGCCACCAAGACCAACAAATTGTGACTGAGCATAATCGCCGCCAGGGTGAACACACCCCCCATCAGCGCCATCCACCCTCCCGTTCCACTCATCAAGCGACGAAAGGCGTAAAAAGCCAGAGGCAGCAAACAAATTGCAAAATGCTCTGCCAAGACGCCGCGGGCGTATGGGTCAATAAATGCAACATAAGGAGAAAAAGTGAATGAGGCAGCTGCTAACACACCTGCTCCTCTCCCAGCCAAAGAACCGAATAACTCACACCCCAACAGATAAGCACCCAAGGAAGCCACAACGAAACCCAGAACAAATACCGCCTTGACTCCCCCAACGATGTCGACACCTGGCAACAAGTCGAACAGATTGGCCAGGTAATAAGTGAACGGGGCATAATAATTGAAAATCGGGTAGCCGTAACCAAAGTAGAGATCAGAGGCCCAACGTGGATAGAAAACACCAGCACGGAGCATGTGACCCAGTTCGGCAGCGCGGTAGACGTGGAGTTCGGTATCCGTCTCCCGGGGAAGGCCAGGACGGGTGAGGAAAGGGGCAGCCGCGACAAGAGCCATCACAAGCGCAAGCAAAAGCCCCCAGTCAAGTCGTTGGCGTATCCACTTTATCATAAATAGTAGATGATAAACAGTGACGGTAGACAGCAAGAATATCTCTTACACCGTCTACCGTCAACTAACCACTAGCTCTGCGCAACAATATCCGCAATTTGTTCGGGATGTTCAGCAACCCGAACACCAACCGCCTCAAAGGCAGCGATCTTTTCTGCAGCTGTGCCAGCACCACCCTGGATGATGGCTCCAGCGTGCCCCATCCGCTTACCTGGAGGCGCGGTCGCTCCTGCAATAAAGGCCGTGACCGGCTTTGTCATCCGCTCGGCGACAAATTCAGCAGCCCGTTCCTCGTCACTGCCGCCAATTTCACCGATGAGGACCACCTGCTCAGTTTGAGGGTCAGCCTCAAACAACTCTAGCGCATCTATGAACGTGGTACCAATGATAGGGTCTCCACCGATGCCAACACAAGTCGTTTGGCCAATACCCTTTGCGGTGAGCGCATAAACAACCTCATAGGTCAGAGTCCCCGAACGAGAAACAACGCCCACAGGACCAGGAGTCGCAATATGTCCGGGCATAATGCCTACCTTGGCCTCACCAGGAGAGAGCAATCCAGGGCAATTGGGGCCTATCAGCCGCGTCCCTTTCTGATCAAGATACGCACGAACGCGGATCATATCAAGGGTAGGAAGACCTTCGGCAATACAGATAACGAGTGGAATGCCTGCACTGGCAGCTTCCAAGATCGCGTCAGCAGCAAAGCGAGCCGGTACATAAACGACAGACGTATTTGCCCCAGTCTCCGCCACTGCTTCAGCGACGGTGTCAAAGACCGGTACTTGACCATCACAAGCCATCTGCCCACCCTTACCAGGCGTGACACCAGCGACAACTTGGGTGCCGTATTTGATCATTTGCAGACTGTGAAACTCGCCCTCACGTCCAGTGATACCTTGTACAACTAACCGAGTATTCTTATCAACTAGAATCGTCATTGTTGTCCCCCTATACCGCGCCCTTGGCAGCAGCAACAGCCTTTTGCGCCGCCTCGGCCAGCGTTGTCGCCGTGATCAATTGATATTCCGAACCATCCAGAATTTCCCGTCCTTCCTTCTCATTCGTACCGACCAGGCGGGCAACCAATGGGACAGTGGGCTTGACCTGTTCAAAAGCAGCCAAGATACCCTTGGCGACCTCGTCACAACGCGTAATACCACCAAAAATGTTAAACAGCACGGCCTTGACATTTTCGTCGGCCAAAATAAGCCGCAATGCCGTTGCCACGCGGTCGGCCTTGGCTCCACCACCAATGTCGAGAAAGTTGGCCGGCGCACCACCAAAGTGCTTGATGATGTCCATAGATGCCATCGCCAGTCCGGCACCGTTGACCATACACCCGATTTCGCCATCGAGCTGGACGTAACTCAAGCCAGCTTCGCGCGCCTCACGCTCAGTCGGGGTTTCTTCATCCACATCCCTCATCTCTGCCAAGTCAGTATGCCGAAACAGACCATTGTCATCGACCACCATCTTGCCATCCACTGCCAGCAACTCGTCAGCACCAGTGACAATTAACGGATTGATCTCAGCCAGTGAAGCATCATAAGCGACAAAAGCCTCGTATAAGCCACTCGCGATACGACCGAATCCACGAAAATGCGCGCTTGTCAGGCCAATCCCCTTGGCAAGTTCCAAAGTCTGGTAACCGCGCAACCCCAAAAAAGGATCAATGGTAATTTTTTTGATCGCGTCAGGATTTGTTCGAGCAACCTCCTCAATCTCTACACCTCCCTCTGCAGAAGCCATCATCACGGCTCGACGATTGGTGCGATCTATGACGATCCCCAAATAAATCTCTTTCTGAATATTAGCTGCCTCATCCAGCAGAACCTTGCGCACGGGCAACCCCTTGATTTCTAGTTTCAGGATTTCCTCGGCCATCTTTTCGGCCTCGTCGGGAGTCTGAGCCAGCTTGATGCCGCCAGCCTTACCACGCCCGCCGACAAGCACCTGGGATTTGACAACAACAGCCCCACCCAACCTTTCAGCAATAAGTCGTGCTTCTTGTGACGTCGTTGCAACGTCGCCATCCGGAATCGGTACACCATGCACGGCGAAAAGCCGCTTGGATTGATACTCGTGCAGTTTCACGTACTTACCTCCTGATTAAATGTAAGAATCGACGCAACTTGGACACGGGCGAGATTATACCACAGCACGGACAGAAGCCAAGCGTTGATCCTGTAAGCATTCACACTAACGACTCAATCACCAATAGTTGACAAAGTTACTCAACAGTTGTACAATCACCCTCGCAATAACTATCAAAATATGGCAACTTGTTCAAAAGGAGAAACAGAACAATGGCGAGAATTTATGATGACATATCTAAAACCATCGGAAACACACCACTGGTCAAACTGAACCGAGTGGCAGAGGGGTTACAGGCCACGGTGCTGGTCAAGTTGGAATCCTTCAACCCGCTGAGCAGCGTAAAGGATCGTATCGGCGTAAATATGATCGAAGCAGCAGAACAAGCTGGATTAATCGAAGAAAACACTG
Organism: Chloroflexota bacterium; assembly: GCA_024232355.1. The sequence continues at coordinate 8,585 of JAAEPW010000262.1, read as the reverse complement.
TCATTCTGGAACCTACGAGCGGCAACACGGGTATCGGGCTGGCATTTGTCTGTGCCGCTAAAGGATACAAACTCGTCCTGACGATGCCCGATACAATGAGCGTTGAGCGCCGCCGATTACTACAGGCACTGGGCGCCAAGTTAATTCTAACCCCAGGCGCAGAGGGGATGCCAGGAGCAATACAAAAAGCCGAAGAATTGGCAGCGCAGGATCCACGCTACCTGGTCCCCTTGCAATTTAAGAATCCGGCCAACCCAGAAATTCACCGACGCACCACGGCCGAGGAGATTTGGCGCGATACCGACGGAAAAGTAGACGTTGTGGTGGCAGGTGTAGGGACCGGTGGTACCATCACCGGCATCGCCGAGGTGCTCAAACCGCGGAAAAAGGGGATTCGGGTCATCGCTGTGGAGCCGTCGGGCTCTCCGATTCTCTCTGGCGGCAAGCCCGGTCCGCACAAGATCCAGGGCATTGGCGCAGGTTTTGTGCCCGACGTACTGCACGTGGATCTGATAGACGAGGTAATTCAGGTAAGCAATAAAGATGCCGCAACCACAACCCGTCGTTTGGCGCGAAGGGAAGGCATTCTGGCAGGTGTCTCTTCCGGTGCTGCGACCTTTGCCGCATTGCAGGTAGCAGCTCGACCAGAAAGCGTGTGCCAATTCATTGTCGTCATTTTGCCCGATACGGGAGAGCGATACTTGAGCACAGGACTCTTTGACAGTGAGTAGCACAAGGCAGAAACATTTGCTGGGACCAACCACCTTATCACGTGAGATGCCAATAGGCATTCTAAACAAAATCAGAGAAGACATACAGACCGTTTTTTCCAAGGACCCAGCTGCCAAAACAATGTGGGAGGTTCTCTTTCTCTATCCCGGCCTACACGCGCTCTGGATGCACCGGCTGGCCCATTTCCTTTGGCAACGCGATCTCCTTTTTCTAGGTCGCCTCATCTCACATATTAGTCGCGGATTGACGGGAGTGGAAATCCATCCAGGGGCTCGCATTGGACGCCGATTTTTCATTGACCACGGCATGGGAGTGGTGCTTGGAGAAACGTCCGAAATCGGTGATGATGTGTTGATGTATCAAGGAGTTGTGCTTGGAGGCACAAGCCTGGAAAAGAAAAAGCGACATCCCACCATCAGGAACAACGTCGTCATTGGTGCTGGCGCAACGATTTTAGGCCCGATTGTTGTAGGGGACGGCGCGCGGGTCGGCGCTGGCTCGGTGGTGATCAAGCCTGTGCCGGCTGGGGCAACAATCGTAGGTGTACCAGGACGCATGGCAGGACCGAAACGTTCGGAAAAGCCAGGAGCAGACTTGGAGCACGGACGACTACCCGATCCCGTGTTACGAACGCTCAGCAAAACATTGAGTCAACAAAGCCGTTTGGAGGAGCGTGTACAAGAATTAGAACGTACACTTTTAAATATCCCACCCCAGGCACTAGACACGCATGAACACAGTCTATCGCCTGCCCGCGAGGATGACATTCGCCAAGCTCTGCAGGAGGTAATTGACCCTGAAATCGGCACCAACGTGGTTGACCTGGGGCTGATCCGGGAAATAACCCTCAATGGACGGGGTGTGGAAGTGCGCATGGTATTGACACATCGTGAATGCCCGCTGGCGGGACATCTCATCGAAGAGGTAAGACGCAAAGTCAAAAGCGTGATAAGCGACGAGCCAGTCCAAGTGATACTCGTGGATGAAACCTGGAGTTGGAACGATACTGCTCCCGACCTGCTTTGGGGGGACGGAATATGAAATATTTCTCTCAATCCGTCAGCCGCCCCCACACCTCCACGAACGCTCCTATATCAAATCAAGTTGTACTGTTCTAGAATATCCCGCAAGCCGGGGCTGATCTGAGAGAGCACCTGCTGAAGCAAACGTTCGGCCACATCGTCTCCAAACCACTCTTTCACCACGGTTCGCTGATTTTGCAAAAAGGATCGGTAGACTTGGGCCAATTCCTCCGTCTGCAAACCGGGGTTCGTGTGATCTTGAACGCGGCCAGTGATGAGACGGACCGGCAGATCACCACAGCGTTGATTGACCGCCACTTCACACGCAGCGTCGTTGGGAGTTGCGCGATAGGGCCGGGTTCCTCGACACATCAACTCGGCGAACTCGCGGAATAGGCGGCGAAGTCGAATCTTGTCTCGATCTCCAGGCCGCACCAACCCCACGGCGTGGAAACCATACAAAATCTTACTAGTCTCAAACTCGGTAAGGCCACATTCTCTGGCCACAGCAGTGACATCCTTGAGACCATCCAACGCATCCAACACCTGGCGCTCCTCTTCCATCAGAGTCAGGTCACTCTCGCCTGCCCCCCCACCCCGGCGCTCAAAAACGGTATCCGAGGACGGGACCACCCGCTGGATGGTCGTCCAGTTGTCCACCCAACGAGACCCGGATAGAATTATGTCCTCAGCACTGATGTCAAACACTGTGCAACCCTCCCGAGGCTCAATGAGTTGATCAAAGGTAAAGGCCCCCTCTTGCCAACGAAAGAGATCATAGACATCGTTCATCACCTGATCGGGATCGCGTACCTCCCCATCAGGACGCAAGGATGTAGCACAGACAGGACGACCTTTATGAACGCTGAGGGTACGCGTCAAAATTCCGTCAGTCACGGTCAAAGTACCATTATGTTTCCCCGAAACTATTAGCTTGATCAGATCAGGGAGATGGAAATCGCGCAGGTCACCAGTGAGAAGCATCAAACCACGTCGCTCTCCCACCTCATCGCCGTGCGTCTGGCGAACAATGCCAGCCAACCACTCGACCTCCATCCGCGCGCAGGCGTCGGCGTGCTCCAGAATCGCCAACCGCAAAGGTTGACCTCCATTTGCACGCTCTTGCTCCAAAGTCTGGACCAGGGTATCGCCCCATTGTCGCAAAAAGTTCAATCGCTTTTCCAACAACTCTAGCGCCCGATCCTGTGGCAGTTTATTGAGCAAAAAGATGCCTAGATCGTATTCAGAGCGGATAGGCTCCTCAGAAGCCAGGGATTTTTCCATCCCGGCAAAGAACTGCTCCCGCCCTTGCTCCGTCACGTGATAAACACTCTTTTCCGCACCGCCGCTGCGGGTGCGGGTCTCAGAGATAAGATTTTGACGGCGCAGTTTGTTCAAGGAATAATAAATGGCAGCTGTGCTAATACTGAACCAAGCAGTCACGTCCTCGGCCTGGACGTACTGGTTAATCTCATAGCCGTGCATTGGACGATCCAGAAGAAGACCAAGCACGAGAAGGTCATTTTTTGTAAGCGTCACTCTCAAGCTCCTGAAGGGTTTCAAACAAACAATCTCCTCAGTATTATACCACAAATGACAGCATAATAGCAAGCTCCGACCTGATGAATCAGATTAAACTCTTGACGTACAAAGTATTTCGTGCTATAATTTAGCCACAACACGAATACAATATAGTCAGTCCTGAATACAAGTATAGCTAGTGTAACATGTGAATGCAAAAGAGGAGGTATCAAGGAGAACGAAAAAGCAAACCCAACCACCTCAGAAAACCACCTTTGTCGATACAAGTCAGACAATCTAGTTTTAACAAATTCAAGGAGAAAATAAGCAATGAGAAAAGTAAAGAATAGTCAATTACTGGTTCTGGTAGTTTTGCTAGCGAGCTTGCTCTTGACCAGCTGTGGAGGCGCAGAGACTCCTGCCCCAACAGCAGTCCCGACAACAGCGCCTGAGCCCACAGCAGCCCCAGAACCTACGACAGTACCGGAACCAACAGAGGAACCGGCACTTGTAGAAGAAGGATCCGAACTCGCCATTTTGGCAAATCACATCAGTGATCAATTAGCCGACTGGAAACCCGTGATGGCCGCCGACGCCCTCTACGAGAACCTCAACGACGGCGACGACTCAAACGATTCCTTTATCCTCAGTGTCCGTAGCCCAGAGCACTATGCGCTCGGCCACATTCCCGGCGCCTACAACATCCCCTGGAAAGCCATCGCCAACCCCGATAGTCTAGCTATGCTGCCTACCGACCAACAGATCGTGGTTTATTGCTACACCGGCCACACCGGTCAGGTCGCAGCCACCCTGCTCCGCACCTTTGGCTATGACGCCGTCAACCTCAAATTCGGGATGATGGGCTGGACCGATAACGATGACGTTCTGGTCGCTGGCCGTTATGCCGGAGCCCCAGGTTATCCAGTCGAGACCGAGGCTAACGAACTGACTGAAACCTATGAACCACCCGCCCTCGAAACGGGCGAGAGTGATGCAGTTGCCATCGCCCAAGCCCGTGCCCAGGCATTCCTGGCCGAGTGGAAGCCCGTAATGGCCGCCGATGCCCTCTACGAGAACTTGAACGACGGCGACGACTCGAATAACCCCTTTGTGGTCAGCGTTCGCAGTGGTGAGCACTATGGACTCGGCCACATTGCTGGTGCAGGTAATATTCCTTGGAAAACCATCGCCAATCCCGTAAACCTGGTCACACTGCCCACCGACCAACAGATCGTGGTTTATTGCTACACCGGTCACACCGGTCAGGTCGCCGCTACTACCTTGGCTTTGCTGGGCTATGACGTTACCAATCTCAAGTTCGGGATGATGGGCTGGACCGATGACGACGATGTGCTAGCCACCGGCCGTTACGCGAGTGCTCCCGGCTACCCCACTGAGGGCGACGCTGACGAGTTTGAAACCCTGGCCAACTATATCAACGAGCAACTGGCCGAATGGAAGCCCGTAATGGCCGCTGACGCTCTCTACGAGAACCTGAACGACGGTGATGACTTGAACGATCCCTTCGTCCTCAGCGTCCGCAGTCCAGAACACTATGCACTCGGCCACATCCCTGGCGCTTACAACATCCCGTGGAAAGCCATCGCCGATCCTGCCAATCTGGCCAAGCTGCCTACTGACCAACAGATCGTGGTCTATTGCTACACCGGGCACACCGGCCAGGTTGCAGCCACGTTGCTTCGCACCTTTGGCTATGACGCCACCAACCTCAAATTCGGTATGATGGGCTGGACCGACGACGATGCCGTCTTGGTAGCCGGTCGTTATGCAAGCGCTGCCGGATATCCAGTAGAAACTAAAGCCAACGAACTGACCGAAACCTACGACCTGCCCGTTCTTGAAACCGGCGAGACCGACGCAGTCGCCATCGCCCAGGCCCGCGCACAAGCATTCTTGGCCGAGTGGAAGCCCGTGATGGCCGCCGACGCTCTCTATGAAAATCTGAACGACGGTGATGACTCGAACGACCCCTTTATCGTCAGCGTTCGCAGCGGTGAGCACTATGGCCTCGGCCACGTCGCTGGTGCAGGCAACATTCCTTGGAAGACCATCGCCAATCTAGACAACTTGGCCAACCTTCCCACTGATCGACAGATCGTGGTTTACTGCTACACCGGTCACACCGGTCAAGTTGCCGCCACCGCGCTGGCTCTGCTGGGTTATGACGTCACCAACCTCAAGTTTGGGATGATGGGCTGGACCAATGATGACGATGTTTTAGCCACCAGTCGCTACGCGGGTGCCCCTGGTTACCCCACCGAGGCTGCCGAAGAGTCTGAAATCCTATCGAACCACATCGCTTCAAAATTGGCTGATTGGAAGCCCGTGATGGCCGCCGACGCCCTCTACGAAAACCTGAACGACGGCGACGACTCGAACGATCCCTTTATCGTCAGCGTCCGTAGCCCCGACCACTATGCGCTCGGTCACATTCCCGGTGCCTACAACATTCCGTGGAAAACCATCGCCGACCCTGCCAGCCTGGCTATGCTGCCCTCCGATCAACAGATCGTGGTCTATTGCTATACCGGTCATACAGGCCAAGTCGCGGCCACGCTGCTCCGCACCTTTGGTTACGACGCCACCAACCTCAAGTTCGGGATGATGGGCTGGACCGATGATGATGAGGTCTTGGCCACCGGCCGTTATGCCGAGGCTCCAGGCTACCCTGTAGAAACCGAGGCAAATGAACTGACTGACGCCTATGTCCCACCCGATCTTGAAACCGGCGAGACTGACGCGATCGCCATCGCCCAAGCCCGTGCCCAGGCATTCCTGGCCGAGTGGAAGCCCGTGATGTCCGCCGATGCCCTCTACGAGAACCTGAAGGACGGCGACGACTCGAACGATCCCTTTATTCTCAGCGTTCGTAGCCCCGACCACTATGCGCTCGGCCACATCTCCGATGCAGGCAATATCCCGTGGAAAACCATCTCCAATGCAGACAGTCTGGACGATCTACCCACCGACCAACAAATCGTGGTCTATTGCTACACTGGCCACACCGGACAAGTCGCTGCCACCAGCTTGGCTCTTTTGGGCTATGATGCCACCAACCTCAAGTTCGGGATGATGGGCTGGACCGACAACGATGAAGTGTTGGCCACTGGTCGTTATGCGAGCGCTCCCGGTTACCCGGTAGAGCAGTAAAGTCGTCTAATTAAAAGCGATAGGCTGCTAAACCAAGCCTCTTTGAAGTAATTGGCTCCCACGCCGACAGGTTGTCGGCGTGGGAGCAAGCAGCATTCATCAAAAAACTAGGAATGATACCTGGGCAAGGCAAACTTTGAGTAGCATTTGGGCTGCTTTTCCCTCGGCATCCGAAACAAGGAGAACGCTATGAGAAAAACAATCACTATGCTGGCTCTACTAACTGGATTGGTGATGCTGATCACCATCACGACGATAACCAGCACAGCGGAGGCCCAGCCAGCACTCCAGACTGGCAACGATGAGAACTGTATCACCTGCCATACCTCTATGGAGACTCTCCAGGAATTGGCCGTTGAACCTGAAGAAGGAGAGGCACTCTCTGAAGGAGAAGGCTGAGGTGGCGCACTGCCTCCGTTGGAGGCATGGGAAAAAGTGCTCTTTGACAACGACGCATACTTTGAGGACACACACGCCGACCTTGGCTGTATCGCCTGTCACGGCGGAACCAGCGGGGCAGACGAGATGGAGACCGCTCACGATGGCCTAGTGGCTGATCCTGATCAGGCAGAAACCTGTGGCACTTGCCATGCAGAGACCGTCAACACCTTTACTGAAAACAGTCTCCATTGGGACCTGGGAGGCTATATGACGGTTTTGCAAGAGCGAAGTGACAAAGAACATCTGCCCCAGTTGACCGAGGCTTATGACAACCATTGCGCCTCTTGCCACTCTTCTTGCGGACAATGCCACATCAGCCGCCCTGCCGCTAATGGAGGCGGATTGCTTGACGGGCACGTATTTAAAGGAACTCCCCCACCCTATTCAACCTGCACCGGCTGCCATGGCAGCCGCGTCGAGAACGAATTCAAGGGAAAAAACACCGACGAGGAAGAAAACCGGTATCCGGCCGACGTCCACTATAATCCAGGCGGGATGCACTGCAACAATTGTCATTCGGCAGACGAAATGCACGGAACTGGGGGAGATGTCAATCACCGTTACGAGGGTGCTGTGATTCCTTCTTGCAGCAATGAAGGTTGTCATGAAAACATTGGCTCGAGCGATATCCCACACCACAGCGAGGGCCACCTGGCGCAACTCAGTTGTCAGGTCTGCCACACCGTGCCCTACAAGAACTGCTACAACTGCCACGTGGAACAGTCAGACGAGGGTGTGCCGTTCTTCAAAATAGACGAATCCCAGATGGCGTTCCAAATCGGCCTCAACCCGATTCGCAGTGGAGATCGTCCATGGAAATATGTACCGGTGCGCCACGTGCCCATCGCGCGAGACTCGTTTGCCTACTATGGCGAGGACTTGCTGCCCAACTTTGACAACCGCCCCACCTGGACCTTTGCCACACCGCACGCCATCCAGCGGGTGACACCACAGAATCAGGGCTGCGACTGTCACAGCGACCTGAGCCTGTTCCTGACAGCGGACGACGTAGAGCCAGATGAACTGGTAGCTAACCAGACCGTCATCGTGGCCGAAGCGCCGGCAATGACACTATCTGACGAACCACCAGTTGCGCAACCGACATCCGAGCCAAGTGAGGAACCCACAACAGAGCCTACTACAGAACCTACAGTGGAGCCAACAGAGGAACCTACAACAGAACCAACGGAGGAACCTGCAGCAGAACCGATCTCAAAACCTGCCGAGGAACCACTATCCGAGCCAACAGAGCAAGCCGCACCAATGACCAAAGCAATCATGTGGGCCATCGGTATAGTGGTATTCGTGATCGTTGTCATCGTTATACTGGCAACCCGCAAGCGGTGAAAAACCAAAGCTGTATAGTAAAGAGGATGGTCAATGTATGATTTTGTAGAAGTTCTCTCTAGAGCAAATGGGTAGGATTCTGCCGGACATGGTGTATAATGACCTCAAAACAACATTGTGTGGGGAGTCAAATTATGTCACTGAATCCAATTGACCGCAGCAAAATACCAGAAAAAATGGTAGTGTTCATGAGAGCACTTGATAGACCCTCTCTAGCAGGCTGTCGGAGAGGAAATTTTGATAGCACGTAACCAACAAACGGGGTCTGATTTTGATCAAAAAATCGGGCAACCGGAGGCCATAACGGTCAAGTTAATAGTAAATTGGGCTCATTTCTGGTTGAACTGGGCT
>JAAEPW010000261.1 GCA_024232355.1 Chloroflexota bacterium | reverse complement strand
TCCACGTACTGGCGGGGAAACGAAGCCCCAAAAATATACTGCCGATCCGGTTTGGCCTCAGCATTATGCCACGTGTAGAGCACTCGCCCCTCGTCATCCAGGGCAGTGTCCGGCTCATCATAGGGCCAGCCCGATGGGCTGTGATGCCAGCGCGGCTCCTCTGGCTGCACGCCCTTGGGCAGGTGAAAACGAACTGTCAGATCCGTGTTACCGTGGGTGAGATTGCTATCGAACCAGGTAGGGGAAAAGTTGGTGCTGGCATACCCAGCATCGGTATCTTCCTCGTAGAGCATCCCGCCCACCCGATCCACAACCACGTGTACGGTGCCCGTTCTCCCTGGTTGGATCGCCCCATCTCCCAGCCACACCGCTACTCCGTCTACATAGTCAGATTCCTCAGCGTAGGAAATCGGTATCCCGCCCACGTCGCCGCGGACGTCCGAGGTCCTGTAATCACGGGTTGGCAAGCCGACGTCTACCACGTCAACCGAATGGGCACCCGGATCGCACGTAAAGGTGAACCAGTATTCCAGCTTGACAGACCCATCCCAGTTGAACCACACCTCGACGTACTCTTGATCCAGAGAAAAAGAATAGTCCTGGGCATACGAGGGAAAAGACAGATACAGAAAAACGGCGAGCGTAGCAAAGAGGGTAAACAAAATCAGACTCTTTTTCCAACGCATTGGTTTCCTCCTTTTGAACCGTACATCCAGTTTTGTCACCGGGATTCCTCAACAAACTGATACGTAGAACCACAGTAGGAACAAGAGACAAAAGTCAGCCCCTGCTTGGCAGTAACGTCATCCGCTCCCAATTCAGCGCCACATTCCTGGCACTCGAGTTTTTCCAATCCAACCGCACCGCCGCGAGCCATCCCTTGAGTCTCGCTGGGCGGCGAAGGTGACCGATCCAACTGGGCGCGACGAGACTCGGTGGAAACGATGACCCCCAGCACAACCAAGACTATGATGGCCCCCACCGCGATAAGAATCCACATCAACATAGCTCCTCCTGACACCCACTCCGGGCGCTATTTCACCACTTGGGCTCTTCGACCATCTGATACGCAGAGCCGCAGTAAGGGCAGTCGATGAAAACCGCCCCCTCTCTGACACTGACACTGTCCTTTTGCAACTCGCCGCCGCACTTTTGGCACTTGAGCGTCTCCAGTTCGATATCGCCGCTGAGATCGATCTTTTGCACGATCTCTTGAGGTTGTTGACTCTCCCGTAACCGGCGTATTCTCATAAAGATGAAAAAGCCAACGGCAAGGGTGATGATGCCAATCCCAACTGCCACGGTGATTACACCAATAGTGATCCAGCCCGAATCGCCCTCTGGGCTAAAAGCCCCCCAAATAAAGAGTACCCCGAAAAAGATCAGGATACAGGCAAAGATTACGGCGGGAATCATAAGGATGGTGACGACGGTGCGATTAATGACCTTTCCTTCAGACATGGCTCACTCCTTGTTTGTCGGTTAGTTCAGTGCTACAAAATTCTACGCATAACGCCAATTCAAGTTGTATACGTTTTATTTCTTCCCCAGCGCATAAAACGTCGGGACAAACAGCATACGGCGACCTTCTGCCAGCGCCTGACGATCCAATGAGCGCAACCGGCCCAATTCTCTTGGATCGATGAGACCATCCAGATCACGCTCCCGCATCGCCCACTCGGCCTCGAACCCGTCATTGGGAGAGATCGGAACGTTCCAGCCCCCTGCCATCACCCCCACCGTGGCCCACAAGCCAGCTGCCACGAACAGCTCCCCCAGCCGCCGTCCGAGTTCGGGATCAGCACCCTGACGGCGCAGCGCTTTGGCCTGAAGGCGGCCCAACGGAACCATCTCTGGTGGGTGGTCCACTCGGCCGCCATAGTCCGGCTCGGCGCAAGCCAGGATGTGACCCGTAGGACGAACCACTCGCGCCATCTCCCGCATTCCCTGCGCCGGATCCGTCAGCCACAGGAGCAAATAGTGACACACCACGACGTCGAAAGAATTATCAGGGAATGGGAGTATGTGAGCGTTCCCAGCTATATAGCCCACGTCGTCCCCTCGTTGACGGGCAAAGGCCAATGCGCGTTTGTTCAGATCCAGACCAATTATACGGGCAGAGGTGAGGTGAGCAAGTTCTCCCACGATCACACCAGTACCGCAACCGACCTCTAGAATCGTGCGAACTGTGGTCAGCCCAATCTGCTGGTAGAGCCACGTCCGCGTCGGTCGCGTCCAACCGGCCTGCACAGAGAACCAATTATGCCATTCCTCAGACGTCAGAGGTGAATGGCACTGATGCTCCGACCCCATAAACCTGTCCTGCGCCCCTATCCCATCAACTTTTTCCGCTCGGCGTGATCCCAGATACTGTCCCAGGAATCACGCACGAGATTCCCCAAAACAACATTGTATCCCTGCGCGGGAAGAACGTCGCCATCCGGCTCGACGTAGAGATGCTGGCGAACCACCTGCTCGGGCGGCAAGCCTACCTCCACCTCTACCGGGTTCACGTGCGAGTAAGGAGCCGCCAAGTCCCAAACCAGGGTCAAGTCGTGTTCGTGGACGGCATCTTGGGCCGCCTCCAACACGCTTTGTAATCGCGACTTTTCTTCTTCTGTATCAGCCTTCAGGGGACTGCTCAGCGCAACGGCAGGAACATCCAACTCGGCCAGGTAAGCGATCGTTTCTACCACATAATCCGCGTTGGCGGGCACGACAACGATGTGGGCAACCACGTAAATATCGCCATCCATAGCGTTCCGCAGCCCGATCTCTACATCATGCCACGCACCATCCTGCCCCACGATCCCGTTGTGTACGTCTGGTCGATGCGAGGCCAGCGTGATCTGGAGATGATCCAGCCCGGCCATCAACAGTTCGTCTAAATACGCTTGGTCTCGCAAGCGACGGCCATCGGTCAGCAAACCCGTAACCAATCCCTGTTCCTCACCATACTGAATCAGTTGTACCAGATCATCCCGCAGTGTCGGTTCGCCGCCAGTAAAGCACACGTGCGGCACGCCCGAATCCCAAAGCGCCCACAGCGCACATCGCCATTCATCGGTGCTCAACTCGCGGTCCACCCGGCGGCGGGCCTCCGAGTCAAGAGTGCCAGCCTCATCCACGCGATAGGTCAAGGCCAGGTCCACACGGTATGGAGCCGAGGTCTCAGCCGAAAAAGGCTCCGCGCGCTCCAACCCCAGATAGGTGATCGGGCAGAGGTCAACGGTAGTAGCCAGCGTGATGATGTGCTCGCGCAGATTATGATAATCGGCGCGGGCTTGGGATCGATTGACACGATACCGCCGCGCAATCGCACGAACCGCATCCCCCTCGTCCACCCCCTGGATCAAAAGCCGCGCATACTCGGTAGCCGTCTGATTCAGGTGCAGGATAGTCGCAGCGTTGACGACGAGCAAACCACGGCCATCTTTTTCCACGCGCAGATGCAAGCGGTATTGCTGGGTCGCATCGGATGGGGTCTGATAATGAAGCACCTCCCGGGAAAGAGGTTGAACAGGCGCAAACCACGACTTGGCTTTATCAAGCAGAGACATTGGGCATCCTCCTGGTATCGTTCCAACGAACATATCTCGGCCACATCTGCACACAAACACCCGTCGCGCCTCAATGGTGACGGACTTTGATGCGATGAACGCCGCGAGGTCCAAGTACTAGTGTTTCGCGGCGTAAATAAGCCTACAGTTCAGAATTGCCGACTATCAACGCAAAGCGCCTATTATGATGCTGATCTGCCGCGAAACACTTTAGCAGTTGGGCGTTAAAGTTTGTATTACTACGGAGATATTTACGCCCAACTGCACTAGATATTATTGTAGCACGGCGCGGCAGACAAGGCAAATGCTAGGCATCTGGGCAGATGCCCCTCAACGAGCGCAAGTCTGTCCACGCCCGCCGTCGATCAGATGGGTGCCCCCCGTGATCCAACCAGATCTCGGCGAGGCCAGGAAATAGATCAGTTCGGCGACCTCCTCCGGTTGTCCCACGCGGCCCAACGGATGCGTGCTCTTGCTGTGTTCCAAGAACGCCGCATACGCATCCTCATCCATTCCCCCAGAGCGATGCAACCGTGTGACAGTGACGCCTGGATTGACGGTATTGAGCCGAACTCCCTTGCTCGCCATCTCTAGCGCAACGCAGCGTGTGAGTTGGTCCAGAGCCGCCTTGCTGACACAATAAGCCAGCACACCGGGAAAGGATCGCACACCATTCACACTCGACACGTTCACCACGTTCCCCTTTCGTTCAACCAGGTGCGGCATCGCGCACTGGATCAGATAAAATGGCACGCGTGCGTTTACGTTCATCATATAATCCCAATCCTGGAGCGTCGTGTTCTCGATCGTTCCCGTGGCAATGATGCCGGCAGCGTTGACAAGCACGTCAATACCGCCAAACATGCTAACCGTCTCACGGACCACGAGTTCGACCGCTGCTTCCTCGGTCACGTCAGCCGCAATTGCCTTTGCCACGCCACCGTTGGCCTCGATCGCCTCCCCCACTGCGGCCAACTTGTCGGCACTGCGAGCAACCAAGGCTACACTGGCTCCCTCTGAAGCAAATTTCAAGGCCGCAGCCTGTCCAATCCCACTGCTGGCACCCGTAACAATTACAACCCTGTCCTTCATCTCGCTCATTCTATTACCTCCAATTTGATTTAGATTTAATGATTTCCGATCCGTTCCCATCCTGCAAATCCGTATTCTAAACTCGATGCCACGGCAGGTGATCCAGGTCTACGTTCCCACCAGAGATAATGATGCCAATGCGCAACCCCGAACAATCAAATTTCTCTTCCAATAACGCCGCCACCGGCACGGCAGAGGATGGTTCAATGATGCTCTTGGTCCGCTCCCAAACCACACGCATCGCGTCAATAATCCCTTGCTCGCTCACCGTCACAATATCGGCAACGTGCTCGCGAATGATGGGAAACGTCAGGTCGCCCAAAAAGGTCCGCAAGCCGTCGGCGATGGTCTGTGGGTTCTCGGACGGATAAATGACCCCATCCCGAAACGAGCGATAGGCATCGTCCGCCATCTCTGGCTCGGCAGCGATGGTTCGCGTCGCCGGCGAGCGCCCAGATACCGCCAACGCCGTCCCAGACAACAACCCCCCTCCCCCGACCGGCGCCATCACCACGTCGAGATCGGGGACATCCTCGAGCAGTTCCAGTGCCGCCGTGCCCTGCCCGGCAATCACGCGCGGATCGTTGGAAGGGTGTACAAACGTCGCGCCGGTCTCTTTGATGACTTCTTCCAACGCGAGTTCACGGTCCAACGGATGCGAGCCACTGGTCACAATCTCGGCCCCGTATCCGGCCACCGCTGCACGTTTCACCAGCGGCGCGTTATCGGGCATCACGACGATGACGGGAATACCACGCAATCCCGCAGCATAAGCCAGCGCCGCGCCGTGATTCCCCGACGAGTGCGTAGCCACACCGCGTTGCACATCCTCCTCAGTCAACGAAAAGACCGCGTTACACGCACCGCGTGCCTTAAAGGCTCCAACTCGTTGCAGATTCTCGCTTTTCAGAAAGAGTTCAGCACCCGTCATCCGATTCAACGTTCTGCTAGTCAACACGGGCGTCCGGTGCATGTGGGGTTCGATGCGCTGCGCTGCTTCCAGCACGTCTTGGAAATTGGGGATATATTTCATAGGTTTGCCTCCATTGACCCATTCTACTCTGCCCCATCCATCTATGCAAGTCAACACACGAAAAAACACCGGGGCCTGACAGCGATTGCGCTACCAAGAAACAGCTTTTTGAGAAAGGCTCAAAACCCCGCCCCTGCTGTTTCTCGCAAAATGAAGAACACTAAAGGGGTTTTGGGCACTACCAAGCCCCTTGGCAAAACGGCACTTGTCACAATGAGCCAAACTATGTGGCACAGTCTGGTGTCCAAGTTTCAGGGTCCACAGATACCTGTGTCCTCGAAACCATATCCTTGATCTCGTGCGCTCCATTTTCGTCAAATGGAGGGAACCATACATATGGGATTCCCTTTTTTGACGCGTACCGCAACTGGCGTGAAATCTTGACTGGTTCGTGATAAGTCTCGGTGTTCAAGCCGCGCTGCCGCAGCAGGTTTGCTATGCCCGCAGCCGTCCCGCGTTGCTCCTCATTTGGCAAGATCACCAAAACTTGGGTCGGGCACTTGGGACCGAGTTCCAATCGATTTTCTGCCAAGAGCGCTCCAAAGATACGTGTCAGGCCAATCGAGATGCCAACACCGGGCAGTTTTTTCTTGATGAACGAAGAGGCCAGGTCGTCATAGCGCCCGCCAGAGACAATGGTTCCGATAGAAGGGAATTCACTGAGCCGCCCCTCGTAAATCGTGCCGGTGTAATAATCCCATCCGCGCGCAATCGACAGGTCGGCAAAAAATATACCCCTGGGCAAATCGCTGAGCGCGTCCATCACAAACACGAGTTCGTCGAGACCCTCATCGAGCAGATCAGACTGCACCCCAAGTGCTCGGACTGCATCCACAAAAGCCATATCCGGCGTGCGAACCTGGGCAATCTCCACACATTGACGCGCCAACTTTTTTCCCAGCCCCAGTTGTGATTGAAGCACAGCCAAAACTCCCTCTCGACCGATCTTGTCATACTTGTCGACCACGCGGACGACCGAAGCAGCGTCATCGATGCCAAGGCCCTGACAGTAACCGTAAAGTATTTTGCGATTACTGATCCCAATTTGAAAATCACCGATTTCCAACTCATTGAGAACGTCATAGACAATCGCCGGTATCTCGGCGTCAAAACGCAGAGACACACGCTCGACATCAACGACATCTATATCGCACTGACAAAATTCCCGGTAACGGCCCGCTTGGGGACGCTCGCCGCGCCAACACCTTTGAATTTGATAACGTTTGAACGGAAACGTGAGTTCGTTAAAATGCTGGGCCACGTAACGCGCAAAGGGGACGGTGAGATCAGTGTGCAGCGCCAGGCGTGCATCGTCTGTGCCGTCGTCCGCCTGAAACCTGTGGATGGCGTACATCTCTTTTTCTGTTTCCCCCTTGGCCAGAAGAACGTCGAGCACTTCGACAGAAGGGGTTTCGATTGAGCAGAATCCATACCGTTCAAAGTGTTGGCGGATTATGTCGATCCATTTCAGCTCGACGGCCTTTTGCTCTGGCAGCCATTCCGGAAATCCGCTGATCGGTCGCGGGCGATACAGTTTTTGCTTGGACATGAAATCCTCCTCACACTACTCGTTTGCTTCTATTCGCAGCGCATCCTCCAAGGCCACCTGCCCCTCGTAAAGCGCGCGCCCAATGATGACGCCGCTCAACCCGGCCTCGTATGTTTGTCGCACATCCTTCAGACCGGCAACACCGCCAGAGGCAATGACGTGGAGGCCAGTTCTCTCTGCCAATTGGACCGTCACTTCCAGGTTGAGACCGCTGCCCATGCCATCGCGGGTGACGTCGGTAAATATGAGCCAACGCACACCTTGAGCGGCTGACTGTTGGGCCAATGCGCGTGCGGGTACTGGGGTAGCCAAACCCCAACCGTGTGTACGTACTTTTCCCCCACAGGCATCAATTCCTACCGCGATGCGCTCCGCGCCAAATATGCTTAGACCGATATCAACCAAATCAGGTTCCTCTACCGCCGCAGTCCCGATTACCACCCGGTCTACGCCCATTTCTAATACTCGACGAAGCATCCATAAATCGCGCACCCCACCGCCGAATTGAACCCGCAGCCCTATGGTCAAGATACGCTCTAATGCAGCTCGGTTTGCTTGACTGCTCTCACCAAAAGCGCCATCCAGGTTGATGACGTGGAGCCATTCCGCACCGGCATCTTGCCAGCGGCGGGCGACGATCAATGGATCATCAGCGTACTTTGTCTCCCGATTCGGGTCGCCCTGCTTGAGGCGCACCACGCGCCCATGCCGCAGATCGATCGCCGAGTATATGTCCCAAGTTCTTTTCTCGTCCATTTTTCTCCTAGCCTACCAACTCGTCCGCACTTTGACGCCGCGCCGGTGCAGATGATCTTTTAGATCGTTGATTTTGTACTCGTCATAGTGCAAGATCGAAGCAACCAAGGCCGCATCGGCGCGTCCCTCGGTGAGCACGTCGTAGAGATGTTCGGGCCTGCCGCCGCCGCCAGAGGCGATGACGGGAATACGGACCGCATCAGCGATCATGCGCGTCAACTGGAGTTCATATCCCTCCTTGGTACCATCAGCGTCGATAGAGTTGACGACGAGTTCTCCTGCTCCCAAATCCTCCCCCTGCTTGGCCCACTCGACAGCGTCAATCCCCATCGGCGTGCGTCCGCCTCGGATCACGATCTCGTAACCGGAAGGGATTTTGGGTGTGGGCGGCACAGCTCGTATATCCATCGAGAGCACCACGCACTGCGCGCCAAAAGCACGGGACGCCTCGGCGATCAACTGGGGGTTTTGCACGGCGGCGGTGTTGACGTTCACTTTTTCCGCACCCGCTAGCAACACTTTGCCGCAATCCTCCACTGTACGCAGGCCGCCCCCCACCGAAAACGGGATGAACACCTGCGATGCCACCTGGCTGACCACGTCCAGCATAATATTGCGGTTGTCGCTGGAGGCAGTAATATCGTAAAAGACAAGCTCATCGAGGCCCTCGTCATAATATCTGCGCGCGGCGGTGACCGGATCACCAATATCCTTAGTGTTGACAAACTTGATGCTCTTGGCCAGGTTGCCGTTGCGCACGTCCAGGCAAGCGATTACGCGTTTACTCAGCATCGGGTTCCTCCTCAATACCATTCCATCGGGAAAAGTTGCGCAATAAATTCAAACCGACCCGCCCGCTCTTTTCCGGGTGGAACTGGGTAGCGAACAGATTCTTATACCCAATGGCCGTCGGGAACGCGCTCTCGTATTCGCAGGTCGCATACACATTGGCCTCGTCGTGGGGCTGAGGATAGAACGAGTGGACAAAGTAGAACTCGTCATCCGGTTCAATATCCTTGAGAATATAGTGTGGTTGGGTCGTTGTGACCTCGTTCCATCCCATATGGGGAATTTTCAGCGATTTGTCCTCTAGTTCAAATCGAGGACAGTTGCCGTCGATCAATCCCAGGCAGACAGTATCCCCTTCGTCCGAGTGAGAAAGCACGATCTGCGCGCCCAAGCAGATGCCCATGATAGGTATGCCGTGCTCGAATGCTTTGCGCAGGGCCACGTCGAACCCTCGCTCTCGCAAAACAGCCATCGCAGTGGCAGCGTGTCCGACACCAGGAAAGATGATTCTCTCGGCATCTTGCAATTCACCGTCAGTCGATACGAACTTGTTGGGAACCCCTAAATAGTCCAACGCGCGCTTGACCGAGGTCAAATTTCCGGCCTTGTAATCCACAATCAATATCATTTTACAACATTCCTTTCGTTTACAACGTGCCCTTTGTTGACGGTATCAAGCCACCTCGCCGGGGGTCTGGTCTCGTTGCGCCGTCTAACGCGCGGCCCAATGCTTTGAACAACCCTTCGGTCTTGTGATGGTCATCCCGCCCGTAGAGCACGCGGGCGTGGACGTTGGCGCGAGCGGTGACGGCAAAAGACTCGAGAAAGTGTGGTATCAGTGTCACCGGCAAACCGCCAACTGTAGAGCCAGCCCAATCCACTTGGGTCACACAGTACGGGCGGCCGGAGAGGTCCACGGCGACAAAGGCCAGTGATTCGTCCATTGGCACGTAGGCCGACCCCATACGCGTAATACCAGCTTTGTCGCCCAGCACCTCGGCAAGGGCCTGGCCCAGTACCAGGGCCACATCTTCGACGATGTGGTGAGGGTCGATGTGCAAGTCACCGCTGGCCCGGATGGTAAGGTCGAACAGGCCGTGGACCGCGACGTGGGTCAGCATATGGTCGAGAAATCCCACGCCGGTCGCGATTTCGTACTGTCCCGTGCCATCCAGATCAAGAGCGAGTTGAATATCAGTTTCCCTGGTTTGACGGTGAATGATAGTTTTCCTCATGGCTAGATACTCCTCAAAGCTGCAATGACAGCGTCGGTCTGCTCTGGTTTGCCGACGGTGAAACGGACGTGGTCGCTCAGGCGCGCCGTACGATAGTAGCGGATCAAGATACCCTCTCCTTCGAGGGCCAGTTTCAGTTCGTACGCATCGCGCTCGATCACCCGGCAGAGGATAAAATTAGATTGTGATGGATAGGGGCACAGATATGAAACGTCGTCCAGCAGCCGCCAGAACCGTTCGCGCTCCTGGGTGATGAGGGCAACTTTGTCAGTTAGCCATTCGATATCTTGCAGCGCGGCAATAGCAGTGATAGAGCCAGCGATTGTCACATTGTAGGGTTGTTTGATCTTCCATAGGTGCGGCACCAGTTCCGCCGGAAATGCCCCGTAACCCACACGTATCCCCGCCAACCCGGCCAATTTGCTAAAGGTCCGCAACACGATCAGGTTTTCACATTGGGGCACCATATCGATGCGGCTGCGCCCCATCCCCGCAAACTCGACGTACGCCTCGTCCAGCACGACGACGACAGGAAGCGCTAACAGCCGCTCCAGGTCGGCAGCAGAGAGCCAACCACCGTCGGGGTTGTTTGGCGAAGCGATGAAAATGATTTTGGGACTGTGCTGTTTCACCGCAGTCTTGATCCCATCCATATCGAGCGCAAAGTTGCTGTCGCGCTCCACAGAGATCAATTTCGCAGCGTTCACGTCTGCACCAAAGGAATACATGCCGAACGTCGGCGGGCAGTTGATGATGCCATCACCAGGTTGAATAAAAAGGCGCATGATCAGGTCGATCAATTCATCGGCACCAAGCCCGGCTAACAAATAATCGGTGGGGACATTCGTAAACTCGGCCAAGGCTGCCCGCAGCGCGCTGCTCTGGGGATCGGGATAGACGTGGGCGTATTGGAGGTTAGCCAATGCCTCACGCACCTTGGGCGAGGGTCCGTAAGGGTTCTCGTTGGCATCCAGTTTGATGATGTCATCGGGCGCGCGGCCCAGCCGGGCAGCGAGAACGTCAAACGGAAATATCGGTGTGTAGGGCTCTATCACAGCAATGTCAGGCCGGATCAGATTTTGTATATTCATAAGCACATTTTACTCTGACGTCTCTATGAAAGGACTGCGGGCAATCACAACATCCTGGTTTTGTCTACAAGGAGCCAATCGCACATCCTCTAGCCCTAGCGCGGCCAGATGCTGTTGATACCAATCAAAACTAAGCGCGACATTCGCAGCCGCCCACCCTTGATAGACACTCAATACCATCACACCACCCGGCTTGAGAACTCGCACCAATTCGTCGAGTATTTGCTCCGGTTTGGGCCAGGTTTCTAGCAGCCCCAGACAGCACACCACGTCGAATTCATTACGATCATAGGGAAGCGTTTTGCGTACATCAACAACTTTGAATTTAACACGATCGCTCAGACCACGCCGCCCCGCTTCTGCTTGCGCGGTCGCAACCATCCGAGGTGACCAATCGATACCAATCACCCGTCCAGAAAAGTTGGGCAGACCGGCTAATGTCAACGGGAGATCACCGACAGCGGTGCCAACATCCAAGATGGATTCATTTCCGCGCAATTCAAGCGTTTGGGCCAGGTTGCGCCAGCGGTCAGCCTCGCTGTGAGCGCCGAACATGCTCGAACCAAAGCGGTCATAGACCCAATACATGAGCCGCTTGCCTCCGTAACGACCATCGGTCATGACTATAAACATTGCTACGAGCACACTGATTCCCAACAGGACAAGGATGACTGGTCCCATAATCGTATTATCTCCCTCGGATTCTTGCGGTAGCAGCAGCCGCGTGAGCGGTGAGCGACTCGGCATTGGCGATACGGACGGCTGCCGGGCAGAGTTGGGCTGCCGTTTGCGCGTCTAGCCCAATGATATTGACGATTTTGCTAAAGTCAAGCACATTCACCGGAGAGTTGAAGCGAGCAGTGCCTCCGGTGGGCATGATGTGGCTCGGCCCAGCGACGTAATCACCCAACACCTCGAACGAGTGCTCACCCAGGAAAAGCCCGCCAGCGTTGCGGATGCGCTTGGCCCACGTTTCTGGCTCTCGAACAGAGAGACAGAGGTGTTCGGGCGCAAACTCGTCGGCCAGGTAAACGGCGATCTCTAGGTTTGGCGTGAGGATAATGCCGCCTTGACCAGTCAACGACGTCGTGGCAACATCGGCCCGGTTGAGGTTTTCCAGTTGCCGGGTGACCTCGGCCTGCACCGTTTCTGCCAATGGAAGGGAGGGAGTGAGCAAGATGGCGGTCGCCAATACATCGTGTTCTGCCTGGGCCAGGAGATCGGCGGCTATCCAGGCCGGGTTGGCCGAGTCGTCGGCCACAACGATGGTCTCTGTTGGCCCATACAGCCCATCCAACCCGACGGTGCCATAGACCTGTCGCTTGGCCAACGTGGTGAACAGTCCGCCTGCGCCTACGATCTTGTCCACCTTGGGAACAGTGGCAGTGCCATAAGCCAACGCGCCAACAGCCTGCGCACCACCCAGCCGAAAGAGCCGGTCTACCCCGGCGATGTGAGCGGCCGCCAGGGTGACGTCGGGTATGCGCCCATCCTCGCGCCCTGGCGGCGTGCAAACAAAGACCTCGTCCACTCCGGCCACGCGGGCGGGGATGACGGTCATCAGTAATGACGAGGGTAAAGGAGCCGTGCCGCCGGGCACGTAAACGCCCACCCGCTGCATCGGTACAACTCGTTGACCCAGTGTTCCGCCCATTTCGTCCGTTGTCCAGGAAAGAGGCGCTACCGGTTGACGGGCGTGGAAATCGCGGATGCGTTCGGCCGACAAAGCCAACGCTTTAACCAGGTCAGGAGGGAGAGCATTATAAGCGGCTTTCATTGTCTCCGTCGGCACTTGGAAATCGTCGAGTTTCAAGCTATCAATGCGGAATGTCCAATCGCGCAGCGCATCATCGCCGCGTCGGCGCACGTCGGTCAGAATGCGTGTCACAGCTTGTTCAGGCGTCAAATCCTCGCCAAAGACGCGGCAGATGCCTGCCCGCACCGGCTCTGGCACATTGTCGAGGATCATCATATCCCGTCGGCAGAGTATCGTCTGGCGAGCTTGATCTACATCATAGATTGTCAACGTCATCTCATTCTCCTTTTTTCCTTGTTTCCTTTGATTGCTTCCATCATTGCCCGATAGCGAACCGGTTCCTCCTCAAAAATATAGGTCACTGGCGTGACAACGACGCCGCTGCCACCGATGGCACGCAGCTCGGTCACGGCCTGAAAAAGTTGGTCCTGGCGCACCACAATGTGGACCGCATACCATTTGGGATTCCCATCACGGACAACCACCCGGGAGACAGTTGGTCCTTGGAGTCCCCCCAATGTCTGTTGTGAAAATATCAGTTGGGCGATGCTTTCGGGTGATTCACCTCGCATATTGGCGACGACAGACAAGCGTTCTTCTGCCCGCAGGTGAGCTTCGATCAGTTCAAGCAGTTTTCGGGCGATAGCCAGTGCCTCCGGGCGTGTCTCAAGCGCAATCCGGTTGGCGATCAGGACAGACTGGGATCGAATGATGATTCCGTCGTCCAATAAGCGCAACCGATTGTCGCGCAGTGTCTGCCCAGATGAGACCAAGTCGACGATGATGTCAGCGTAGCCGATAGCGGGCGCGACTTCCAGTGTCCCTTCGGCGTGAATGAGGGTAAAGGGCACGTCATGACGAGATAAAAAATCGCCAGTGAGGTTAGGAAACTTGGTCGCCACCCGGAGCGGTTGGGGCAGCGTACAAGCGTGGGAGTTCAGATCAGCCATCGTGCGCACCGTTTCCCACGCTTCTGGCACGGCCAGGCTTAGGTGACAATGACCAAAACCGAGCGCGTCGTGGAGTGGGAGCACCGCGCCGTTATCTCCCCGGCGCTCGGCCACCATATCCATCCCAGTGATACCAAAATCGACGCTGCCATCACGCACACTGACGACAATGTCGCCTGGTCGCTGAAAAAGGACTGTCAATCCTGGCAGAGCGGGGATACGGGCGGCGTACTGGCGGGCGTTGGGCTTGTCTATTTCCAGACTACAAGCGCTCAATAGTCTCGTCGCATCTTGAGCCAAGCGGCCCTTACTGGGCAGTGAGAAGCGGATGTCTGTGTGTTGGTTCATTCAATTCTCCTTGTGTGATAGATAACAAAAAAGCCCTCCCGGATAGACCGAGAGGGCTAAATGCGTGAGGAGTAAGTCAGGCGCGACGAACCTGGCCTCCCCGGTCGGGTGGCAGGGTTTCGTGATGATGATGGGCCTGAATAGTTACTCGTGTAATCATAGCGGCGGTATTGTATCAGTATCTCGGGGAAAGTCAACCTGTGTGACGAGAATTTCAAATCAGTCATAATAATTATTAGCTCACCATCGACATAAAAGAGTAACTTTTTTGCTTTGCTATCCCAATCTGGAACAATGTTTGCTCCCCCTGCTCATCTGTGTTACAATGACGCGGGCAAGATTCTTGAACCTCAAAGTGTTGATCAGAGAACAACGTGAAACAAGTTCATCCGCACTATTTACAAGATATTGCTCGCAAGATGCATACTAAAACACAAGCTATTTTTAGGGAGACTATTATTATGACAAAAAAGAAAAAGGGTGTCATCGCGATCTTGACTGGCGGTGGAGATGTACCAGGACTGAATCCAGCTATTCGAGCAGTCACAATCAGAGCATCGAGAGAAGGTTATCAGGTTATTGGAATTCGACGCGGGTGGGCTGGCGCAATAGAGATCGTACGCGACAAAAAAGCTGATAACAGCAACAATTATCAAGTCCTCACCGAAGAGGTCGTCAACCGAGCAGGTCGAACAGGGGGAACGTTCTTGCACAGCTCGCGCACCCGTCCCAGCCATGTAGCAAAAGCGGACGTTCCCAAGCACCTACAAGACACGTACACGGACGAAATGAACGACTTGACTCCAGAGGTCATCAAAAACCTGGATTTTTTGGGGGTAGACTATTTGATCCCCATAGGTGGTGATGATACACTCAGCTATGGTGTCCGATTATATCAAGAGGGTATCAAAGTGGTCGCCATTCCTAAAACGATGGATAACGACGTACCCGGCACAGATTATTGCATCGGGTTTAGCACGTGCGTGACCAGAACTATTCAAATGACAAATAGCTTGCGAACGTCTGCAGGCTCTCACGAGCGATTCTTGGTCTTGGAAGTTTTTGGGCGCTATGCCGGTTTCACCGCCATGCTTCCCGCGATGGCTGGCGCCGCAGACCGATGCGTAATTCCCGAATACAAGTTCGACATAGAAAACTTGACAGAGCTGTTGAGCAATGATCGTCACAAAAACCCCAGCAACTATTCAGTCGTCTTGGTATCAGAAGGAGCGATGTTTGAGGGCGGCGAGATGGTCTTTACAGACACTGCCAAAGACGCTTATGGGCACGCAAAACTTGGCGGTATCGGCGAGCGCGTTTCATCCAAGTTGAAAGAACTTTCCCCCAAGTTCAACGATGGCAAAGCGATCAACATCATTAGCCAGAAACTTGGGTACCTGGTACGTGGAGGAGACCCGGATGCCATCGACTCGATCGTCCCAATGGCATACGGCAATCTAGCACTAGACTTGATATTGAAAGGAACTGACGGACGGCTCATCGTTCTCAAAAATGGACGGTACGATAATGTGCCAATTGACGTGGTCACCAGTACCAAGAAACTGGTAAAAGTAGAAAAGTACTATAATACAGAAAGATTACGCCCCCGGTATAAAAGTTTCAAAATGAGCCCCTTGTTCATCCTGACGAGTGAAGGATAGTCTAAATTCCAATTTTCAAGAGCAAAGGAAGGTAATAATGGAAACCAGACCATTTGGCAAAACCGGAGAATCGTTCCCCATCCTCAGCTTTGGCGGCCAGCGCATCGTAGATGAACACAACTGTACCGAAAAAGAGGCAATCGAGATCGTCAACACCGCCATAGACCGGGGTATTCGCTATTTCGATACTGCTTGGATCTATTCCGCGGGACAAGCAGAAACCCGTATGGGTAAAGTGGTCAAACACCGCCGGTCAGAGATGTGGCTCGCTACCAAGACATGGGACACCACCCGCGACGGTGCGCGCAGCCAACTGGAAACGAGCCTGACCCGGCTCCAGACCGATTACGTAAACGAATGGCGGCTGCACAACGTGTGGGATTTTGCTCGGTTGGACGAGTTCACCGGCAAAGGCGGCGCGCTAGAGGCAGCCATCCAGGCCCGTGACGAGGGTTTAGTGCGTCACATCAGCATCAGCAGCCACACCGACCCCCAAATCCTAGTCGAGGCATTGAACCGCTTCCCCTTTGACAGCGCCCTCATTGCAGTCTCGGCTTTGGACCACTTTATCTTTAGTTTCGCCGAAGAGTTCCTGCACATTGCCAACGCCAAGGGAATCGCCACCATCGGAATGAAAGTGCTGGGGTTGGGCAGCCTAACCCACGAGGTAGAACGCTCCTTGCGATATGCTTTTGGCCTGCCGCTCAGCACCGTGATCGTGGGAATGGAGACGATGGCTCAACTGGAACAAAACCTGGCCATCGCTGAATCCTTCACACCGATGACCGGCGCAGAACGACTTGGTTTTTTCCAAGACGTCATCCCACTGGTCAAACCAGAGAATATGCGTTGGAAGGCAACCAATTGGGTCGACCCAAAGGAGTGGATATCCCGAGGCCGAGGGTTGAATTCCTTATCTTGATCAAAATTCGAGGAACCGGCATCTCCCGGACACAAATGGGAGTTTGCTAAAACTGCCCTGCATCCTTTGGATGCGGGGTTCCTCATTAGATATTGAGGTAGGAGGATACCATTGATTGATAAAAAAAGAGCCGGACGCTACGAACGCATTTACAAACAACTAGAAGACTTGATCGAGGACAAATCACCCACCCTGACAGCCGCAATGAGCACCATCTGCGCCGTGCTGCACCACAAAATGAGCCATCACTTTTGGACCGGATTTTACTTTATGGTCCCTGATAACGAGAATGAACTCCACATCGGGCCGTACCAGGGAGTTGTCGCCTGCCAGGTACTCGAGGATAGCGGTGTCTGCCTACACGCTGCCCAAACCAAACAAGCTGTCGTCGTGCCAGACGTCCACCAGTTCCCCGGGCACATCGCTTGCGATGCCCGTTCTCAGAGCGAGATTGTCCTGCCGGTGATGAAAGGCGACCAGGTCATTGCCGTGCTGGACGTGGACTCGGACAAGCCCGCCCAGTTCGACGAGGAGGACGTTGCCCCGCTAGCCAAAATCTTGGACTTGTTACAACCATATCTCTAGGAGGCATCAACGATGAACAATCTGGTAACAGGAGGGAGTGGTTTTCTGGGAAGCCATCTGGTAGAAGCATTGGTGGCGCGTGGAGAAAAGTACAAGCCTTGGTACGACCTACAAGCCAGACAGCACACCTGGAAAATCTCGGCGTAGAATTGATTCATGGCGATCTGGACAACGTCCAGTCCCTGAAAGCAGCGGTCAAGGGAGTAGAGCGTGTCTACCATTGTGCCGCCCTTGCCACCGACTGGGGAGCTAGGGAAGAGTTTCACACTAGCAATGTGAACGGTGTTCGCAATCTACTGGACGCAACTGCCGAGACCGAGGTAAACAAGTTTATCCACATAAGCACCACCGATGTCTACGGCCACCCAGACTATCCTGCCGACGAATCTGCCCCCCACCGACTGCGGGGCTGGCCCTATGGTGATACCAAGATCAAAGGAGAAAAATTGGTCTGGATGTACCACCAACAGCGCGGACTACCAGTCACAGTAGTGCGTCCGGTAAACGTCTATGGGCCGCGTTCGACTTCATTTGTGCTAGAGATCGTGGACCTGCTCAAGAGTGGCGGCATGGTCCACATTGGGCCTGGGCACAAGCCCGCAGGATTAGGCTATGCTGCCAACGTTGTAGACGTGATACTCCGCGCTGCGGATAGTAAAAGCAGCATCGGCCAGGCCTACAACGCCTCAGACGGATCAAACGTCACTTGGCGGCAGTACGTGGACCGACTGGCAGAGATTGTGGGCGTACCCAGTCCACGCTTGGTTATCCCATATCGAGTGGCCTATATGCTCAGTTGGGCGATGGAAAAGGCTTATGGTACACTGCGGATCAAGTCTCGCCCTTTGCTAACCCGAATGGCAGTCGAGTTACTCGGCACGGATCAGGGATTTTCCATCGAAAAAGCTCGCCAAGAGTTAGGATACAAGCCAGAGGTCAATCTAGACGAGGGAATACGCCAGGTAGAAGCATGGCTGCGTCAAACCGACTATATCTCGTGACATATTGATCTCGGAGCAGACGATCTGATTTGGGTATATTATGAGACTCACCCGCACACAGGACATTACCCAAGGAGGCTTGGCTCGCAACATCTGGAGCCTGGCGTGGCCCGCCACCATCAGCCAAATGTTTTTCATATTGCCCAGCCTCTACGATACCATCTGGCTGGGTCGACTTGGTCATGAGGCACAGGCCGCTGCGGGACTAACCATGTCGGTACGCTTTGTGATGGTCAGTGCTTTGATGGCGTTGAGCCTCGGTGGCGGGGCTGTGGTGGCTCGCTACGTCGGAGCCAAGGAACAAGATCGAGCCAACCTGGCCTTGCTCCAGGCCGTTATCTTGATGGTAGTGGTCTCCGGCGGACTGGGAATCGTTGGTATCATGTTTGCCCGCCCCCTGCTGACGCTGGCCGGTGCCGACGCTGCCACCCTGCCGCTGGCCATACGTTACGCACGTATCATCTTTGCCGGACTGATCGCGATGGAAGTAGTTCCCACCCTCGGTTTTACCATCGCCTCTGCCGGGAGCCCCCAAGTGATGTTGGGTATGACAATGCTCAGCACGGGGACACTGCTCGTCACAGAACCGCTGTTGGTGGATCGGATGGGGGTGGAGGGGGCGGCGCTGGCGCTGGTTCTATCAAACATAGTCGGCATGTGCTGGGGGTTGGGCGTACTCGTCACCGGACGAGCGCCCGTGCGCCTGGATTTGCGCAATTTGCGGCTGGACTTGCCGATGATGGGTCGCATCCTACGCATCACACTGCCCGCCACCGTGCAGCGCGGTATGCCCAACCTGGCGATGTCGTACCTCATCCGCCTTATCTCGACACATGGCGCACCAACAGTCGCCGCGTGGGTGATTGCCAGGCGAGTCTTTGACATGGCGATGATCCCGTGCATGGCATTATCCAGCGCCACACGGGCGATGGTGGGCCAGAATCTGGGTGCAGCCCAGCCGGAACGCGCCGCTCGTTCGGTTGGCCTCATCGCCCGCGCGGTAGCGCTGATCAGCGGGGGCCTCTTGGGGCTGATGGCACTCTTTGCCCCGCAGGTGATCGCATTGTTCAGCAGCGACGCCGAGACGATTTCGATCAGTGTACACGTGGTTCGCACACTCGGCGTCGGCTATATGGGAGTCGCCCTGAATTTTGTATTCGACGCGGCCCAAGCCGGGGCTGGCGATACTCTCTCGCCAATGACCATTAACCTCATTGCCGTGTGGCTCGTTCAAATTCCCCTGGCATATTTGCTCTCACGGATGGTCAGTCTTGGAGCGAACGGCATCTGGATCGCCCTGGTTTTGGGCTGGCTCTCGCAAGCGATGCTGATGGGGTTGCGCTTTCGACAGGGGCGGTGGAAGTTGAAACGGATATAGACCAAAGATAAATTCCATTTATTGTGCCAATGCCAGCGTCAGAAAAAATACCAGTGCTAAATCGGGGAAGAATAACGCATTATCTACCAAGCCGTGAGCCAAGAGAGCAACCATGCTGCCTGCAAAACCGATCACCAGCAACTGTCCCCTCTCACGCCGCACTTGGCGCCAAAACGCCACTTGCACCACTATCCCTGCCAGGACGCCCAACACCCCCAATCGCGTCCAGTGATCCAGGTAGACGCTATGTGGATGTTCCAGGTTGAACTCTTGCCAGGCTGAGGGGAGTACGTAGCGTGTGCGGTAGGCGTCCAGAAAATTGCCCGGCCCGACGCCAAACCATGGGTGCTCACGGATAAGGGTCAAACTACTGCGCCAAGCCTCCAGCCGGAAAAAAGTGCTTCCAGTTCGTAAATCCAAAAGCGACGCAAAGCGTGGCACGCGCAAGAGCGGTACCAACGCCAACGCGCCAATCACCACAAGTGCCAACGCCGCCCAGCGATAACGGTGGACTGTCCCTAGCCTATTGCTCACTTGCCAGCCCATTACCAAAAGTGACGCCGGTAGCCCCAACAACAACGCGCCCCGTGAAAAACTGAGTATCAGGGCCAGCGTCACCGGCAGTAACGCCAGCCGGTAGAGAAAACGCCGGCGCCCATGTTTCTCCCACAGTGCGACAGCCAGCAGCAGCGGCCACGCCCGCCCCAAGTACAAGCCCACGTTATTGGGCGAATAATAGACGCTCTGCAAACGGCGCAGACCACCCTCGGCAACGACGACGTTGCGACCCAATGCGTATTGTCCCAGTCCGATGATCGCTACGCCCACAGATCCCAGGACAAACCCATCCACAATCCGCCACCTGGCCTGCTCATCCAGTCGAGCCAATCGTAGCAATGCATAGTAGAGTGCCGGAAACAAGAAAACGGTTCGCAGCTCAAAGAGCGCCGCTCGCCAATCAGCAGCAACAAATCCAGCCGCTGCCGCAGCCAATACCAGCAACACAACAGACCGGTCAAGCCAAGATGTTTTCGGGGTTGCTCCAATCCGGCGTTTGCAAGTTCGCACGTGTGCAATTCCGCACATCAAGACTAGTATCTCTGGCAGGCTCAATGCACGAGAGAACATGTTGCCAGGATGCAGGTAGAACGGTGCGGTCAGGATAACCAAAGCCAATCCAAAGTCGAGTCGCAGCGCAAAGAGCACGGTCAGAGCAAGCAACGTCAGTAAGCTGACGACGAACCAGGGGCTACCCCAATCCCGCCCCCAACTGGCCCCAGCAGCGATCCAGAGCAACGCCACAAGCCCCACAGTCAGAGTCACCTGCACCCATTCAGGCCAATCGAGGAATCGTTGTGTCAATACCCCCCACTCTACCCGGCACACATCACGCATCAGCAGCACCAACAACGCCAACCCAACGACCACCAGCCCAGTGACTTTCCAACCATAGCCATCACGAATTGGCTCACCTCCAACGCGCCAGTCCACCAGCACCCACTGCCCCTGTCCCCCCTCGGCCACGACCTCGATGGTGTGCGGGCCAGGCGCAAGACCAGTTGCCAGAGGCACGGTGGCAACGGTGGAAGCATTGTCGTAGAGAACGACGTACGCGCGGCCCGTTTCATCTTTGGGCAAACTGTTGGCCGGTGCGCCATCTACCGTGACGTAGAGAAAAGCACGATATGGCCCGCGTCGCACCGTCAGCGCGGCGGACGTTCCTTCAAAGTGAAAGGTAGCGCGGTCGCCATCGGAACCAACGTCAGCGCCCAGCGGCCCCATATACCAGTCTCCCACGTAGGTCGCCCAGGGGTTGTGTGCGGGGTAACCGCCCACGGGGGCAGCATCCGGGAGCACTGCATTCCAGCTAGCCACTGCATCATAGATTGGTCGGGGAGCGCTATCCTGCCCGATCAACGCAAAGCCCCAGTGCGGATCGTCGGGAGGGGCAGCGGGTTGAAAGTGCTCCAGAATCAGTGCGCCCGTCCAGGGCCACTCGGTCCTCGCTCGCTCCAACGCCGCGACGGTGTGGGCTGCCTGGGTCGTCTCGTCGGTCTGGCCCCACACGGAGGGTGCATCCGTCCAATCCAGCGGCAATGCGTTCCATCCCCAGTGACTGGCCCAAACTGCCTTGTGCCCATCGCCGTGTTCGACCATCACCTCTCGCAGTAGGAGCAACCGTGAAAAGTTCAGCACCGCTTCGTCGGCGCGGCGGTCGTCGGGGCCGGTGTCAAAGCCATAGGGTTTGCCAACCACAATGTCAAAGTAAGGGGCGGCCCCCGCCTGGTAGAGTTGTGCCAGGTAGCGGACGTCGCTCAGGTTCTGAGGCCCCGTCTCGACGGTCGGTGCTAGGCCAGCCAAGAGAATGCGAGCATCGGGGTCGGTGGCCCGAATTGCAGACGTGGCACGGGCCAGCAGATCGGCATACGCGGGTGTGCTGATGGGTCCCCCACCCCAATGATCTGCCAGATTCGGCTCGTCCCATACCTGGTAATAGTCCACCTGCGCACCGTAGCGCGCGGCAAACTCTCGTGCAAAAGCAGCAAAACGGTCGGGGCTAGGGGGATGTGCTAGGGGAACATCGTCGAGCACGGCGATCAACCGGAGTTGGGGGTAGCGAGCCAGCGCAGCCAGTATGCGATCGGGAACGCGCCAGTCAAAGCGACCTGGGTCCGGCTCGATCTGGCTCCAATAGAAGGACTGGCGTACCCAGACAAAGCCTCCATCAACGACATAGGACAGGGCATCATCCAGTGCCTCGTCATCGTATTGCTCCAACGCGACGTTGATGCCGAGGGCGGGTACATCAGCCTCAGTTACAGGGGCGGGAAAGTCAGTGGGGAGACCACGGGTGCGTGTCTGACGTGCAATGACGACAGATTGCACAATCAGGGCAACGACGAGCAGCAGGATCGACCATACAAGTGGGCGGAGGACGCGATGGATTTCCCCACGCTCGAACACCTATGCTGTTTCCCCCACGCTTTTCACGACCGGTCGTGTTTGACGTGGCTCGCGCACTGACCAACGGAATAAGGAGAATCCTACCATCCCAATCACAAATGCTACGACGAAAAGCGTGGGATAGCTTGTCGCTTCAGCCAGCCAGCCCCCGATCAGCGGCGCGATACCGGCAGCAACACCGCTCGCCGTGTTGCTCAATCCGATGTAGGTCGGGCGTACGTCCGCAGTGCTGAATTCAAAAGTAATCATAATGCCCGAGAGCATAGAACCGGCGGCACTAGCACCAACGAGGGCAAAAACCACGTGAAACCATGTCGGGGTAGAAACCACGCTTGCCAGCCCCACGGCCAACGCTCCCAGCAGCGTGCTCAACTCTAGCACCAGTTTGTGCCCCCTGCGATCGGCCAACGCACCAAACAGGAGGGTGCTCAACGCTTGCCCAATGAGCATACTGGTGGTGAAACCTCCAGCCCGACTATCCGACAATTGCCAGCGTTGAACAGCATAAACGGCCAAAAAGCCAACTGCCATCCCACCTACAGATGTAACAATCTGACTGAACAAATAGCGCCGAAAATTCGGATCAGAACGCAATATCGCCGGCAAGCGACGCCAGTATTCCCGTTGCGAGACGACGGGTCCCTGATTGATCTGGACCGGCTCACGAGTGAGCGCCAAAAAGACCCACGAGATAAATATAAAAACCGCAGCCGCCGCAAAGCAAAACATATAGTTATAGGGAAAATCATAGCGAGCGAGTAGCCACGTGGCAGCAGTTGCCCCCAACATCCCGGTCAACGTTCCGCCAAAGTTGGTGATGGCAAAGAATCTCCCCCGCCGGTCAAGTGGGATGATCTTGGCCAGCATGTCTTGCCAACTGACAGCCACCACACCGGCCCCCAAAATATGCCAGGCAAACAACACAAAAAAAGCAATGAGAGCAATTGTGAAAGAGCGAGTGGCAAGCCAGGCCGCCGGCACCATGAGAATCACCGGCAGCCGCTCCGTAAACAGTCCCACGTTCACTACTCCCACTTTTTTACGGGGCAGTTTCTGTATCCAGTTAGCGGTGAAAAGCTGGGGAAAAAGCCAGCCGGTAGCAGTGAGCATCGAAAATAGGCCGAGCGCGAGTTTGCTATCGGTAAAGTGATTGACGTAAAGCGGCAAGATGGTTCGCGAGGCGATAAAGCTGGCCCCAAACAAGAAAAAAGTCCCATCCAACACGTTGACCACGGCATTGTATCGATAGTTACGCTCTACCTCTCGTTCGAAATCAGAATCAGGCATTATCTCTTACCAATACATACATCGTGTTATGTCAAGGTTCCCCATCGGCGCGACAGGCGAAAGAAAGAAATTGCTAGAACAATGGCCACCAGGTTCAACGCCGCCGCGACAAAAAACGGCAGCCCAACCGCTATCTCCACCAGCGCCCCCCCGACCAACACCCCGACGACCATACCGGCGTTCCAGAACACGTGCAAAAGTCCCAACACGCGTCCCTGATCCCCAATCTCTGTTGTGTCAGAGACTAGGCCAGGCATCAATGCCGAAAGCGACCAGGCCGCACAGGCCGCCAATACGCCAAAGGTGTAAAAACTCCACAAGTGCGTGGCGAAAATCGCTACCCCGGCGATTGA
Organism: Chloroflexota bacterium; assembly: GCA_024232355.1. The sequence goes on along the minus strand of JAAEPW010000261.1, from coordinate 73,608 downwards.
GACAATCAAAGTGCCAAACGCCACCAAAGTGGGCCATCGACGTCCCCAACGATCCGATATCCGCCCGGCCAACATTTGGGTCAATGAAGCCGCAATCATGCTCAACGTCGCGTAGAGGGCAACGGGTGTTTTGCTGCCGGTCATCCGGTTAATCAGCAAGGGAATCAAAATGGCTGCCATCCCCCAATAGCATGTCGGCAAAAAGCGCAAAAGCACCAATAGAACAACAGCCGGACGACGAAGAATATCCCTATAGCCCATCAATAACTGTTTCAACCTGGCCCAAAACGAAAACGTGTCTCCCCCGTACTCTTTGCCTAAACGCGGTAAAAAGATCACAGTTCCTAACGTCGTCACCAGCGAAATACCCACCAGCCCCAACCCAAATGTCCCGAATCCCTGATTGTCCAGAACGACTCCTGCGACAGGGTTGCTCAACACGCCACCAACGGTGAGGCCCCAATAGTAAAAGGCCGACAACATCCCCAGCCGCTCCGAACCAGACGCGTCGATCAGGTAACTCTGCCCTCCCAGGGTGTAAAACCCTGCCGCCAGGTCGCTGGTGGCCCAAAGCACAATGACCAACCAAGGAGCAGAAACCAGGAATGTGAGACTGCTCAAGACGAAACCGGCCACTCCCAGTGCCAGCGTCCACTTGCGCCCCAGGGCATCGCACATCGTGCCGCCGATCACCGAGGCGATCATCCCCAGCACCCGCCCCACCGCGACAAAGCCAGAGGTAACCATCATCGCGTACCCCAACTGATCTTCCAGGTACACCGGGAAAAATGCCCTCATAGGCGAGATCACCATCCCACCGAGCAACTGAATAATCAGCAGCAGGGTGACGGGCCACCAGCGATTCTGGGTTAACGCTCTCCAGCTTTTACGTTCTCTCATCGTCGCGAAAAATCCTCAACCCGGCTAACGGGCGAATATCCGATCAATCTCTGCAAACACAGCGGCATAATCGACAATTTTCAAATCCGTCGTATCAACCTCAACAAAACTACCACCGATATCCAACGGCGGCGTCTGACCAAGCATGAGCATTTCCTGAAACTCGTCATAATTTGAGCGATCACAATGCCCTGGATGACGCTCTCCTGACTCGGACCGCTGCCTGAACCGGTCAACAAGGACATGTCCATCGGCCACACACTGAATTTGCACCGGCTCGAACCCATACCGGTTCTTGATATCGAGGAATCTGGCTGTGTCGAATTCTATCTTGAAATTACTCTCCACGATACAGGAACAGTGCGCAATCAGTTGTGTTTCCAGAAACTGGAAAAGCAGCTCGCTGCTAACATATCCCAGTCGCTTTGACCACTCCCGGTCCTTCCAACCCAGCGTGTCGAACAACAATTCTTTGCACATGTCTTTGCTCATCAGCGGCAATGAAAACTGTTCAGCCACGCGACGAGCAAGCGTTGTCTTGCCTGTGCAGGGCATGCCAGAAACAATGACGACGAACGTGCCGGGCACAGCATCATTCCGTGAAACGGACAATACCATCGTGATGATTCTCCGCAGTGATTATACAGACGATGGAAGTAATGTCAAAGAGAACTCGGTCTGCACACGTTAGAATAAAAAGCATCGGATCTGACGGTCCGATGCAAGCGCCAGGGAAAGCAACACGGCGCAATCTACAATGGCAGCCAGGTACCGATATCTTGCTCCAATGCCCGACGGTAGATCAACGGGGCAGTGGCCATGTCATCCAGAGCCAGTCCTAGGTTGCAGGCCATCGTCCGTTCCTCGTCCGTTTCGCGCCCCGGCTTGCGCCCGGTGACCAACTCTCCCAGGTCGGCGTGGATGAGCGGGATGTCTTGAAAGTAACCAACCTCTTGGTAGTGCTCCAATTGGGGCACGTCGTCGGTGCAGAATTTGGATGCTTCGCGCATCGCGTCTGGATGCCAATACGAGTCAAAGTCTACCAGCGAGGCAAAGGACCCGGCCTCGAACCAACCTGGCTGAATGGTGGCGTGCGGCACGTGCAAGATCGGGCCCGCCGTGACCACGATGTCGCAACCAGTTACCGCTTGCTTTGGCTCCTGAACAGGTACGACGTCCAACCCGAATTGCCTGCTCATTTCCTCTACATAGTGTTGCTGCACGTCCAAGTCAACGTCGTAAGCGAGCACCCGTTTGAGTGGGAAGAGCACGTCCAGCGCTTCCAGATTGCTCTGCCCCTGCACGCCGCAGCCCAGGATACCGACAACCTCGGAATCGGGCCGGGCCAGATACTTGGCCGCCACGGCAGTGGCGGCGCCGGTGCGCTTGGCCGTGATCCAGACACAGTCCATTACCGCCAGTGGAATACCCGTCTCGGGGTCATTGAGGATGAGCAAGCCGGTGATGTACGGCAAGCCGCGCTTGGAATTCTCCGGGTAGCCGCTGACCCATTTCATCCCCGCAGACTTGAGCGTGGGGATGTAGGCGGGCATGGCGTGGATAAAGGCATCGGGCATGGTGTGAATGCCGGGTTTGGGCGGCATTTCTACCCGGCCCTCGCCCTTTTCACAGAACATTTGCTCCAGTGCGTCAATGATCTCGGCCATCGTCAAGCCAACGGACGCTACATCGGCTTGGGAAAGGTACAAAAGTTTGTCAGACATGATAATCTCCTTGTCAAATCTTGTTTTCGTGGTGGTACACAGCTCCCGAACGCGACGGCAGCGTCGCACCGGCGATTCGCCCGGCAGCTATGCGCGCATGACCGTCCTGCCACAGGTCTCGCAGGATGGTGCCATCAGGAAACAAATCTTGTGCTGGTACGTCTATATCGTAACTGTTTGGGCCGTTGTTCAACACGACCACCAACGTCTCTTCCCCAGATAAAGACTGCCGGGCAAAGGCATAAACCCCGTGTTGATCGTCAGCGTGCAAGCGGAGGAAACGTCCACGTCGCAGGACGGGGTGCTCGTGGCGCAAACGGGCCGCCTTGCGGAAGAATACAAGCAGATCGTGGTCCCAATAGGCCTCATTCCAGGGAAAAGCGCGGCGGCAATCCGGGTCGTGGTTTCCCTCCATTCCGATCTCGTCGCCATAGTAAACGCAGGGCGCGCCGGGGAACGTCATCTGGAACAATGTCGCCAGTTTCAGTGCGGCCTTGTCCCCTTGTACCAACGTCAGAAAACGGGGCATGTCGTGGCTGCCGAGGAGGTTGAGTTGCGCCAGTGTCACATCCCAGCCGTAGAGGGTCATCATACCATCCACTGCATCGGCGAATTGACTGGCACTCAACGGGTGCAGATCGTACCCCCCGGGACGCTGTGTGGTGTCCAGCCGCTCTCCGCCGAAAAAGCCCAGGCAAGCGCGATTAAATACATAGTTCATTACTGCGTCGAACTGATCGCCCTGAAGCCAGCGATGGGCCTCGTGCCAGATCTCGCCCACGATGTATGCATCGGGGTTCGCCCCTTTGACCACGTGACGAAACTCTTGCCAGAATGCATCGTCGTCTATATCGCCGGGCACATCCAGCCGCCAGCCGTCCATACCAAACTCGATCCAATAACGGGCCGCGTCAAGGAGAAAGCGACGCACGGCAAGTGTATCGGTGTTGAACTTGGGCAGGGCAGGCAAGTCCCACCAGGCCTGGTAACCCAGTCCTTTCAAGCTGCCGTTGGACATGTTTTGTTCTTCTTCCGGGCCGGGATAGCCGTTCACCCGCCCTCCGGTTCGGATCCGTTCCTCGTCAAAATAAAACCAATCCAGGTAAGGCGAGGCCGCCCCATTCTCTAAGGCGTGATTGAACTGGTAAAAGCCTCGGCTGGCGTGGTTGAAAACGCCGTCCAGCACCACGCGGATTCCTCGCTCGTGAGCCGCGTCCAACATTTCGCGAAATGCGCTATCTCCCCCCAGAATTGGGTCCACGCGATAGTAATCGTGGGTATGATACCGGTGATTGGCCGCCGACTGGAAAATGGGATTAAAATAGATGGCCGTAATCCCCAACTCTTGTAAATAGTCGAGATGCTCAGCCACTCCCAGCAAATCACCGCCCTTGAAACCAAAGCTGGTTGGTGGACTATCCCACGCTTCCAGGTTGGACGGTTTGGGCACCCGCTCGCTGCGGGCAAAACGATCGGGGAAAATCTGGTAAAAGACGGCGTCTTTGACCCAGTCAGGGGTTATGATGTGTGTCAATTGTTTTCCTCCTTTATATTTTTGACGCTATCTGTCATAATCACGCGAGCCAAAAATACTGATAGGGGGCCATCTCAAGCTGCCCCGATGGATAGGTTTTACCGGTCAGCAAATCCACGCAGCCACGATCCTCCACAGTCACCTCTTGCGTCTCGCCAGTGACATTGTGCAGCGCCAGCACTCGCTCGCCCTCGTATTCACGCCAATAGGCGAGGATCGCGGGGTTTCCGGTGTCCAACAACTCGAACGTCCCGCGTCCAAAGCACGGGTGCTGCTGGCGCAGGGCGATGAGTCGCTTGGTAAAGCTGAACAGCGAATCAGGATCGTCCCGCTGGACAGCGACGTTGACTTGTTGGTAGCCATAGACCGGGTCGTCCACCACCGGCGCGTAGAGCTGGGCGGTGGGGGCAGCGGAAAATCCAGCGTTGGCATCGGCCGCCCACTGCATGGGCGTGCGCACGCCATTCCGGTCGTCGAGCCAGATATTGTCTCCCATGCCGATCTCGTCGCCATAGTAAACGATGGGCGAGCCGGGCAGGGTAAAGAGGATCGAGTTCAGCAACTCGATTTTGCGCCGGTCGTTGTCCAGCAGCGGGGCCAGTCGACGCCGGATGCCCAGGTTGAGCCTCATACGGGGGTCCGGGGCGTACTGCTCCCACATGTACTGCCGCTCATCTTCGGTCACCATCTCGAGCGTCAACTCGTCGTGATTGCGCAAAAAGACGCACCACTGGCAGGCATCGGGGATCGGCGGGGTGCGCCGCATGATCTCGTACACCGGCGTGGCGTCTCCCTTTTTGAGGGCCATAAAGAGACGCGGCATCACGGGAAAGTGAAATCCCATGTGGAACTCGTCTCCGTCGCCAAAGTAGGCGCGCACATCCTCCGGCCATTGATTCGCTTCGGCCAGCAGGATGCGATCAGGATGCTGTTCATCCAGGCGGCGGCGAAAATCCTTGAGGATGTCGTGGGTTTCGGGCAGATTTTCGCAGTTGGTCCCCTCCCGCTCGATCAGGTACGGGACAGCGTCAGCCCGAAAGCCGTCGATCCCCATCTCCAGCCAATAGTCCATCACCTGGAACATCTCGTCGCGGACCTGGGGATTGTCCCAGTTCAGGTCCGGCTGGTGGTGGAAGAAACGATGCCAATAATATTGCCCGGCGACCTCGTCGTAGGTCCAGTTGGACGGTTCGACGTCGCAAAAGATGATGCGGGTGTCGGCGTATTTTTCGTCGGAGTCGCTCCAGACATAATAGTCGCGGTAAGGCGAGTCTTTGGATTGACGGGCCGACTGGAACCAGGGATGCTGGTCCGAGCTGTGATTGAGCACCAGGTCCACGATGACGCGCATGCCCTTTTCGTGCACTAACGCCACAAACTGCCGGAAATCGTCCAGAGTGCCCAGGTCGGGGTGGATTTTGTAGAAACCGGCAATGTCGTAGCCGTCGTCGCGCAGGGGAGACGGGTACGTGGGCAGCAGCCAGATGCAGGTGACGCCCAACTCTTGCAAATAATCGAGCTTGGTCGTCAGCCCTTTAAAGTCACCGATGCCATCATTGTTGCCGTCGGCAAAGGCGCGGACGTACAACTCGTAGAAAACGGCGTCTTTGTACCAGAGAGGGTCGGATTTTGTATTCATTTTTTCTCCTCAATATTGATTCTGTTCACTAAAGACCAACTATCTTCACAATCCATCCCGCCAACTGCAAAGATCCACCCACCAGAAGCAAGCCCCCCGCAGCAAGTGCATTACGACCAGTACGTCGAACTCTATCTGGCTCCATCAACTTGGTCTTCATTTGTTTTGCAGGCATCTCTCCTTGTGTGACACGGGTTAACTCGATCGCTATTGATTGTAACAAGATTGGTGAGGAACTGGTTGGATTTTGCAGCATCGCTCGACCTCGAAGAATTACGTACACTCCCAAACTGCAAGTAACCAGTGCAATTACAAATCCAATAACAGGTGTTGTGTAATTTATCATTTGTCTGTCAGCCTTCTAGCCTCTTTGATAACCAGTAAGTGGATTCGCAGCGTTTGCCACCCAAGAGTTCCGTTTCAATCCTTTGCCATCCCCTTGTGAGCGGCTTGTGTGTGACAAAATGCTCACAACAAGCCAAAAACGGGCCCAAGGCCCTATGCTACTCGAATAGATTACCTGTACGAGCTATTCGGCGTTGAGGGCGTAATCGAGCAGTTCGCCCAACTCGCACGTCGCCAGCCCGATCACGTGGTCGCCGCCGCCATAGTAGACGTATACCGTGCCGTCCACCACCGGGTTGGCACACGAAAAGACCACGTTGGGCACGTCTCCCCGCAATTCCCAAAGCTCTTCTGGCCAAAAGATCGGCTCGGTGGGACGGCGTATCACCTGAGTTGGGTCATCCAGGTCGAGCAGAATCACGCCCAGGCGATAGATGTGCTCCTCGTCATAGGCGTGATTGATGAGCAGCCAGCCGTGTTCCGTCTCGATCGGCACGCCGTTGCTGCCGACGCTGGTGCAGTCCCACCAATTATCCTCACGCGGGCCATAGATGGGGGCCATATCTTGCTCTTGCCAGGTCAACAGATCGTCCGAGTAGGCCAGCCAGACGTGAGGCCAGCGGCGGTGCAGGGTTGCGTAGCGACCGCAAATCTTGCGTGGGAAAAGTATGTGATCCTTGTTGTTCTCACCCCGTACGACAGGATCCAGACGTTCCCAGGTCACCAAGTTCTTGCTGCGGGCGATCATGGGCAGCACGCCGCCGCCCAAGTGGGTTGGTTCACCCTGGCCATGGAACTCGCGCCCGTACGCGGTGTAAGTCATGTAGAACACACCGTCCATCTCGACCAGACGTGGGTCCTCGACGCCGCGTGAGTCCGTGCCATCTATCGGCCCCAGCACCGGCTGGCGCAGACGGTTCCATCGCACGCCGTCCTCACTGACGGCGTACCCGATGCGGCTGATCCAGTCGAGGCCCTGGGCGCGGTAGAGCATGTGGAACAATCCATTGTGATAATGAACGGCAGGGTTAAAGACGTTGTAACACTCCCAGTCGGAATTTGGATCAGGGAGCATAATAGGGTTGCTTGGGTGACGTTGTAATTTCATTGAAATAAACTCCTCCAAAAGCATGATGCGTAGAACTATAACTTGATATAATAGGAATTTTCTTTTTCGCCCCAAGCCGGTGCGGATGAACGACATCCGACGTAACCGGCGTCGTGGGTTACAAACCCACTCTGAGCACTAGAGTAAATTTATGATAACTCCTTCATTGGGCCGGAGTTGGAGATCCGATAGTGATACTTTTTCCTCTCGATCCAGGTGTGTAGAGATGACGGCCCGGCCCATGTCCTGACCGGGAATGGAAAGACGACGCGGCTCGGCGGTGAAATTGAGCACGACCAAGAGTTGCTCATCGCCAGCAGTCCGCAGATAGACAAAGCAATCATTGTCAACATCTAACGGTTGGTAGCTACCTCCGTACAAGGCCGGACTGTTCCGGCGATACCAGAGCAAGCGCCGATAGAGGCTCTGCATCGAGGAGGGATCAGCCGACTGGACGGCAACGTTCCGCGTGGCGCAATCGGCCGAGACCGGCAGCCAAGGCTCGACGCCGGAAAAGCCCGCGTAGGGGCCGGTATCCCACTGCATCGGCGTGCGGCACACGTCGCGGGTGCGTCCCGCGCCCAAATTGACGCCTTGGGGGTCCTGTACTTTTTCTGGCGGGATGATGCCGTTCTCCATTCCCAGTTCGTCGCCATAATAGACCGTCGGCGTGCCGCGCAGGGTGAGCAACATCATAGCGGCAACACGCGCTTGGGCCTGTCCCTCAAAGCGGGACGCCAGCCGCGGCCGGTCGTGATTGCCCAGCACATAGTTGGGCCAACCAAAGTTTGGCAGCGCGGCTTCTAATTCATCCACGGAATGCCGCATAGCTTGAGCTTGCCATGGCTGCCCCATCAAACGAAAGTTGAACGGCAGATGCAGTTCATCGCCGTTACCATAGTACCGAACCCAGCGTGGCAATTCATTCCACAGCTCGCCGATGCCACAACGGTCCTCGTACTCGTCGAGTACCCGGCGAATCTCGCGGATAATCTCGTGGACCTCATCTTGGTCTTGGGTATAGGTGTGTAACTGGCGTCCGTGCAGATCATTGGGGGGCAGGTTCGGGTCGGCATCAGGATTTGGCGGGTTGTCGCGAAACTCGGCATCCTTGATCAGCAAGCCGATCACGTCCATCCGAAAGCCATCCACACCTCGCTCCATCCAAAAGCGGAGTGTGTCCATCATTGCTGCGCGTACTTTCGGGTTGCGCCAATTCAGTTCGGGTTGTTCCGTGACAAACTGGTGAAAATAGTACTGCCTAGTCTTGGCGTCAAACGTCCATGCCGAGCCACCGAAAAAGCTGCCCCAGTTGTTAGGCGGCAACCCGCTGGGCTTGGGATCGCGCCAGATGTACCAATCGCGTTTGGGATTATCTCGGCTGCTGCGGGACTCGGCGAACCAGGGATGCTGGTCGGAAGAGTGGTTGGGCACCCAGTCGATGATAATCCTGATGCCCCGCTCATGTGCTTGGGCCACCAGCCGGTCAAACGTTGCCAGATCGCCAAAGAGGGGGGCGACGTCACAATAATCGGCCACGTCGTAGCCGAAATCGGCCATCGGCGAGGGGTAGAAAGGGCTTAGCCAGATGGCGTCAATGCCCAGGGACGCTTCCGTACCATCGTTGAGATAGTCAAGTTTATCAATCACGCCTTGCAAATCACCGACGCCGTTGCCGGTTGTGTCCTTGAAGCTGCGCGGGTAGATTTGATAGACCACGCCGCGCTGCCACCAAAGCAAATCCTGTGGTGATGGAAGGTTCATACTCTGATCACGATTCATTCCTTTACTCCTTATCAGTTAGCGAGGATCGTGCTTGACCTCTTGGGTGGTCGTTGTCCACTGGTGCTCGTAGTATTCACATTTAAAATGATCATCATGGGTCTTTTCTGTGACCTGGATCCGCTCCCGCTGGCCCGAACCTCGACTAAATATGCTCGCATCCTTCTACTCTGTATAGGTCTTGGAGTAGAGCACCTCACTCTTTACCAGTTCGCCGGCTCCTTTCCGGTTGCATTCAGGGCATTTTGTTGCTTGCTTGCCCCACCATAACAGCTAGAGGTAGGAAAATCCGGTTCCCACTACGAGAACGATGACTAGGAGACCGCACATCAACAAAACAGGGTAGACTTGATCCGCCATTCTATTTCCTCTTTTGACCTCAGAGCCTCAACTCGAATATCTCTCCGTACTCGATCTTTTGCAGCCCATTCCATCGTCCCCCGACATCTTTTCCGCCCAATGTTTGGTGCGCAGAACATTTACAGTGCCGCTTGTTCGGTTCTGGACATTGTTCGATCGTTCGCTTTAGCATTCCCAAGTCCTTGGCGCTCACGCGATATCCGACGTGGCTGAAGGAATCGCTATCCAATGCCCCGCGCCTAGATTCCTCATAGACGGCGATCCCCGCAAAGCGGCACCGAGAGCACTCGATGATTTGAAGCGTGATCTCGTCTGAACGGCTGTCTGGGGACAGCTCGATCTTGGCTTTGATCTGTAAGGATCGATGTGTTGAGCATTCTGGGCATAGAAATGACATCTGAACAATTTCTGACTATAACCTGAGCTTCATATACCAGAAAACCAATTGCGATCAACTGTGATTTGTTCAGCTTTTACTACCCTCGTCTTTACACCTAGACCAAGTTCCTTGAGTTTGTCCAAGAGCAAATCCCCATCAATCAAATCTATTGCGGGCGCAGCACCGTCCCTTGTGGCTTCTCTTGTCGCATCTTTGGTAAAATTTCCTGTTGTTACGAGCAAGCCTTTATCGGCTCTGCCAACCATTGCACCACGAAAGTCTCGGACTTGGCTAGCTGTAACTGATCCACGATAGCGCTTACACTGGAATATCACGTGAAAACTCAGTAATCCTCCCAACCGCATTATCCCTTTGCCATCAACACCACCATCACCACTTCGTCCTGTTACCTCAACTTGGATAAATCCTGATTCGCGAAGTAACCTTTGCACGAGGCGCTCAAATGCAGAGGGATCCATCTCAAGCAATACATCCAACAACTCATCCCGCCACAAAGGCTCTGTCTCAGCCTCGTCAATCTCAACTTCTTCTGAAACTACTTGCGCTTCCTTCTTCTGCGCTTGAACAAATCGTCTCACCTCTTTAGGGTTGACACGATCAATCTGTCTGCCTTTTGCCGTTAGTGCCCAGACGCCTCGGCTGGAATTCTCCAATACATCATATTTCTTCAGATAAGTTCTTGTCCAAGCGAGTCTATATTCGACTTCGGTACTGCCTCCTCCTTTTTCAGGCTTGTGCAAAACTTCTGTTTGATCGTCAGAAAGTTCAGCAATTTCGACGACCTTGTTGTTAATCTCCTCAATTGTGCCAGAACCACCCAGACTTTTAAGCGCTTGAATAACTGGATTCATAAAAGCATCAAAGGTGGGAATATCGATTTTAGACATTTGTATCTCCTCAAGTTCAGTATTATTGATAACCTGAATGCAAGAGCATGCAACTTGATTTTAAACAAAAAGCGGCGCCATCTCCCGCTCTGCCACCATCGCATCCATCGCCTCATCAGAAGGACACTTTTCAAAGCGGCTGGCGGCATCCAATATCTTGGGTAGCAGGTGAATATCTCCCGCCGTGTTCAAAAAGATACCCGGATAGCCAAATACCCAATGCACCGCCCGGTCAATGTCGGCCTGATCCTCCAGCGGCTCGTACCAAGTGTTGCGGGTTTGCGTCTGATCGCCCCACGGCCTGCGGCAGATGGACTTTATCGCTTGCATCGCCACGTTGCGCTCCTGGCACATTGCTGCGAGTGTCTCGAAATCGGCGGCGTACTGGGGATTTTGCATCATTACGTGACTGTACGGCAGCAATACCGAGTCAAAGTCGAAACGCTCCAGGCTGCGCTTGTGCATCGCGGCGACGGTCACGCCATGGCCTGTCACGCCCAGGAAGCGCACCAGTCCCTGTTCACGAGCCTCAACGAATGCCTCCAGCGCCCCACCCGGCCCCATCGCCGTCTCCCAATCCTGTGGGTCCACCAAGACGTGCATCTGCCACAGGTCTACATAGTCCACGCGCAGCCGCTCCAACGAGCGGCGCAGTTCGTCCCAGGCACCTTGATACGTGCGATGTTCCGTCTTGGTGGCTAGAAAGAAATTCTGACGATGCTGCTTCATCCACGGCCCGATGCGCAGCTCCGCGTCGCCATAGCTGGCGGCTGTGTCGATGTGATTGATGCCATATTCCAGCAGCACCTCCAGCGTGCGGTCGGCCTCGGCCTGAGTGACCGAACCGAGGGCGGCTGCCCCAAAGAGGGTACGTGTGCTCTCGTGTCCTGTACGTCCGAACAACTGTTTCTCAATCATCTTTTTTCCTCCTTTATTGCTCCTTGTCAGAGACATCCTGTAGTATGGGGCCTTGCGCCCGTTTTTTATCGCACAAGCTGCCCACAAGGGGCTACATTTCCCCGACGGTCATTGTTCCTGACAACGCAAAGGCCGTAATCCGGTCTCGGTCCTGGCGGCGATCCCCAGGTAAGGTGATGGATCAAGCATGTCCGCCGCTCCCGCCTCGTCTGGGAACGAACCGTCGTCTGTGGCCCGTAGCACCACAAAGCGCAGGTGTACCCACATTGGCCTCGACGATTCTCCGCTCCAACGCCCTTGGTATCCAAGCACTTGCCCCGCTTGTACCGGTACACTGTCACTGCCCGGTGGAAAATCTCGAACGATGTAAGAGTCAGTACCATTGGCATTGGACATGTGCGTGTAGTACGACCACACTTTTTCGCCGAGCTGCAATGGATCGTCGTGTTGGATCGCCACACCGTCGTTCCAACCGGGGAGGCGGGTCAACAGACCATCTGCTACAGCGTGGACCGCTATACTATTTTCGTTGCCCCAACCCAAAAAGTCAAGCCCCTCCTCGTCCCATTGCACGCCCAAATCACCGCTGGTGGGCAATTGCCAGGGCGCGCCAGGGCAAGCGTGCGACGGAGTATGGCTGCCGAAGGGACGATACACGCGCGTGTCGGCCAGAGACTCGGCAAAAACGTACGAGCGATCGATAGCAGACAGCATTTCGGGCGTCCAACGCTCCTTGTACACAGGATAACTGGGGAAATGATGGACAAGAATGATGGGAAATTCTTTATCGCGAATATCCTCGACCAGGGACGTTTGATCCCACAGCCCAACGTTGGACAACTGGGTGACCTCAAAGGGTTGGATAACCAATGGCCGTCCCTGGAGTGTGAGCAGGCCCATGTACTCGTCGGCCAGGATCGGGCCATCGGTGTCGATCACGATATCCTCCAACTGGCGAATTTCGGACACTGACCTGATCCGATTATTCAGCGGCCCCCAGTATTCGTCGAATGTCCACACCATTAGTTGAACGGCCTGCATCGTCAACAGAATCGGGAGCACGGCGCGCAACAAACCAGTCCGGCGAACCCAGGCCACAAATGATCCTGCCACCAGACTCATCGTAGCACACAGTTCGAGAAAATAGTTGACGTTCGAGCCGATCTTGCCGATCGTCAGGCCAGAAAGCGCGGCCCCAATCAGGTAAGGCGTCAATAGCGGCCACGAACGCATTCGGCCGGGAGCAAAGATGAGAAATGCGCCACTCAAGAGAAGCAAGATAAAGGCCGTGTCGCGGAGTTGGTGCAAATTCCACTCTAACCGATCCATGCCAAATTCGTTCACGTTTGCCGTGACGATATTGAAATAGAATCCCCCTTGGGTCAGCATGTTCAAAACAAAAAAGAGAAGTAAAGCCAAGCCACCTACCAGCGCCACGAGGCCGAACGCCCGTCGCCAATTATGGGCGCACAACCAGAAAAAAGCAGCCATCGGAGCGGCTAGTGCATACGATTGCCGGGTATAGATTGCCGCAAGCAACAATAACGCCGAAGCGATCATACTCCATCGGGCATCAGGCCACCGCGCCAGCAAATACAATCCGGCCAGGCTGAGGGCCAAGGCAAGCGAATCGATACGCGCCAAAGAAGCCCAATACACCACAAAAGGAATCGCCAACAAGAACAAGCCAGCCGCAGCAGATGCTAACCAATCTTTTGTCTGGCTGTGGACGATCAACGCGATGAAAACTGCCGAAGCCAGGGCGCTCGCTACCGAAATGGCCCGTCCGGACCAAAAGTTCGGCCCAAACAGTTCCACAAAAGGAGCCATCGAGAGCACGTATAGCGGCGGATAGTTAGAGATCGTATATGGTGGCTCTGAGAGGTTCCGGCGATAGATATTTTGCCCGTCTGCCAGGTGCATCGCCTGGTTGACCAGTGGGGCCTCACCATAATCCAGGGGATACCGGTGAGAGACCGATTTAGCTGCGTGGACCGCAAAGACTCCAAGAGCCACGATCAAGACCAACAAGAGCAAAATAACGGCCCAATCACTGAGACTGAGCCTCTGAGCATTCAACCATCTCTTTATACTAACTTTGGTCAAAAACTCACTCCAATCACTCTGCCACTCTTTGCAAGTTGGTATTTGCCGTGTACGCCGCGCGAATATCGCGGTGCAAGGGAATGTTGTCCAAATAAGTGCGGCGAAAAGAGCTGTCCGGTGGGATCAGATCGTGTTTGCGCATCATTTCTTCGTGGGCGCGCTGGAGATATTCGGCAGCCTCTGCCTCGCGACCGTTGGCTGCCAGGGCCTGACTGTGTCGGAAAAAGATCTCTTCGCTGACACACTCTATGGGACGGACGTATCCAAAAGACTGGTAGATATCCAGCGCCGCTTGTGACGACTCTAACGCCTGATGTAGATGGTGCTGATGCTTTGGTGCGTCGGCAACCGCCTGGGACAATCCAAGATGAGCGGCTGCCGCCTCGCAGGCAGCGACCATACGATACTGATCTGAGAGCTGTGAGTTATCCACAAATACTTGGCGATTCTGCGTGGCAAGTTCCAGTGCAAGGGCCAAGTGCTCCTCATCGCCAAGAGCGTTGTGTAAAATGATGGAAACTAGATCTAGGCCAGTACGCGCCATGTCTTCCGAATACCGCTCGCCAATGCGGTGCGCGCGCTCAAGGACCATAAATGCCTCGTCGTGCTGGGCCTGCACAGTATAAATCTGAGCAATACGCAGCAAGCAAAACAGTTCGCCCGGCATCCCCTCCCAAATGCTGAGGCTCTCCTCCAACATCGCCAACCCCGCCTCATAATCACCCAGATAAAGGGCCAGGATTTGACCGTAGAACATCAAGGTTTCAGCTTCTGCCGGACGGTGCCCAATCTCACGACTGAGGCGTAACCGTTCTCCATAACACTCGGTCAGTCTTTGGCAATAGTCACCACTGCTCTCAAGTTGCACGCCGATCAGACCCAAAATTTCCAGTTCAGTCATCTTGTCATCCAGAACCTGGCTGATGGGAAGAGCGGCCTCCAAGTATTTCATGCTGCGCTCTGGTTCGCTCGTGGCATAGATATGCCCCATTCCGATGAGAATGCCGACCTCGTGACGTTGGTCCCCCAGTTGTTGGGCCAGTTCAAAAGCTTGTTCCGCGAGTTCCCATGCTTGGGGATCGTTACGCCACAAGCACAGACGAGCGACAACGGTCAGGCACTGCATTTCCCGGTGACGATCACCCAGTTGTTGGGATAGTGCCAAAGCTTGTTGGGCCATCGGAACGGCTGCGTCTAGGTCCTCCTTGTGCCGCCACCCCGCCACCCCGGGCTGTTCCAAAAGCGCGTCAACCAGCCATACCGGGTCATCATCCAACTGACGCGCCAGTGGGAGCAATGCTTGGGCATCGGCCCACATCGCATCGAAATCGCCCATCAAGAAGGATAGCTTGCGCCGACCGTTGAGCGCTTCAAAACGTTGGGTAGAGATGGTATAGAGCCGGTTCTCGTTCCCATCCTCATTGGCCACATACTCTTCCATTTTATCCAGCAGCTCGAGAGCATGGGCATAATGCGCCAGTGCTTCAGCATTGGCATAAATCTCTTGGGCTTGTTCGGCAGCTTGAATCGTATAGAACAATTCTTTTCCCCGGTGACCGGCCTGACAATAATGGTACGCCAGCACGTCATAGTACGACGACAGTGCCTCGAGCCCAAAAAAGTCTTCGAGATATTCGGCTGCCTGAAGATGGTACACTGCGCGCTGGGTGCCGAGCAAACCTTCGTAGGCCGCATCCCGAATCAGGTTAGACTTGAAGACATATTCCATTCCCAAAGCGGGCACCCGCCGGCGCTCATTGACCAACTGCGCGCGCTGTAGCGCCGTCAGATGTGCTTTTAGGGATGATGTTTCCAACGCTGCCGAGCCGCTAGCCAGAGCTTGCAGCACGTTCGACCAGAACACAGGCCCGATCACGGCAGCCATTTGGAGCACGCGGCGTTCACCACGCGAAAGGTTGTCAATGCGTGCCAGCAGCAGGCTTTGTAGCGTGTCCGGCAAATCGAGCGAGGCCACGGCACGCATCACGCGCCAACGACTGGTTTCGACATCCCGTACCAACACCTCTTGTTCGATCAAAGACTGAACGAGTTCCCCAACATAGTAAGGGTTTCCTTCGGCTTTGCCGGCGATGAGGGTACACGTATTCGCTGACAGTACTTTTTGCCCAACCAATTGGTCTATGAATTCACAGCTTTGATCGTCAGTCAATGGCGGAAGCGTTAGTGTGGTCAGTCGATGCGGGTACTCTGTCTCGATCCGGTGATGAAATTCCCAGGCTGGCGAAGAACGATCCGGGCGACAAACGATCAGCCAGAGCAGTGCTTGGTGATCGCACAAGGGCAGACAGTACTTTAATAGGCCCAACGATGTAGTGTCGGCCCAATGCACGTCTGCAAAAGCCAGCACGAGAGGCCCACGCTTGGACATCTCTTCTACCCAACTTTGTATGGTCAAAAAGAACTGTTGGCGTAATCCTTCAGCGTCCAGGTATTTGATCCGTTCGACAAAAGTTTCTTCCAAGGGAAGTGAGAGAAAAGTAGCCAGGTAGGGATAATGTTCTGTCCAACGATCACCCCACAATGCCTTGGCCTGATGGCAAAGATGGTCTCGCGCAGTCTCCTTGGACTCGGCCGGATGTATGTGCAGCCAGTTTTGCAGCAAATCGAGCCACATCGAGTAAGGCGATGACTGGCTGTAGGACCGGCAACGCCCGCGCAGCCAGGTTAACGCAGCCGGTGGAGACGATTCTTTATCATACGCTTCAGCTAACAACACACCATGGCGGACAAAATGATGGCGTACCTCGTTCACCAAAAAGGACTTGCCCATCCCTTTATCTCCCGTCACCATGGCGATTCCGCCCCGACCATCATACAGGTCTTTGACACAGCTTTTGAGGGTGTGGAACTCGTCCTCGCGCCCGATGAACGGAGTTGAGAGACCATAGGCTTGCAGAGAATGTGGTTGCTCGACGTCAGTTCGTGGAAACAGCGGGCGATAAACGGCAATGGGCTGGCTCACACCCTTGATCATGATCTCACCCAGTGATTCCCATTCGAACTGTGACTGAAGCAAACGGTAGGTGTTCTCACTAACCAGGACAGTGCCTGGTTCGGCAGCGGTCTCCATCCGGGCCGCGACGGCAATGGCCTCCCCCATAGCCGTGTCTTCGCTGTGCTGGCGGCTGTCACCAATGCTGGCGACGATCACATCCCCCGTGTTTACGCCAACGCGCAGCAAAAGATTGATGGATTCGCGCTCGCTCAGTTCGGCCGCGTAGGGTCTGATCACCTGTTGCATCGCCAGAGCGGCCAATACGGCCCGCTCCGGATCATCCTCGTGCGCCGATGTCGTGCCGAAAAAGGCAACCAGGCCGTCACCCCGAAACTGGTCCACCTCTCCACCAAAACGATAGATCTCGGCTTCCAGTATCTGGAGGATGCGGTTCATCATCTCTACCCAGGCTTCGGTGCCGATCTGTTCCAAGAGGTTTGTGGAACCGGTCACGTCGGCCAGGATTACGGTGGCCAATCGGCGTTCGCCTTCCAGGGAGATTGGCGGCGAGGGGTATCGGGAAGCAGGCAGTGTGGCAGTCTGATCCTCAACAGCGAGCGGCGGCTGAGGTGAGGCCGAATCTTTGGTTAGAGGTGTGCCGCATTGCCCGCAAAAGTTAAAGTCGGGCGGATTGCAAAAGTCGCAAGCAGAGCATTCTCGCGCCAGTCGCAGGCCGCACATGCCGCAGAATTTCATACCGGACGGGCCGTCATAGGCACAGTTTGGGCATTTCATCGTTGAGAAATCGACAGACTGATGAATTGGGAAACTGGGTCCAATTCACCAAGCTTAAAATCAATTCCGTTCAGTCAAAGAGTAGCATAGGGCCTTGTGCCCGCTAGAAACGCCCACAAGGGGCTAAACTACACTAACTGAACCGTATTGAGCTTGAAACCTGTCACAAATTTCAAACTAGAGAACGTCGAGCGCCATACGGAAGCGTTTGGCCAACTCTTCCAGGATCGTGATAGCGATATCCACGTCGTCGTTCAGCACTGCGAGAAAATCCCAACGGGTGAGCACCAGGCATTGGGTCGCTCCGGTGGTGACGACAGTTGCCGTGCGCAGGCCGTCATCCAGCAAAGCGATCTCGCCGAAAAAGTCGGTGGGGCCAAAGGTATTGACCACGATTTTCTCACCATCGGCCCGCTGACGGACGGCCTCAGCTCCACCAGACTCGATGATAAAAAAGCCTTCACCTCCCTTGCCCTGGGCCACGATCTCTTTGCCCGCGGCATAGTCGCGCACCGTGAATTTCTGGGCCAACTGTTTGAGCTGGCGCTTTTTTAGTCCTTGAAAAAGCTGCACGCGATTCAAAAATCCTATCGTTTTCTCTACGTTTGCCATATTACTCCTCCTAATTTACGAGTTTATAAAATCAACCAGACTTTGAAAGTCTCCGTTAAACATATGACAAGTAAGACAAGTTTGCAATCATCTCAAAGTTGTCGGACGGTGCTTTTGAGACTTCCGATGTCTTGCTTTCTACACTTTGTCCATCACAGATCGAGCCGAATAACGCATCACGCCGACAAAAACGAACATTGCCGCGACCAGGTCCACCAGAACGGCGAACATCATCGCTCGCGGTCCGACAGACTCGAAAAGCTGCCCGATCAACCAGGGCAAAAACATACCGCCTATGCTAGTCCCGACAAAAAACCAACTGGTGACCTTGCCAGTGATCGTCATCCGGCGCTCGGCCAGAGAAATCATGGTGGGGAAAATCGAGGCCATCGAAAATCCCAATCCAAACGTGCCCAACCAGAGCATCGTTGGTGCGTTGGGCCACAACAAGATCACGCCCACACTGGCCAGGCATCCAACCAGATCGCTGAGCAGGATAAAGCGCGGCCGGACACGAGCGGCAATAGGGATGGCCAACAATCGGCCCAGTGTAAGCGCTCCCCAAAACACAGAGTTCAGATAGGCAGCGCTCGTTTCGGTGCCCAGATTCACTTTCACGGCATAGGTAAACACCCAGCCGCCAAAGCCGACCTCTGCTCCCGTATAGATCACAAAGAACAAGGCGATCAGAGCCACCAATAGGTGATTAACTTGTCGCTCTCCCTCCGGTTCATCCTCGGAAACTGTCTGCGTTTGCGGGCTGGGCAAGCGCAGCAACCAGGCAATCACTGGCAGCATCAGCAATGCCAACACCCAATACGCCGCCAGGCTGTTCCAGCTTGCCGCAATACTGCCACCGATCAATACGACCTGGGCAATGATAATGGGGGCCAGTAACGAACCGACGCCAAAGAAAAAATGTAATCCGTTCATAAATGGCCCAACTTTATCACGATGCACCCAGACCAGCAGCGTATTGCCGCCCACGTCCAGCGTACCTTGGGCCATCCCCAAGACCATCAAGACGATGGCCAATAACCACAGTAGGGGCAGTAAAGGGACCAGTGCCAGCATCACGACCATAACGATGAGCACGGCAGCCATCAAACGATGACCCGACACCCGATCGTACAAGCGTCCCCCAAAAAAGGAGCCAAGCAGGTATCCCAACGCACCGGTCGTAAAAAGAAAGCTGATCTCGCCAAGCTGGGAGCCGGTATTTTCGGCCAATCCGGGCAATGTGGGTCCCAAGGAGGCTGTGCTCATCCCCAGGGCGATAAAGGCCGCATAGTAGCCGATCGTGTTGGGGATTCGGTCTCGATCTTTGAGAGAGTTGGTTTTTGTCAATGTTAAAGCAGATGGATTCATTGGATTAAATCGTTTTTTGCGACGACTCTGCCTATCAGCAAGCGCGAGAGCGTGACGTCAAAGCCATCAGATAAAGGATGCTAAAATAAAAATGCCCACCTCGGCAGCTATCGTCCACGCGAAAAGTCTCCAGGATTTGGGGTGATTGAAATGCCTGAGATGGTACTCCCCACATCCGATAGCCACCCCGATGCATACGATGCCCATAATCACCAGTGCCCCTATACCTACCGCCTGCGCCCCCATATACGCACGGGCGTCGAATTCGTTAGTTATGACAAAGTGAGCGTACAATCTGGTCACGATGGTCCGAACAGTGAGAATCTCCAGGAAACTCGTAACACTCGTAAACGCCCACAGGGCTATAGCGAGGATGACTAATAACGAGTTCCTTTTTATTGGTAGACCATTTTTGTCGAGCATTTTGGAACCCTCCTGCTCAGGGCGTGCTCTCCTGGCAGCTCAGTGGCAACCAGGTAGGAACACCCATAACTCGGCTGCGGATCGTGCCCAGATATGGTGACGGGTCGAGAGCAAACGTTATCTCTGTGTCTATGGAGGGCACCTCGACATCCTCTAGAATTAGGGGGATATCCTCTACGGAGAATTCGTCCTCCGACACCAGTCCCACGATTTCATTCGGAAAGGACCCGTCCTCCAGCGCCGAGACCACGGCAAAGTGCAAATGCGTCCAAATAGACGTCCCTGGACTTGGCCCCCACGTCCCTTGATAACCGAGCAACTGTCCCTCTTGAACAGGCACGCTCTCGCTGCCGGGCGGGAAATCCGCAGCGACGAAAGACTCGCCATTCTCGCCATCGGCCATATCTCCGTAGAACGACCATACCTTCTCACCAGGCCGCACCGGGTCGTCGTGTTGAATCGCTACAGCACTATCCCAGTTCGAGCGGCGCAACAGCAAGCCATCGGCCACGGCATAGACCGGAACGGTGTTTTCATAACCCTCACCCATGAAACCAAGTTGATAGGTAACCCACCACATCCCCATGTCACTGCGAGTGGGCAGCCGCCAGGGGGCGCCGGGACAGACGTCGAGGCCAACCGCTACACTCTCTGCATCGCGGGGATGAAAGACGAGAGTTTGGCCCAAAAAGTCGGTGGCCGCATAGTTCTCCGTAATGGCCGACATCATCTCTGGTGTCCAGCGTTCTTTGTACACCGAGTAGCCCATAAAGTGGTGGATGAGAATGATAGGGAATTCCTGGTTGCGGATACTCTCCAGCAAATCTGTCTGATCCCAGAGGCCTGCATTGGCCATCTGCGTGACTTCAAAGGGCTGAATGTAGAGCGACCGGTTTTGCAGTGTCAACATGCCCATAAACTCGTCAGCCAACACCGGGTCTTTTGCTGTTTCGACGATCCATTCCAAGCGCCCCAATTCTATCCCGGGTTGAAGTCGCCATTTCATACGCCCGACTGGGCCATCCAGAGTGGCCCTCATCAACTGTCCAACTTGCAACATCAACAGGATGAACATGAGGGTGCGCAGCCAGGGGCGCTCGCGACTCCAGGCGAGAAGAGCGCCTGCCACTAGGGTGAGAGCGGCGCAAAGCTCCAGCAAGTAGTTGACGTTGGAGCCTATTTTGCCGATGGTCACTGCCGAAATACAACTCCCTATCAGGTATGGAATCAGGAGCGGCCAAACCTTTACCCGGCGAGGGGCAAAGAACAGAGACACGCCACCAATAACGAGCAAGATGGAAGCCATCTCTCGTAGATCACGCCAGTGCCTTGTGACTGTCTCAATATCAAATTCGTTGACGTTGGCCGTAACGACATGATAAAAAAAGCCACCACCGGTAAGTAGATTCAGGATCAGGAAGAGGATCAAGCCTATCCCACCGACCAACCCCGCTAGCTTGAGGGCTTGCTGCCGGTCTTGTGTCAGCAGCCAGACAAAAGCCGCCAGCGGCGCAGCCAGACCATAGGATTGGCGCGTGTAGATCGCCGCGACCAGTAGCAGCGCCGAGATGACTAGCCCCCGCCGAGTCGCGGGCCACCGGACCACCACATACAACCCGGCTGTGCTAAGAGCCAGGGCGAACATGTCCACACGCGCAAAGGGGGACCACCCGACCACGTAAGGAATGGACAGAAAAAGCAGGCCGGTGATTATGGCAGCCAGACGATCTTGCGAATAAGCGTAGACAATCCGCGCCAGGAATACCGCCGAAGCCAGCGTGGACAACAGCGAAATGACACGCCCCGTCCAAAAGCTCGGTCCGAACAGCTTGACAAAGGGAACCATTGATAGTGGGTAGAGTGGCGGATAGTTGGAGATGGTGTACGGAGGTGACGAAAGATCCGAGCGATAGATGCTCTGCCCGGCTGCCAAGCGCATCGCTTGGTCAACCAGGGGCGCTTCACCATAGTCCAAGGGGTAGCGATGAAAAAATCCCATAGTTGCGTGGATGAGAAAGATGAACGCCGCCACAGCCAGAAACATCAGCAGTATGATCTTTGCCCCGTCCTCCAAAAAAGGGACGATGAGCGCACCCCATTTCTTCACTTGTCCACTCATAATCACTATTCCTCTCGAAAACACCGTGTCTCAAGATCATCATTTCTCGGAATCAATGGTTTCCGTAGCAACGACTTTAGCCGTCCGCAACAAAAAGGAAAACCGACTAAAGTCGCTACTACAACTCGTATGCACGCCCGAAACCTATCATTGGCCATAGAGATTGACGAGTGCGCCTACACGCCTTTCAGTTGCAACTCCTCGGCGCGGTGGCAGGACGCAAAGTGATCCGGTTTGAGTTCCCGGAACTCGGGTTCCTCCTGGCTACAGATATCCTTGGCATACCGGCACCGGGGGTGAAAGTAGCACCCTGGCGGCGGATTGGACGGGTCAGCCACGTCGCCTTTCATAATGATCCGCTCCGACTCGTACTTGGGGTCAGGCTTGGGTACAGACGACATCAACGCCTCGGTGTAGGGATGCAGCGGATTGTTGTACAATGTGTCCGAGCCAGCCATCTCTGCGATCTTGCCCACGTACATCACCGCCACGCGGTCGGAAATGTGTTGTACCACGCTCAGGTCGTGAGCGACAAAGACATAGGACAAGTCGAGGTCCGCCTGCAAGTCCTGCAGCAAGTTCAGCGTCTGCGCCTGAATGGAGACATCCAGGGCGGAGACAGGCTCATCGCAAAAGACCAGGCGCGGCCCCAGAGACAGGGCACGGGCGATGCCAATGCGCTGCCGCTGGCCGCCCGAGAACTCGTGCGGGTAACGGCGCATGTGTTCCGGGCGCAACCCCACGCGCTCCAACAGCCGGGTGACGGTATCCTCAGCCTCTGGGCCTGTGCCCCGGTTGTGGATCACCATCGGCTCGGCGATAATATCAAACACCGTCATACGGGGATTCAGAGAGCCAATCGGATCCTGAAAGATCATGGAAATGTCCTGCCGGATCAACTTCATCTGCTCTTTGTCCAGTTCCAGCAAGTTCACCATCTCGGGCTTGCCGTCGGACGAGAACTTGCTCGTCTTGAAGAGCATGTCCCCGGCGGTAGGTTCATACAGGCGGATGATGGTGCGACTCGCCGTAGTCTTGCCACAGCCACTCTCACCTACCAGTCCCAGCGTCTCACCCTCGCGGACATAGAAACTGATGTTGTCCACCGCCTTGACATTCCCGACGACCTTGCGCATCAATCCCTTTTGAATGGGAAAATATTTTTTCAAGCCCTTGACGTCCAACAGAATGTCGTCACGGGTCTGTACACGTTCTGCCATGTTCACACCTCCTCATAAAGCAGACATCTGGCCCAGTGGTTCTCTCCCACCTGTGTCCACGATGGCATGATCCGGTCGCATTTTCCCGGCATATAGTCCGGGCAGCGCGGATGGAAGACGCACCCCGGCGGCAGGTTGAACGGATCCGGCACCATACCCGTGATGGTGTATAACCTGTCCTGGCTCTTTTTACCCACGTGGGGAATAGACTTGAGCAAGGCACGCGCATATGGGTGCTGAGCTTCGTAGAATATCTCGATAGCACTGGCTCTTTCCACCACTTTGCCCATATACATCACGCATATCTCGTCGGCCATTTCGGCGACGACACCCAGGTTGTGGGTGATGAACATGATGGCCATATCAACTGTCTCTTGCAGCTCGCGCATGAGGTCCAGGATCTGTGCCTCGATGGACACGTCTAGGGCTGTCGTTGGCTCGTCGGCAATCAGCATGGACGGCTCACAAGAGAGTGCAATGGCGATCATGACCCGCTGCCGCTGCCCGCCGCTCAACTGGTGCGGATAGCTATCCACCCGCCGCTCCGGTTGGGGTATTCCCACCTTGCGCAGCATATCAATGGCGATCTCCCGGGCCTCGTCTTTGGTCACGTGGCGGGTTTCCTGGATGTTTTTCGTCATCTGGGCGCCAACTGTGCGGGGGACCATCCGGTGCAAGTTGAGCGCTTCCCGGATGAGAGTACCCGCACTGTAAACTGGTGTGAGGGAACTCATAGGTTCCTGAAAGATCATGGCGATCTCCCCACCGCGGATTTGGCGGATCTGGTCTCCGTCCGGATCCAGTTCCGAGATATTCACCTCGTCGACGACTTGATTAGCACCGTTCTGATCGAGTGTCCGGTGGTAGATAACTTCCCCATCCACGATCTTTCCTGGCTTGGGCACCATCTGCATAATGGCCTTGGCAGTTATGGACTTGCCGCAGCCGCTCTCGCCGATGATGCCCAGCGTCTGGCCGCGGTTGATCTTGAAGGAGGCTCCGTCAACGGCCTTGACGATGCCATCACGCACGTCGAACTGAATCTTGAGATTGTTCACTTCTATGAGCGTTGCATTATCATTCATAACATCATTCTCCTCTCACGTAAAACGTAATGACGCAATTTCACGCTTTAGTTTTTACGTTTCGCGTTAGTTATTTGCCGCCATAGGGGTCCATGGCGTCGCGTAGACCATCGCCCACCATGTTAAAGCCCAGGATGGCGAGGATGACAAACGGCACCACAGCCAGCAGCCAGGGTGTAAAACGGATGGCGCGCACACCGTTAACCGCCTGCAGCAGGGTGCCCCAGCTCACCGTGGGTGGAACCAGACCGAGACCGAGAAAACTCAAGGCGGTTTCGAACAAAATGATGCCCGGAATGGCCAACGTAGAGACGACAATGAGGTGGCTCATGGTGCCGGGAATCAAGTGATTAACGATGATCCGCCGATCACTGGCGCCAAAGCTCTGGGCGGCCAACACGTACTCGCGCTCACGCAAAGAGAGCACCAACCCCCGTATCTGCCGGGCAATTGGACCCCATCTGATAAAAGCCCAAAGAAACGTGATCCCAAAGAACACCTTGGTCGGAGACCAGTTGGGCGGGATGACGGCAGCCAGGGCCAGGAACAGGGGCAGGTCGGGAAAAATCTGGACAAACTCGGACGTGCGCTGGATAACCATATCCACCGCCCCACCATAGTAACCCGACATAGCGCCCAAGGTGACCCCGAGGAACAGCATGACGAACACAGCGGCAAAACCGATAAACAGGGAGACGCGCCCACCGAAGAGAATGCGCGAGAATAAGTCACGTCCCAGATTATCAGTGCCGAGTAGGAACGCATAAGCCTCCGGGTTGCCGGGATCGGCGCCAAAGAGGTGGATATCCATGGGAATCAGTCCCAACAGTTTATACTCCTCTCCATGGACGAAAAAGTGAATTGGAAATTGCTGCGAGGTGTCAACCGAGTAGAACCTTTTGCGTATTTCCATGTTCATTTCTTCCTGCAGCCCATACACAAAAGGCCGCAGATGAAATTTACCTTCTTGATCAACGAATTGAATCTGTTGCGGGCGCGCTTCTATCAAATCTGACTCGCGCCCCTTGGAATATGGGGCAAAGAATTCGGCAAAGAACACACAGACTATGTAAAAGACAGCGATAAGGACGCTGGCATAAACAGCCATTCGGTTCTTTTTGAACTTCCACAAAACCAGGCTCCAATAGCTCTGGCTTATTTGCTCCTGCTTGGAGTCAACGGGAGCAGAAGATTGATTTTTAGTCATAATTTTACCTCCCAAGTCAGTAGTCAGTCACTAGCCAATGACGACGGGTAACTGGATCTCACTAATCGAGCCGGATACGCGGGTCTATCCAGGACAAAACCAAGTCAGACAGCAAATTCCCGACCAAAAGAATCAGGGTGAGAAAGACCAGTATGGTACCCGCCATATAGCTATCCTGGGTCAGCAGCGCGTCCACAAACATCGGGCTAATCGTGGGCAAGTTGAGCACAATGGCAATGAGTGCATTCCCGCCGATGATCTTTGGCAGTTGTTCTCCCCCTAGCATAACGACCAACGGGTTGATGGCGATGCGTACGGCGTGCTTCCAGGTGACGGTTGTGTTTCTAAGCCCCCTGGCGCGGGCCGCCTCGATGAAAGGCTGGCCCAAGGTTTCCAACATGTTGCCGCGCATGATACGCATCATACCAGCCGACTCGGTCACAGCGCTGATGAGGGCTGGCACCCAGAGGTGCTTGAGCAGGTCCCATACTTTGGCCAGGCTCCAGGGCGCATCCTCGAATTCGCGTGAAAAGAGGCCGATCACATCCAAGTCAAGAATGACCACCGCGACGAAAAGCACGACCATGGCTAACATGAAAGAAGGAGTACCTATGCCAAAGAAACTAAGTGAGGTAAATAACTGGTCGCCAAAAGAGTATTGATTGACCGCCGAATAGACCCCGATGGGAACGGCGATGAGCCAGACCAGAATTATACTGGCTACAGCAAAGATTGCCGTCATAGCAAAGCGCTGGCCGATCAGTTCCCTCACCGGGACTTCATGTGCAAATGACTCGCCGAAATCCCCTTGTACAAAGTTGGTGATCCAGATCACGTACCGCGTGAGCAGGGGTTTATCCAGCCCGTAGCGGACGCGGTATTCCTCGATGCGCGATTCGGCGCTCCGGTCACCCTGGGCTTGCAGTTCAGCCATTTTCTGGGTCAGATAATCTCCCGGAGGGAGGTCAATGATGAGGAAACTGACAAAGGAGACCAAAACGAGCATGAGTACGGCGTAGCCAAGACGCCGCACGATGTATGCAAGCATAACAACCTCCTATTAGGTCTTGAAAAACGCAAGTGGTGATCCTAGTGGGCAACGAGGAGCTTGGGCCCCCGCTTCAATTTACCTATACCCAAAACTTTCCCACTTTTAAACACGTTATCTCTTGAGAATATGTGGCGGGCGAGCTTCCGCCCGCCACATATAACAGTTTGGTGCTCGGAGATTACTCCTCGATCCAGTATTGTTCGGCGTGAGTGTTGCCAGGGCTTCCTGGCGCCCAGGGGCCGAGAACGCCGTATCGTGGGACGTTGTGGAAGTTGTTCGAGATCACCACCGGCATAGGCTGGTCACCAGCCGCGCCAAGCGTGAAGGGGCCATAGTCGATGTGAACCTGGATGGCTTCCCACACGATCTCATGTCGCTCTTCCTCAGTGGCTGCGGCCTTACCCTTGTCGTAGAGTGCCTGCAGCAATTGAGCCGGGCTGCCTTCCTCCGGCTCCCAACCCTCAGCGCCGCCAGTTTGGCGCCACTTGCCTTGCATTGGCCATGAGCGTGACCCTTCGCCGCCTCCCCGCAAGGGGAAGACCCAGTCTGGATATGTCCAGAGGTCCACCTCGGAGGCGTGCGCGTTGCGCAGCATAAAGGTGCTTTCCTTCTCATTCACTCCCGATTCGGGCGAACCAATGACATTGTTCAGGATGGTGTTGACACCAACCGCTTCAAAGAATCCCTCGAGCAGTTCATCAGAAGCAGTCGTGACCGCTTCTCCGCCCCAGTCAGTCAGGTCAACAACCAGCTCGAACGGTGCTCCGCTGGGCAGATCGCGCCAGCCGTCGCCGTCCACGTCCACAAAGCCGGCTTCGTCAAAGCGCTCCATAGCCAGATCAGGATCATACTCTGCATCAGCCTGTTGCCATGCCTCCAAAACCGCCTGGCCCTCCGGGCTGGCAAAGTGCCATGATTGTGGGCTGATGGTGGCCTGCTGCGGCGTTCCGAGGCCGTCCCAGACCACATCTATCAGCCGTTCACGGTTAATCGCGACGGAGAGTCCCTTGCGGAACGATACATTCCTGAGCAGGTCGCGGATTTCCTCATCTGGCACATAGTCCTGGTTGATCAACCAGCATGGCCAGCCACCGGCGCCGTTCATCCAGCCATATCCGACCTCATAGTTGCCGGCTTCGGACTGTTCGATCAGGAATGGGATGTCATTCGGATCATCGGTGCCACGGAAAGAGGCATTGTATTTGCCCTGTGACAGCTCGAGCACACGTACTTCTTTATCCGACACAATGGTGATGTCGAGGTAGTCAATGTAGGGCAGTTGGTTGCCCTCGGTATCTACCTTCCAGTAGTACGGATTACGCTCCATAAGAAAGTCCTCTCCAGGTGTGTACTCTTTGAGGTACCATGCAAACAGGGTGGGATAACCGGGGGTCTGGAACCAGTTCTTATTGGTATCGAGGTCAGCGTATTCGGAGTCGGCCCCGTCGTTGTACGTGGGATGGAACTGCTCCAAAAAGTGCTTGGGCCTCATCATCGGCTCCCATTCCCAGAAACCCTGGGCCACGATGTAAGGGGTGATCCATTGCGGGCTACCCCACTTGAAGACCATAGTATAATCATCCGGGAAGGAAACTTCCATACGGTCGCCATTGGCATCAAAGCCCCACCACGGCACAGTGATAAACCCAACATCTTCGTTGGTGGCCAAGTCTTCCCACCAGAACTTCATATCATCCATGGTGAACGGTGCGCCGTCGGACCACTTGACTCCCTCGCGAAAGTGCCAGGTGACCTCCATACCATCATCCGACCATTCGTATTCTTTGACCAGGCCCGGCTCGTAGCCGGAATAATCTGGTCGCCAGCGGATGGGGGGATCGTACGTGACCATCCTGATATTGCCAGGATCATCACCCCATGTGACGTTGTACCAGGTTCCACCATACTGGCCAATTGAGTCTACCACCGCGATGGTCTGCACGTCCTTGGGCAGGCGCTCACTCAGGGGCGGTATCTCGCCAGCGCTCACCATCTCTTGTAGCATGGGCGCCTCATTGGCCGATGCTGGATCCGCAGTTGGGACGGGGACCGGCGTAGCATCATCAGCTACAATAGCATCACCCGTATCCTCTGTGGGTTCAGGGGCGGGAGGTTCGGTGGCTGCAGGGGGAGCCTCTGCCCCGCCACAGGCGGTCAGCACCATGACCAAAACAACTAACAAATTTAGAAACGCAAGCTTACGCATTCTTCTTCTCCTTTTGAGTTAACTGAAATTGGTTTACTAACACAGAACAAACAACAAATGGGAACGAACTAGAAACTATACACCACCTCCTTTTCTACAATGAAATTTCTCCTTCTATTGCGAGCAATTTTGTGAGGGTCATAGACCCAAATTGTATTCTACTTTACACTCGCGTCTACACTTTTTGCTTGATGTTTTCCTCAACAATTCGCCAAGTACCCGGTATCCTCTCAAGGACCATCCAGGTCACGACCCGTAATCACGCCGACAAACTCTGCCGTACGTCGTGCAATTTCTGTCACAGGCACAGAATCAGAAATCACTGCCTCAAACATGGCCTGCAATTGGCGAGAGACCTTGAAATATTCAGGGATTGATGGACGTGCGCGCCCCGATGCAACCATACGTGAGGTCTTTGCCAATAACGGATCAGTTTCCGCCCTAAGAAGATTGCCAAAAGATAAGGAAGGCGAATCCTGCAACATGGAACGATACATATCTCCGACAACGTTTGCATCCGTGGCAACCTTGAGAATATCCATCATCAGTGCGGGGCTCTGGCATTGCCGCAGGATCACATAGCTCGATCCCCCTACCGTCGAAACCGAATACTTTCCCGGCGCAGCCGGTGGCGCCACGTAACCAGCTCGCTGCAAAAGTTCGTCGCCTTTCCAACTACTTGCATTACGGATAAGATCACTCTCATAGCTGCCGCCAAGCGCCATAGCTACCTTTCCACTGGCAAACAATTTGAGGGACGTGGTTGCCTTATAATTCACCACTTTAAGTGGGCTGGCACGATGGCCTGTTACCAATTCTCGCAAAAACTGAATAGCTCGCTGCGTGTCAGGACTATCGAGCACAACTGTCTCCGCGTCAAAAATCTTTCCACCGGCCGACCAAACAAAAGACATCAAATTATACACCGTCGCCTCACCACCGGCTACCCCACTGGGAAAGGCCAACGGATGATCCAGCGCATAACGCTCTCGCACTTGGGACTGGAGAAAATGTCTAGACACATCCAGCAAATCGTCCCAATCCTGTGGAGGCTCTAACCCCTCCTGAGTAAACCAATCTTTACGGTACCAAAGTAGGGACGCATCCGCTTTGGCCGGCCATCCATACAATTTACCTTCAAAGGAGCTGGCCTCGACAAAAGCTGGGTACAAGTCGCCTACAAATTCGTCATAATTCTGCCGGGTAATCAGATCTTCCAAGGCATAGAGAAAGCCAGATTGCGCCAACCCGGCCACCCACACGGTGTCCACTAATGCCACATCGGGAGCAGTCCCGCGACCGACATCTGAACTTAACAAGTTGTAGAACTGGCTGTGATCAACTACTTGAACGTGGAATGTGATTTTTTGAGAGTACTTTGCATTCCAAACGTGAGAGACTTGGTCGAGCACCGTTGACCAGCGGGGATCCGAACTCATCACCTGAATCACCGTATCCTGTGCCGGGCCTGCGACTGTACGATCCCTGACAAAAGTACCCAGAGCCGGACGACGGACGAGTAACCCCTCATACGACAGTTCACCAAGTGCCTGTCGCACAGGGGAACGGCTGATGTTATACGACCGACACAGCTCTAGTTCAGTAGGAATTCGTTCCCCCGGTCTCCATACGCCGCTCTCAATCTGTTCCCGAATCAAAGTTTTGAGTTGATGGTATATGGGAATAGGGGAATCACGATCGATGCTTGCCATAGATGCGCCTCGTTGGGGATGAGTGTGGTTGGCCAGAACAATGATATAATGTAATAACATTATATCATAAAAAATCGGTCTGTCAAGCTTTTGCCGCTTTTTCCCACCAGATTGTTGACAAATTCTCTCTTTATCACTATAATGGTAACACGTGTTACTAACACGTGTCATCCAATCCATTCATCTTAAGAAAAAGGCCAATCCATGCCCAAATCCCGCCCCACACAACGTCAGATCGCTGAAGAAGCTGGTGTCTCTCGTACGACCGTTTCGCTTGTGCTCAACGATGTCGCCGGTGTGCGTATCAGCCCTGAAACACGTCAACGCATCCTCAAAGTGGCACGTCGCTTGAACTATTACCCCGATGCAGCTGCCCGCACCCTCGTCAGTGGCCGCACTCGGACCATTGGCTTTGTTCTCTGCCAAAGTCATGACTGCATCTTTGCCGATATCTTTTTACCCGAGGTGTTGCGCAGCGTGGGGGAGGCTGTCCAGGAAAACGGCTTTCGTGCATTGATTCATTCTGTGGGAGATGTAACGTCGCCCGAGGCTTATATCGGTCTGGTGCGAGAAAAACACATTGACGGCATCATCCTCTCCGGTCCCCGCTATGACGACCAGGAACTGCTACGCTTAAAGGCTGAGAATTTTCCAGTTGTGCTTTTGGGGCAATTGCCTGACTCGAACCTTCCTTTCGTGGATGTAGACAACGTAGGTGCGGCAAAGCAGGCCGTGGAACATCTGATTGAATTGGGACACAAGCAGATAGGAATGATCACCAACGCTCCGCTAGAGTACACCGCCGCTCGTGACCGGTTGGTCGGATACCGCCAAGCAATGGAAGAGGCTGAGCTTTGCCTTGACAAAGTACCGGTACGCTACGGTAACTTTCATGAGGAAAGCGGTCGCGTGGCGATGGAACAATTACTCGATCTTCCCGAACCCCCCACCGCCGTTTTCGTCGCCAGCGACTTGGTGGCCTTTGGCGCACTGGTGCTGATCAAAGAGCGGGGATTACAAGTCCCGCTCGACGTCGCGATGGTCGGGTTCGACGACGTGCAACTAGCGAACTATGTGGACCCACCGTTAACGACGATGCGGCTGCCTGCTTATGAACTCGGCTATCGGGCTGCAACGCTGCTGATGCAAATCATTGGGGGGGAGCCGGTTGAGGAACGAGAGATACTCTTGCAAACCGAACTCGTCGTGCGGCAATCGTGTGGGGCAGATGGTCGTGAATCATCATCTGAAAAAAGGAGGTGAATTAAGAGAAATAAACATAATCATCATCGCAGGGCCTCAACAATGAGGCTTATGAGTTCACTTGGGTCATAACCAAAACTATTACGTAAGGAGAGAAGAAAATGTTTAAACGTGTATGGTGGATTCTATTATCGGTACTGGTGGTGGGTAGTATGCTCCTGACAGCATGTGGCCCCGAGGCCACGCCCGCTCCCACCCAAGAGCCAGAACCAACTGAGGCACCGCCTGCTGACACCCCGACCGAAGAAGACGACTGCATGGGTGGCGAGGGCGGCACAGTCTCTATGATCGGCGTGTGGAGCGCCGACGAGGAAGGCACTTTCAAGAGCATCCTACAGCCCTTCCTGGACAAGTGTAACATCACACTAGAGTACGAGGGCACGCGCGACTTGGCCGTCTACTCTACCCGCATCGAGGGCGGCAACCCGCCTGACATCGCCGGCCTGCCCAACCCTGGTCTGCTGGCTCAGTACAAGGACTATATGGCGCCATTGGGCAGCGTCATTGACTTGGGCCAATACTCACCAGCCTGGCAGAGCCTGGGTAGCGTCGAGGGCACGGTCTACGGAGCCTTCTTCAAGGCTGACACCAAGTCGCTGGTCTGGTACAGCCCGCCGGTCTTTGATGCGATGGGCTATGCGATACCGGCCACTATGGATGAAATGGTGGACTTGATGGATCAAATCGTGGCCGACGGCGGCGCACCGCTCTCCTGTGGCATTGAGAGTGGCGATGCCACCGGCTGGGTGTCCACCGACTGGATCCAGGACATCCTGCTACGGACCCAGGGCGCTGACTTTGTCGAACAATGGACGCGTCACGAGATACCGTGGACCGACCCGGCCATCAAGGAGGCGTTCGAGGCGTACTCTGTATTCTGCGCCGACGACACCTTCGCGGTGGGCGGCGCGCAGGGTACACTGAACACTAGCTTCCTCGAATCGCTCTACCCGCCTTTCGAGGATCCGCCCGGAGCTTACATGGTACGCCAGGCATCCTTCGCTGGCGGCGTCATCGGCGAGCAGTTCCCCGACCTCGTGGCCGGTGAGGACTATACCTTTTTCATGTTCCCCGAGGTGGATTCCTCCATCGGCGCACCGATGCAGGGTGGTGCAGACGTGATGGCGCTGTTTAACGCCGACAACGCTGCCGCCGCGGCACTGATGAACTACATGTTCGGCGAGGAAGGTGGCAAGACACTGGCTGCCTCTGGCTGGGGACTGTCACCCAACAACAACATCACCGCAAGTGATTACGAAAGCGCACTCCAGGGCCAAGCGGCCACGCTGATGAACGAGGCCCCGTCCTTTAGTTTTGACGCCGACGATCGCTTCCCCGGTGGCCTAAACGTGGACTACTGGCAGGCAGTCGTAGAGTACCTCAATGGCGGCGACCTGGACACCATCCTCACGCGGATAGAGCAGCGCGCCAAGGAAGTCTACGGCGAGGCAGTGAGCGTCGAGGAGGATCCGTGCATGGGCGCTTCTGGCGGCACAGTCTCAATGATCGGCGTGTGGAGCGCCGACGAGGAAGGCACTTTCAAGAGCATCCTGCAGCCCTTCCTGGATGAGTGCAACCTCACATTAGAGTACGAGGGCACGCGCGACCTGGCCGTCTACTCCACCCGCATCGAGGGTGGCAACCCGCCCGACATCGCTGGCCTGCCCAACCCCGGCCTGCTGGCTCAGTACAAGGACTATATGGTGCCCGTTGGCGGCATCATTGACCTGGATCAGTACTCGCCGGCCTGGCAGAGCCTGGGCAGCGTCGAGGGCACGGTCTACGGGGCCTTCTTCAAGGCCGACACCAAGTCGCTGGTGTGGTACAGCCCGCCAGTCTTTGACGCGATGGGTTATGAAATCCCCGCTACTTATGATGCGCTGAGGGGACTGATGGAACAGATCGTGGCCGATGGCGGGGTAGCCTGGTCTTGTGGAATCGAGAGTGGCGATGCCACCGGCTGGGTGTCCACCGACTGGATCCAGGACATCCTGCTACGCACCCAGGGCGCTGACTTTGTCGAACAGTGGGCGCGTCACGAGATAGCATGGACCGACCCGGCCATCAAGGAAGCGTTCGAGGTGTACTATGATATCTGTGCCGCCGAAGATGCCTTCGCGGTAGGCGGTGCGCAGGGCACACTGAACACCAGCTTCCTCGACTCGCTCTATCCGCCCTTCCAGGATCCTCCTGGAGCCTACATGGTGCGCCAGGCATCCTTCGCTGGCGGCGTCATCGGCGAGCAGTTCCCCGACCTCGTGGCCGGTGAGGACTATACCTTTTTCATGTTCCCGGCCATCGACGACGAGCACGGCGCGCCGATGCAGGGTGGCGCGGACGTGATGGCGCTGTTCAACGCCGACAACCCCGCTGCCGTCGCACTGATAAAGTGGATGTTCGGCGAGGAAGGCGGCAAGGCACTGGCGTCCTCCGGCTGGGGACTATCGCCCAACAACAACGTCACCGCGGGCGACTATGAAAGCGCGTTACAAGGCCAGGCGGCCACGCTGATGAACGAGTCGCCAGCCTTTAGCTTTGACGCCGATGATCGCTTCCCCGGTGGCCTGAACGTGGACTACTGGCAGGCAGTCGTAGAGTACCTCAATGGCGGCGACCTCGACGAAATCCTCACACGGGTGGAGGCTCGCGCTAACGAAGTGTACTAGAGTTTCATTCTGGTGGTAACCCAGCAAGTCAGGGGGACCCCGGCCAACCTGGGTCTCCCCTGAAACTCGCACGGGAACCCTGGCAAAGGTTTGATCCGTAACCTTTGCCAGGGTAACCTCGAAAAAGAAAGGAGTATGCTCATGGCAAAGAGCCAAGTGCCAGAAATAATGAAACAATCAGGGCCTGCGCCGTGGTTCTACCTCGCGCCAGCTCTGCTCATCATGCTCTTCTTCGTCGTATATCCCACTGTGAACACCGTCTACCTGAGTTTCCTGGATACCGAGGGCGAGCAATCGGCCGCCGTTACCTGCCAAGAGGACCAACCGTGTTGGGGCATCTTTGAGAACTATCGTCACGCCCTGACCGACGACACGATGCTCCTGGCATTCAAAAACAACCTACTGTGGATCGTTCTTATGGTGCCGGGCACAACCATATTCGGTCTCATCATCGCTGTGCTCGTGGACCGGATCAAACAGGAGGCGTTGGCCAAGGCGGTGATCTTTATGCCAATGGCCATTTCCTTCGTGGGGGCCGGCGTCATCTGGGGCTATATGTACGATTTCCAGAGCCAGGGAAACCAGATCGGCGTGCTCAACGGTATCGTCACCGCTCTTGGATTTGATCCCATTCCGTGGACCACGACCGGCCCCTGGATCAACAACGTCGCTCTCATCATCGTCGGCGTGTGGATGTGGACGGGCTTTTGCATGACCATCCTATCGGCCGCGCTCAAGGGCGTGCCCGAAGAATTGTTGGAGGCCGCACGTACAGATGGCGCCAACGAGTGGACGATCTTTCGAAGGATTTTGGTTCCCATTATCTCACCAACGATCGTCGTTGTACTCACCACGATGACCGTCAACGTACTCAAGATATTCGACATCGTGTACGTCATGGGCAAAGGGCAACCCGGCACCCAGGTCATCGCCACGCGCATGTATATCGAACAGTTCAGCAAGTTCAACTCTGGCCTATCTTCGGCTATCGCCGTTGTCCTCATTCTCGCCGTGCTGCCGATTGGCTATATCAACGTTCGCCGGTTCCGTGAACAGGAGGCTATGCGATGAACGACGAAAACGAATCTATATTGAAAAAGCTTCCCCTTTATGCTGTGGTGATCTTTCTGTGCGTGCTGTGGGTTCTGCCAACCGTCGGTCTGCTCGTCGCCTCGTTTCGGCCCCAGCAAGATGTGGTCGAAACCGGTTGGTGGATGGTTTTCGCGCCGCGCAAAGCAGTGGGACAGCCCGTGTATGGGCAATATTGTGGGTCCTGTCATGGCGCTAACGGTGCGGATGTCGCAGAAGCGAACCTGTCCGATCCGGCGCTCGTGGAGCAATTCCGCCGCTCCATTGCCTTGACCGCCGTCTTGCGCGACCCACTGGCAGACGGCAAGGCTCACGTGGAGGAGATGCCCGACGCGCAGCAAACGGCGGACATCCTGACCTATATGCGGCAACTTTCCGGCGCAGAGACCGCAGCCACCCGACCGCGTTTCACCACCAATAACTATGTGGACGTATTGGTGGGCTACTCGGGCCGGTCGAACTATATCGAATCGTGCGTCGAGGGCAACCCTGAAGACGATGACGCCTGCCTTGGCGCCGGGCTGACCGGTGAGCGCGGCATGGCAATGGCCTTTCTGAACAGCTTGTTGGTCACTATCCCGGCCACCCTTCTGCCCATTATAATCGCATCGTTCGCCGCTTATGCCTTCTCCTGGCTCGACTTTAAGGGCCGTCAGTGGCTATTTGTCCTCCTCGTGGCGCTCCAGATCGTCCCGTTGCAAATGACATTGATCCCCGTCTACCGCGTCTTTGCCAAGTTGGGTCTCACTGGCACCTTTCTGAGTGTATGGCTCTTCCACACCGGATTCGGCCTACCTTACGCCATCTACCTCATGCGCAACTTTTTGGGCTCGTTGCCCAAGGAACTCTTCGAGTCGGTCTACCTGGACGGCGCATCCCACTGGACAGCGTTCTACAAGCTGGCCCTTCCGCTGTCGGTCCCGGCCCTGGCATCATTGGCTATCTTTCAGTTCCTATGGATCTGGAACGATCTGCTGGTGGCGCTGGTTTTCCTTGGCGGCCAAACACCGGTACTGACCTGGCAGATCAGCAATATGGTGGGCCGTTTCACGGGTCCGCATTTGCTGACGGCAGCGGCATTCTTTTCCATGCTCTTGCCAATGATCGTCTTCTTTGCTATGCAGCGATTCTTCGTGCGTGGTATGATGGCCGGTGCGGTGAAGGGGTAGGTTTCGATGTATTGCATACCTCACGGTAAAAAGCAGTATCTCAATCAAAGTAATAAAGGAGTACAGGCAAATGGCAAGCATAAAGTATGAGCATGTAACCAAGCGGTGGGATGATGTCATAGGGATCAATGACCTTAGCATAGACATTGCGGACAAAGAGTTCATTGTCTACGTCGGCCCTTCGGGCTGCGGCAAATCCACCGCTCTCCGACTGCTGGCTGGCCTAGAGGGGATCAGCGAGGGAAAGATTTATATTGGCGACCGGGTGGTCAACAAAGTGCCGCCCAAAGACCGAGACATCGCTATGGTCTTTCAGTCCTACGCGCTGTATCCTCACATGACGTGCTACGACAATATGGCCTTTGGCCTCACATTGCGCAAGATGCAAAAGAGTGAGATTAACCGGCGCGTACTTGAGGCAGCCGATATCCTGGGCATCGAGCAGTTAATGGATCGCAAGCCCGGCCAACTCTCCGGCGGTCAGCGGCAGCGCGTGGCGATCGGCCGCGCCATCGTACGGGAACCGAACGTCTTCCTGATGGACGAGCCTCTCTCTAATCTGGACGCCAAACTGCGTGTGCAGGCCCGCGCCGAGATCAGCAAGCTCTATCATCGGCTAGAGACGACCTTTATCTACGTGACCCACGACCAGGTTGAGGCGATGACGATGGGCACCCGCATCCTGGTGTTGAAGGACGGCGTCAAGCAGCAGATCGACACGCCACAGAATCTCTACGAATACCCGGACAACCTCTTTGTCGCTGGTTTCATCGGCAGCCCCGCCATGAATTTCATTAACGTAAAGCTAGTGGAGCGGGACGGCAAGGTGGCCGTGGATTGCAAGGACTTTAGCCTGGATGTTCCCGAGAGTAAAGTGCAAATCTGCCGTCAGCACCTGGGCAAGGATGTCATCCTGGGTATCCGTCCTGAGGATACTCACGACGCCGACTACTGCCCGCATGGCATCAACAAGTCGCTAGTGGAGGCCAGGGTGGACGCGACCGAGATGCTTGGCCGAGAAGTGGTTGTCCATCTACAGTCAGAGAGCATCCCGTTTGTGGGTATCTTTGACTCACGCACAAAGGCACGGATGGGCAATACTGTAGGCATAGCCTTTAATATGGATCGCCTACACATCTTTGACAAGCAAACAGAGTTAGCGATCCGCTAGGAGCCAGGTACAAGAAAGCTTCACAGCCGTAGCCGCGCTCTCCGCGCACTATGACAACCGGAGGTTGCACGCAGTCCGTGAGCGCGCATGCGCAACTTGTTGCGACGGAAACCGCGGCTACATTTATACTTTCCATATCATAAGAAAAACGAAGGTAGGGGGCCAGCAGATGGCCCCTTACTATTTTATTGGGTTCAGTCAGACCGTCATCGCCGTGTCGCACCGACAACGTCATTCTAATACGACATCCCTGGAGACTTTCAAAGCTCATTAGAACTATGATGGGGCAGTACCAAATGAACGCTCTCCCCCCGATGGAAAAACGAAAAGGAGAGCCGCTTCCAGTGAGGTGGCAGATGGGGGGCGATGGTGTATCCCTCTTCATCCAACCGCAGCCCAGCAAAGCCAAAGACCACCGCCTGCCATAGCCCGCCAGCCGTCGCGGCGTGGATACCATCTGCGGCGTTGCCCCGCACGTCTTGGAGATCCGTCCGCGCGGCGTGGATAAAATGCTCGTAAGCGGTTTCTGGTTCCCCCAACCAGGCAGCTAGCAAAGCCTGAATCGCCGGTCCCAACGACGAACCAAAAGTCAGGTCGGTGCGGGGTGTATAATAATTCCAATTGACTTGCAAGGTTTCTTGGTCATACTTGTCTTGCAACAGATAAAGCAACATCAACACGTCAGGCTGTTTGAGGATCTGATACTGTTGGGCTTGTTCAACGCCCAACAATGCCTGCATAGAAATACTGCGTGGTTCATAGTCGGCCAAATCGACGTCGTTCAGATTAAAAAACCCCTCGAACTGCTCCATCAAATCCGTTTCGGGGTCGTGAAGAACATGTAAATGTTCGATGACGTCAGTCCAGTGCTGTTCTTGTGTCAACTCTAAGAGCACTTGCAGTTCCGACGCCTTTTCTGGATATGCTTGCCGTAACCATGCCAGCACCTCCAGCGCGACATCCAAGTTCCACCGCGCCATCAGGTTGGTGAAAATGTTGTTGTTTACGTGGTCGTGATACTCGTCAGGGCCGATGACATTGTTGATCTCGTACCGTTCATGAGCAGCATTCCACTCGACGCGCGAGGCCCAAAAGCGGGCGGTGTCGAGCACGATCTCGGCTCCATAGTCGCGCATAAAGTCATCATCGCCGGTGACCCGCCAGTATTGGACCACGGCATAGGCTACATCGGCGGTGATGTGATGCTCAATGTCGCCGCACCAAATGCGGACGATCTCACCATTGGGGCCAGGCACGAGGCGCGGTGTTGTCTCGTCGCCACTGTCTGCGCTTTCCCAGGCAAACATCGCGCCCTCGTAACCACTCTCCCGCGCCTTTCGTCGCGCGCCGGGCAGCGTGTGGTAGCGGTACATCAGCAAGTTACGGGCGATCTCTGGCCTTGTATGTGTGAAAAAGGGTACAATGAATATCTCAGTATCCCAAAAGACGTGTCCCCGATAGCCAAATCCACTCAACGTCTTGGCAGGGATGCTCACCCGGTCGTCGTGGCGTGGCGCGGCAATGAGGAGCTGGAAAAGGCTATAACGCAATGCCAAGTCAGCCTCGTCGTCGCCCTCAATGGTAACGTTACTGGTCTCCCACTCTGACTCCCAGGCCGCGTCGTTGGACACCCGCAGGTCATCGTAGCCGCAACTGACTCCCCCCTCCAACCTGGATAAGGCAACTTGACATACATCGGCCGCATCACGGCTGGTGACCAGTGCAATGAGCTTGTCCGCCGTGATTTGCTCCCCAGGTTGCACATTTAGACGCGCGGCGATAGCGGGAGCGCTGTCACAATCAAGGTGAGCATAGGTTACATCCGTCTTGCTGGACACATCAAGGTAGCACGCCTCGCATAGCTCGACCCCAGAGTTGCGGGTGCATACGTGCAAGTAGACGCCTTGAGGTCCAGCAACACCTTGGTCTACCGGCTGCCAGTGGAACAACTCGGTGTTAAGCATATGTCCATCAAGGCCAGCACGGAACTCTAACACACCCTCAAAGTCCAGTGCAGTCACCTGGTAACGAATGCCCAAGAGATGCTGATCGGCCAGACTGGCAAAGCGTTCAATCGCCAAATCGACCGTGTGACCTGCGGGACTGCGCCAACGCACAGTGCGGTTCAGAACGCCGGTTCGTAAATCGAGATCACGTCGATAAGAAAGCACTGTGCCACGATCCATCCGGAACCGTTCTCCATTCACAAGGAGGATAAAAGACAACCAATTGGGCACGTTAGCTAATTCGGTATGCACCAACGGCGTGTCATCAAAAACGCCGTGAACAAGAGTTGCTGGCCAATCTCCCGGATAACGCTCCTCAAAAGCCCCTCGCGTCCCCAAGTAACCGTTACCGATGGTAAAGATGGTCTCTTTGTGATGGAGTGCTTTTGGATTGAATTCTGTTTCGATGATATGCCAGTTATTCTGTTTGTTCATAGCTCCCCCTCATCTTTGGTGACCCGAGAGATTTAATCATAATGGAAACGTTCCAGTTTATTATGACGCAAACAACTCTGTCCGTCAAGAATAAAGCTATTGGTCAAATTTCAATTATTATCTTGCTTTTCTTTAACGCTATGTAAACAAAAATATGTTACGATAACCATGAATTAGAATGAGGAGGCAAACAATCTTGAGCATCTTGCAACAATTAAAGCAATTAGAAAAAGTCCGCCAAGTTCAGGAGGCCAAGCGAATCGCCGCACTTGATCGTTTGTTGAGATTTCTTACGCCTGAGGAAACACTGGCACTAGAGACAGTGCTCGAGGCAAACCTGAGCAACCAGGCAGTTGCACCCGACGTTGAACAACAAGCCGACATGGCCTTTGCCAAAGCATGGTCAACAGCAACGCCAGAAGATCGGGTGCTGCTGGCCAATAGCACAATCGCAGAGGCTTGGTAAATCCAAGTTATTGGA
Source organism: Chloroflexota bacterium (assembly GCA_024232355.1). Next base: position 32,871 of record JAAEPW010000261.1, on the reverse strand, counting down.
TTGTCCAACCACATCGACTGGTTTACCAAAACGTCCTAGTGACAAGCTGTTCAAATTTGGGCACACTCGAATCTGGATCGAGTATCCAGTTCCATCGCCAGCACTCGAATTAGGTTGATGATCCAGCACAAGCAAAAGGCCTGCCCCTAAACAGGACAGGCCTTTTATAGTTAATTCACAAACACACTCTTAACCCCTCTCCTTGGGCTCCCAGCGCAACATTAATTCCTTAGCCGCCCGCACCTCGTCCAGTCGACGCACCGGTGCGCTTTGAGGTGCTTGATGCAACAGATCAGGATTTATGCGAGCCTCCTCAGCGATAGACAGCAACGCGTCGGCAAAGGCATCTAGCGTATCCTTACCCTCCGTCTCGGTCGGCTCGATCATTAACGCCTCCCGAACAATCAAAGGAAAGTAGTTGGTAGGCGGGTGGAAACCATAATCGATCAGCCGCTTGGCAATGTCTAGCGCATGCACGTCTGGAGCGTCGGAGAAGTGTCCCTCGCAGACGAACTCGTGCATACAGATACGGTCATAAGGCACCTTGTAGGTATCCTTGACCCGGCTCATCAGGTAATTGGCATTGAGCACTGCGTACTCGGCCACTCGTCGCAAGCCATCCGCCCCCAGTATACGGATGTAGGTATAGGCCCGCACCAGCACGCCAAAGTGACCGTAAAAGGCCTTTACCCGACCGATGGACTTGGTTGGGTCCACAAGGGCATAAAACTCGGCTTCCTCATTCGACCGATCAGTGTCTATTGCTACTATGGGTGCAGGCAAGAAATCAACTAGTTGCTCCGAGACTCCAACAGGGCCGGAGCCAGGGCCGCCACCACCGTGTGGCGTACTAAAAGTCTTGTGCAAGTTGTAGTGGAGAACGTCAAAGCCCAGGTCGCCGGGGCGGGCAATACCAAGCAGGGCATTCATATTCGCCCCGTCACCGTACATCAGCCCACCATGCTCGTGAATCAACTCTGTAATCTCTTCCACGTTTTCATCAAAGAGACCTAGTGTATTGGGATTGGTCAACATCATCCCTACCAACTGACTGCCATGCTCGTCACAAGCAGCCTTTAGCGCTGCCATATCCACGTTCCCACGCTCGTCGGACGGAATCTCGATCACACGTAGGCCGCTCATTGTCGTGGTAGCTGGGTTGGTACCGTGGGCCGAATCTGGGACCAAAATCACGTCCCGCTGATCATCCCCTCGGTCCAGATGATAGGCACGCATAATCAACACGCCGGTCAACTCACCGTGAGCCCCAGCTGCCGGTTGTAAACTGACCGCCGCAAAACCGCCGATCTCTGTGAGAAATTCTTGCAAATGATACATCAAAAAGAGCGCCCCCTGCACGGCGTCTTCATTCTGATAAGGGTGCAGATGGGCAAAGCCCGGCAGGCGCGTCATCTCTTCGTTGATCTTGGGATTGTACTTCATCGTGCAAGAACCCAGCGGATAAAAGCCAATGTCTACCGAATAATTCATCTGAGAAAGCCGCGTATAGTGACGCACCAAATCTATCTCGCTCACCTCTGGCAACGGCAAGTCATCCCGCAACAAACCATTGGGCAACTCGGCAAGCGGGACGTCCAAATCAGGCAGAACAGCCGCGCAGCGACCCGGGCGGGAAATTTCAAAGATCAAAGGTTCAGTCATGACGTCACCTCCTGCAATGCCTCGACCAGTGCATCAATCTCCTCACGGCAATTCATCTCTGTCACACACAACAACATGTGATCCTTCAAATGTGGATAGTCTTGCCCCAGATCGTAGCCACCCATAATCCCCCACTCGTTCAACAGATCATCGTTGATTTCCTCTACCGGACGAGGACAGCGTACCACGAATTCCTTGAAGAAAGGTTTCTCATCCAAAAGAGTAAACCCATCGATTTCGCCAATCTGTTGCTGTGCATAATGGGCTCGATGGTAACACAACTCGGCCACCTGGCGCATTCCGCATTTTCCTAACGCAGCCATATAGACCCCCGCTGCCAGTGCTACCAAACCCTGATTGGTACAAATGTTAGAGGAAGCTTTCTCCCGACGGATGTGCTGCTCGCGAGTCGAGAGTGTGAGGACACAGCCCTGATTCCCCTCAACATCCACCGTCTGTCCCACTACGCGACCGGCCATCTTGCGCACGTATTTTTTGCGGACGGCAAAAAAGCCCAAGTATGGTCCGCCAAAGTTGAGGCCAGCGCCCAGTCCTTGGCCTTCGCCTACTACAATATCCGCCCCAAACTCACCAGGGGGTTTTAAAAGCCCCAGAGCAATTGGACCGGCCACAACGATAAAGAGCGCGCCAACTGCGTGCGCCGCCTCGGCCAGTGTGCCCAAGTCCTCAATACGACCCAGGAAATCAGGATATTGAACAATTAGACAAGCGGTTTCTTTATCGAGTAAATCCGCTAGCCCATCGTCGTCACCATCTCCATCCCCCACGATCTCCAGGTCCATCCCCTGGGTGTAGGTACGTACCACAGCCCGATATTCGGGATGGACGTAGGAAGACACCACCACCTTGTGCCGTTTCATCCGGTGCACGTTGATGGCCGTAATGACCGCCTCGGCAGTAGCGGTAGCGCCGTCGTAATGAGATGCGTTCGACACATCCATACCGGTGAGGGCACAGATCATACTCTGGTACTCAAAGATAGCCTGCAACGTTCCCTGGCTGATCTCTGGCTGATAGGGGGTGTAAGCCGTGTAGAATTCGCTGCGACTAAGAACAGCGTCCACCACGGCGGGGACAAAGTGTCGATAGGCTCCAGCCCCCAGGAAGCAGGGGCCTTCAGCAGCGGTGAGGTTGGCCCCAGCGAGCGTTTCCATTTCCCAACGAACCTCCATCTCAGAGAGAGCGGGAGGCAAATCTAGTTCCGGAAAAAGAACACTTGCAGGCACATCCTCAAACAATTCCTTGATAGACCGGACGCCAACCGCAGCCAGCATGGTCTTCCGGTCCTCATCAGAATGAGGAATATAAGGCATAAATCACTCCTTTAAGATAAAAGATGTGAGACGTAAAATATGAAACACAATCACAGATCACATCTCACGAGTCACACTTTAATCATCTTTTGCAACAAACAACTTGTAGGCGTCGGCATCCATCAAGCCATCGAACTCGGTAGGATCCGAGGGACGGAAACGAATGATCCAACCTTCACCGTAGGGTTTTTTGTTAACGGTCTCTGGATCATCATCCAATTCTTCATTGACGGCCGTGATCTCTCCGCCCATAGGCATATAGATGTCAGACGCCGCTTTCACCGACTCGACGACGCCAAAGGCGTCTCCCTTGTCAAAGGTGTCGCCCACCTCTGGTAATTCCACGTAGACGATGTCAGAGAGGGATTCTTGGGCATGATCAGAGATGCCGCAGACAACCTCTGACCCTTCTTGCCTAACCCATTCGTGATTCTCAGTGTACCGTGCTTTGGAATCTAGCTTCATCGCGATCGCTCCTTTCTATATCATAAATGTGATGTACATATTATACCCAACCAACTTGACTTGGCAAACGAGGCCGACACACAAGTTACAATTTGCGTTGACCAATTACCGCACAGCCGCTTGCATTTGCGCCACCTGCGAGTATAATGAATGCACAATCAACTATAAGGGCTAACCAAACTTATGCTACGGGGACTGTTCAAAAAAGTCATCGGCGACGCCAACCAACGTGAGATTGCTCGATTACAAAAAATAGTCGAGGAAATCAATGCACTCGAAACAGATTACGAAGCGCTGGATGACACACAACTATACAACAAAACCAACGAGTTCCGCCAACGCATAGCGAACGGCGAAACGCTTGACGACATCCTGGTCGAGGCATTCAGTGCTGTACGCGAGTCAGCCAAGCGCACTATCCGTATGCGCCATTACGATGTCCAGATGATCGGCGGTATGATTCTTTACCAGGGCAAAATCACCGAGATGAAAACTGGTGAAGGAAAAACTCTCGTCGCCACGCTGCCGCTCTACCTTAACGCACTAGAAGAAAAAGGCGTCCATCTAGTAACAGTAAACGACTATTTGGCCCGACGCGACGGCGGCTGGATGGGACCCGTCTTTACAGCCTTGGGAATGAACGTGGGACTGGTGATTCCACATTTTTCTGGCATCTATGACCCTAACTTTGTGGACCCTGGCGGCAATTTGGAGGATGAACGACTGGTCCACTGGCGCCCTGTTCAACGAACAGAAGCTTATCAAACAGACGTTACCTACGGCACCAACAACGAATTTGGCTTTGACTATTTGCGCGACAATATGGCGCGCGACTTGGGCAAATGCGTACAGCGGAAACTCTACATCGCCATTATTGACGAGGTAGATAACGTCATGATTGACGAAGCACGCACACCGCTTATCATATCAGGTCCGGCTGAGGAATCCTCAGAACTCTACCGTCACTTTACCAATATCGTGCCCCGGTTGCGTCCCAGCAGCCCCGAGAGCATCGAGCAGGAAACACCTGATGGCGACTATGAATTGGACGAAAAAACACGGGTCGTCACATTGACCGAACGCGGTGTGGAACGCGTTGAGCGGGTATTGAACCTCAAGGGCGAAAAGAGCATCTACAATTCCGAGCATGCCTATATGCTACCCTACCTCGACAACGCACTACGAGCCTACATCACATACAAGCGTGACAAGGATTATATTGTCAAGGACGGCCAAGTCATCATTGTCGATCAATTCACCGGGCGGCTGATGTACGGGCGTCGCTTCTCCGAAGGACTACACCAGGCAATTGAGGCAAAAGAACGTGTGGCAGTCCGGCGCGAAAGTATGACTTATGCCACCATTACGTTCCAGAACTATTTCCGTATGTACGAAAAGCTGTCCGGCATGACTGGAACAGCCAAGACAGAGGAAGAGGAATTTCGAAGCATCTATAACCTGGACGTCATGGTGCTCCCTACCAACGTCGAGTACCGCGCCACTTACAGTGACCTGGAAGCTCACGAACGCCCCGCAGACGGGATCGAAGAAGTTGATTTCACAGGGGTGTTGAACGGGCACAACAACAACCTAGGAATACCTCAGCAAACTGTGACCGTGACCACTTATGAGCCCCAAAACGGGAATGGGAACGAACGACGCTATTTTAAACGGCTCGATATGCCGGACGTTATATACGGAACCGAACAGGCCAAATTCCACGCCTTGGCGGGCGACATTGAAGGACTGCATGAAATCGGCCAACCGGTATTGGTAGGTACCATCGCGATCGAGACCTCGGAGCAACTGGCAAAGGTACTCAAACAACGAGGTGTCTCACACCAGGTACTCAACGGCAAACTACACGAACAAGAAGCAATGATCATCGCCCAAGCTGGCAGCCCAGGCGCAGTGACAATTGCGACCAACATGGCCGGTCGTGGTGTCGACATTGTGCTTGGAGGCAATCCAGAGGGCCTAACTGCAAAACTATTAGAGCAACGTTTCAAAAAGACAGCAGGAAAATTCGCCCAAGCCATCGTCGATGGCCAAGAAGAACAAGCCCTCAAAATCATCCAGGGCGCATCGGGTTTCTCGTCAGATTCTTTGGAACGGGCCAAGAAATTGTTAGCCGAGTACGAGACCTATGCCAAAACGGCCACAGCACCACAACACAGGGCTCGGCTCATCGCAGACCAGCTGCTTGAAGAAGGCGTGATCGACAGACATTATCATGGCCCAATTGTAGGACTGGCCGTTTCAGCTATGCGTGAAGATTGGGTGGCTGCAATGGATGAATCCCGGTTGCCGGAAGGCATCACCCAACGCATCATCAGTGAAATTCAACGTGTGCGTGCGCAATACGAAACACCGGGCAACAGGACCGCTTATGTTGCCGAGGGGATGTTCAATTATTATTATACGGCAATGTCGGCACTGATACGAACAGCGCTCCAAAACAACCCGGATAGCAAAGAACAAGCACTAATGCTCATCGAGGAATATCCTGAACTCAACACGACCCTGATTACCGAGATCGAAAACATCAAGAGCCAGCACGAACAAGACAGAAAACTAGTACTGGCTTTGGGCGGGTTGCACGTGATCGGAACTGAACGACACGAATCACGACGGATCGACAACCAGCTACGGGGTCGAGCCGGTCGCCAGGGTGACCCAGGATCTTCCTGTTTCTACATTTCTCTGGAAGACGAGTTGATGCGTCGCTTTGGCGGCGAACGGGTGCAGGGGCTAATGGGACGATTCGGTGTCGAAGAAGATATGCCGCTCCAACATTCCTGGCTCGACAAAACGATCGAGTCCGCACAAACACGTGTCGAGGGATACAACTTTGACATCCGCAAGCACGTGCTAGAGTACGACGATGTAGTCAACAAGCAGCGCGAGTTCTTTTATGCCCAACGGCGACAAGCACTCGACGCCTCCGATCTACGTGACCAGGTACTGCGCATGGTTCAGGAAGAGATCAGCCAGTTGGTGGCAACCCATATGCCAGGCCCTAATCCAGACGATTGGGACCTATCTGGACTATATCAGGATCTGCGCGTTTTCTTACCCCTGACACCAAACACAAAACCCGCCCGGTGGACCAGTATGATACAGGACGAGGTCAAAGCCGAGCTACATCAACGGGCCGAGTTGGTCTATGACGAATCAAACCAAAAACTAGCCGAATCAATATTCGAGCAGGCACAAAAAGGAAACTTGACCCTGGCGAACTTGTCCAGCAGCACCAGCGCACTACAACGACTCATCTACAAGTGTATTCTCGATCACTTGGATCCCGAGTCGGATTTATTGGATACTCCGATTCGCAAACTATCCGATCAGGTCGCCAAGCAAATCCAAGCTGGATTTGTAGATGGTGCCCGGCTACACCGTGATCGGCAATTGATACTGGGAGCAGTAGACAGTCTGTGGGTGCGGCATCTCACCAATCTGGAAGCCCTACGCGAGGGCATCGGGCTGAGAGCTTATGGACAACAGAACCCACTGGTGGCTTATCGCAAAGAAGCCCACATAATGTATGATGCTATGCTCGCCGATGTTCAACGAATAGTTGCACGATCTATCTATCGTCCATCACAGCCAGCGCCTCCCCGCCCGCAGCGCCAACAGAGGCGAAAACAGCAAAGTACCAAAGCACAGCCCACAGTATCTCGTGGCACATCAAAACAATTACCTGGGCGCAATGACCCATGCTGGTGCGGGAGCGAACTAAAGTATAAGAATTGTCATATGCGATTAGACTCGGAAAAACGACGTGGAGCAACAGGAGCTACACGACCACCCCAAACATCATCTCGCGGAAAAAAAAGCCGCCGGAAAAAACGATAACTATATCAAAACAGAGCAGCGGGAGCAGCCAATTCAGAAACTGTCCAAACCAACAATAGATAGGCTATGAATACTCATTGGAGGAAAATGCCCATGGAAGAGATGGAAGAAAGGGAAAGAGAACTTGACCTAACAGGTCGCCTCATGGCAGATATGAATCCTCAATTACTCGAGTTCCTACAGAGAAAAGTCAACTCTTTTGTCAAGTGGGACCTAGTTCGCTTCTTCCACGACAACCCCCACACAACCGACACGGCCGACAATATTGCCCGTTACGCTGGTCGCAATGTTGACACAATCCGCACCGAATTAGTCGAACTGACAGAAGATGGGCTGCTGGAAAAGAATCAATTGGGAGATATGATCGTCTACTCGTTATCTCCGAATCCTCAGACCCGCGAGTTATTGGATCAGTTCGTAAAAGCCTCTGATGATCGTCAGTTCCGGGTCAAGGCGATTTATCACATCATTCGTAGCACACGACAATGAATGATCACCACGTAGCGTGTCAAGAGTCAGATGTGATTACAACAAGGAGGTATTTATGGAACGGGTAAAGACGGGTATTCCAGGTCTGGATGAAATGCTGCACGGCGGCTTTTTGCCTCAGACTGCCAACCTGGTTGAAGGAGCACCAGGGACAGGCAAAACCACACTAGGTATGCAGTTCATTTATCATGGCATAGTGGCTTGTGGAGAACCAGGTCTCATACTGACCTTTGAGGAATTCCCACAGCAATATTACAATGACGCAGCCAGTTTTGGCTGGGACTTTCGTCAGATGGAGCGAGAAGGAAAATTACGGGTAGTAATGACCAGTCCTGAGGTCACCAAGGCAGACCTGGAACAGGTTGGGGGACGGATCGAGCGATTGATTCACGAAATCGGGGCCAAAAGAGTTCTGGTAGACAGTCTCTCACACTTTCAACGTATGAGCGAAAATCCCAAACACCTACGAAGTATTGTCTATGGATTCGTCAACGCCCTAAAGCGGGAAGGACTCACAGCGATATTGACACGAGAGAACGCAGCCCTAATCGGTGAAGCCGAAGAAACCGATGACGAGCTTGGTTTCCTCGTTGACTCTTATACACTCCTTCGCTACGTTGAGATTGAGAGTAGCATCCACAAGGCTCTTTTGGTTCTCAAGATGCGGGGCAGCAATCACGACAAAGGTATCCGCCAGTTCCAAGTCACATCCCGTGGTATTCAAGTCCTCGCGCCATTTGAGGGACGCGAAGGGATCATGAGCGGCAGCCCTCGACGAATGGTTGACTCGTTTGTGCAAGCATTCGTAAGACGCTAGTAGATTGATCAAAACAACCTAGTATTTCGATGTACGCTTTTCGAATAAATTCCATAAATAGTGTGACGTTATTTCTGAATAACGCCTAGCAGATCACACAATCCGAAGGAGGTCAGCCCAGATGGAGATAATCAAATACATATTGGCCATCTATTCATGGGCGGCGATTGGGATACTGCTCATCTTTTTGGGACGCGTTGCCTACTTTTACGAGAAAACATCAGGACAGCCAACAGGCTATTACTTGCTTTTTCTGCCCGCATTGCTGCTAGTAGCTGGGGCATGTTGGTACTTGGTAACGAATGTAGAATTTACCGGACAGCCCATCGGCGATTTACTGCTATTCGGCGGAGGTCTTTTGCTCAGCATATTTGGCATTCGTTTGCAGGAATTTATGACGGGAGAACGAAAATGATCGTTATCACAACACCACTAGGGGTTGTGGGCCTGCTGGCGGTCGCATATTTGGGCTTTTTGTTTGCCAACTTTAGCCGACGTCTAAGTGCAGTGACAAGAATGGCAAACCATCATCAGTGGTTTCTAATAGCCAATATCTTTGTCGCCTTGGCAGCAATGAGCCAAATAATACGGAGCACTGCCGCCCTTGCACCTCCCAATATTGCACCAGCCGTTGTGTTACAACCTTGGTTCTCGTTGATAAGTTTTCACATACCCTTGGCCATAGGAATCACTATCGACCTCGTACTCGTGTGGTACTATTGGGGATGGATTTTGAAAGAAAAGGTCCAGTGAAGCAACAGACATTTGCGGGGCAATCACCCCCATCCCACAGCCAAGAGCAACACACTACAAGTCACGCTCAAATGCTGATGGTTCTTGAGGCGATGGCAACCGCATCTACACGATCATTGGAGGAAATTGGCGTTCACTTTGCAAACACCATCCAACAGAATCTGAGCATTGAACATGTTATGCTTCTGTTGATCGATAAAGAGCAAAACATATTGGAGCCCATTGGAAGTAACGTTGTAACAAACCTAAAAAACGGTAAACGATCCAAATTGCAACTGGGACAAGGTCTCGCGGGATGGGCAGCCGAACACAGTATTACTGTGCGAGTAGGCGACGTCACAAAAGATTCTCGCCACACCACTGCCGATGCTCTATGGCCCTCTGACATTCGCTCGGAATTAGCTATCCCATTGATGACCGGAGACCAAGTCATTGGAGTGATCGATACAGCGAGTTCACATCTCGACGCTTTCAATGATGCCGATGAACATCTAATGACTGCATTGGCACAGCAATTAGTCATTGTCATTGAAAACACACGCCGGTACCACGAGGCTGAAAAACAACTGGCAGAAATGTCGGCCCTTTACCAATTGGCTCAACGAATAAATGCCAGCCTCAATATCCAACAGGTTCTAGAGTCTATCGTTTGGTCACTAAAAGAGACGATGGGATGCCGGGGATGCTCCATTGCACTACTCAATCCTGTGAACAATGTACTAGAAATTCGGACTGCGGTGGGTGTCGAACATAAATGGGAACGCGATTTCAGACTACGGTTGGGTGAGGGAATAGCAGGCCGTGTGGCGCTGGAGGGTAAATCCATTTACGTGCCCGACGTGTCAAAAGAGGAGAATTTCATCTATTTTGATCCGTCTGTACAATCACTCTTGACAGTTCCTATGACTTTGCAGCAACGAGTAATCGGCACACTGACGGTGGACAGCGATCAAAGCAATGCCTTTAACAAATCCAACGAACGGCTACTCATTATTGCGGCAACTCAGGCAGCCATCGCCATTGAAAATGCTCAACTATACGCCAGCTTGGAGCAGCGGGCCCAAAACCTGGCAGAGGCATACGCCGAATTGAAGCAATCTGACCGGCTCAAGGGTGAAATGGTACAAAATGTATCACACGAACTACGCACACCATTGACGTTTATAAAAAGCTATATAAAATTACTCCTAGACCAAGACATGGAAACACTCGATGCCGAACAGAAAAAATATCTCAAAATCATAAGCGAAAAAACGGACATTGTCACTCAGCTAGTGAACAATATTATGGTGATGCAGCAAACGGATCGAGTATCTATCAAGAGGGAACCAGTTTCATTGACTGAATTGGCACGACAAGCAGTACAAAAACACACTGACAAAGCAAGAGAGGCAGGATTGACCCTGGTGGAGAATATGGATGATTCTCCGTTAGTAGTCGGAGATAAAGAGCAACTATTACGAGTATTCGACAATCTGCTCAACAATGCGATTAAATTCAGCCCGCACAACGGTCAAATCATCGTGTCTGTTGAGGATGCTGGAACGATGATATTAGCATCAATTTCGGATCAAGGGATCGGCATCCCTCAAGATCAGCAAAAACAAATCTTTGAACGTTTTTATCAAATAGATGGTTCCGCCCGCCGACGTTTCGGCGGCGCTGGACTGGGTCTGGCAATCGTCAAACGGATTCTAGAGGCACACGAAGGGCAAACTTGGGTAGAAAGTGAGCCTGGGAAAGGCAGCACGTTTTATATCACAGTTCCCAAATATCAGGCGGACTGAACGTGACAACCTGGTGCCTCCTGGCATAAAAACCTGTGCGAGACAACGAACATGATGACACATAATGAAGAAGAACGATTGGAAAAAGTAGCAAGTCTGCGCACCCAGTTGCATGCGATACCAAAAGTAGACTTGCACCGTCACCTGGAGGGATCTCTGCGTCTCGAAACCCTATCTGAGATTGCACAGGAACACGGGATTGATTTGCCCAGTTACGACATTGAATATCTGCGTCGCTTTGCAACGGTGACGACGGACGAAAGGCCAGATTTCCGTCTTTTCCTTGCCAAGTTTACGTTCTTGCGTCGCTTTTACCCTACCCAGGCAGCTATAGAGCGGGTGGCGTATGAAGCAGTGGCCGACGCGGCAACCGATAACATCAAGTATTTTGAATTGCGCTTCAATCCCGTCGCACTGGCCCGACAGCAAGATTTTTCACTCGACAAAGTCGTCAGTTGGGTATGTGATGCCGTCGATAGAGCGCAGCAGGATCACGATATTGTCACCAAACTGATTTTACAGATTGACCGGAGAGGCAGCCTCGATATGGCGTCGCAAATCACCGATATTGCAGTCGCTCATCGAGACGCTGGTGTCGTGGGATTGGACCTGGCCGGTTATGAAGTGGGCTATCCGGCTCGTCGCTTTGCCGATATCTTTCAAAGAGCCAAGCGAGAAGGGTTAGGCATTACGGTCCACGCCGGAGAAGAAGGGGGAGCCGAGAACGTCCGAGAAGCCATCGAGCTGCTAGAAGCCCAACGCATCGGGCACGGAGTGCGCTCCATTGAGAATTCAGACGTTATCCATCTGGTTCGTGGACACGGTGTAACCCTCGAAGTATGCCCAACCAGCAATCTACAGACTGCCGTCGTGCGCCGCTTCTGGCATCATCCCCTGACCGACCTGCTGGCCCTAAACCTGCGTGTGACGCTCAACACCGATGACCCCAGCATTAGCGATACCACACTCACCGACGAGTATATGACGGCTATGCTAGCAATGGGCGTGACGTTGGACCAGATCAAGCACATGATTTTGACGGGCCTTGCAGGCTCGTTCCAGACACCCGACGAACGGAAACAATTGGCGCAATGGTTCCAACAGGAACTGTCCAAATTCTAACATCAGAAACCAGGTAAAATATGACTGAATTTGTTCGTGACCACATCATAGACCTAATCTCCAAAGGACTGCAAGCCGCGCAGGAAGCAAGCACGTTACCAGAGTTCAAAATACCCACAATCTCTGTGGAGCGACCACGCCAGTCTGGACATGGTGACTATGCCTCGCCAGTATGTCTGAAATTGGCAAAGAAAGCACGAATGGCTCCCAGAGAAATCGCCACTCGGACGATCACACATATCCCACCAGCTCCATACGTGAGCCAGGTTCAGGTAGCAGGGCCAGGATACATCAACGTTACGCTGGCCCCGTCCTGGTTAGCGGCCCAGGTCGAGACCATCCTGGACGCAGGAAAAACCTTTGGCAACCTAAAGATGGGACAAGGCCAGAGAGTACAGGTCGAGTTTGTGAGCGCCAACCCCACCGGCCCCATTCACATCGGCTCAGTTCGCAACGCCGTCATCGGTGACACTCTGGCAAACGTACTGACAGCGGCAGGGTTCGAGATTGAGCGCGAGTATTACGTCAACGACGCCGGCTCCCAGGTCCGCAACTTTGGCGAAAGCATCTTTGCCCGTTACGCCCAGGCGTTGGGACAGAACGAGCCGTTCCCAGAAAACGGCTATCACGGGCACTATGTCATCGAGATGGGACAACAAATCGCCCAACAACACGGAGACCAATACCTCAACACGCCTCGAGAGGAAGCAGTACGTGCCTTGGGAAGAGATGGCATCACGCGCGTCATTGATCAAGCGCAGCAGGACCTAGCTGACCTGGGCGTGAAATTCGACGTCTGGTTCCATGAAAAGAGCCTACACGAATCTGGCCTGCTAGATCGTATGCTCGAAAAGCTGCGGGCAAAGGGCCACATCGTCGAACGGGACGACGCAGTCTGGTTTACGTCTTCCGAGTTGGAAGCGGATGCCGTCGTGATCCGCTCTCCCCAAATCATAGAGAGGCCAGAAGAGCGCCCCACCTATCTCGCCTCCGACATTGCCTACGCCTGGAACAAACTGATCGAGCGCAAATTCGACCGGGCAATCTATGTTTGGGGAGCCGACCACCACGGAGATGTGCCGAGAGTAAAAGCGGCAACCCGTGCGTTAGGACTCGACCCGGAACGATTGAATATCATTCTTTACCAACTGGTCAATCTGAAGCGGGGTGGCGAAGATGTGCGTATGTCGAAACGCACGGGTGACTTTGTCACGTTGCGCGAACTACTCAATGAAGTCGGCTCTGATCCGATTCGTTTCATGCTGCTCACTTGCACCGTGGACGCGACGATGGATTTTGACTTGGACTTGGCCGTTGAGCAGTCGGACAAAAACCCCGTATTCTATGTCCAATACGCGCATGCCCGAATCTCTAGCATATTGCGCCACGCCGCTGACCTGGATTGGGACGTAGAAGCCGAGGGCGACGTCTCACTGCTAACCCACGAAAGCGAACTGGCACTGATCCGTAAAATGCTTGAATTACAAGAAATCGTGGCACTTGCAGTAACCCAACTGGCCCCACATCACTTGACCTTTTACGCACGAGACTTGGCGTCAACTTTTCACACCTTTTATCGAGATTGCCGCGTAGTTGATCCAGAGAAACCTAAACAAACCCAAGCACGTCTAACGCTGGTGCGGGCGGCTCAAGTTGTTCTGGCCCGCGCCCTCCACTTAATGGGAATGACAGCACCAGAGCGAATGTAGCAAAAAAGCACAAAACAGGGAGCAAGAAGCAAGGAATTCAAACATCCTGCATTTTGCTTCCTGTAATCTTGTTTAAGGAGTATGACATAATGAGTCTAAAATCCGATCGTTGGATTCGCAAGATGGCACAGGAACAACGGATGATCGAACCGTTCGTGGATGGTCAAGTGCGCGACGGCGTCATCTCGTATGGACTCTCATCCTACGGGTACGACATCCGCGTAGCCGACGAGTTCAAGATATTTCAACCCGAGATCACGGCGACCAAACTCTCTGACGTACAATGTGCCTACGTCGCCGGAATGCTGGATGCCCGGGGGAAAATCGGTTACGAGGCGACCGAACCTCAAGGTCGTCCCAGTCTGGCACTGGTGATTGGCAATGGTGATGGCAAGATGCTAGAGAGCCTACAAGCCATCATCGGTACAGGTCAGTTGAGAGAACCAGGCAACGGACAAAACGAGCTGGTCATAAACAAAGCAGCCGACGTGCAATACATCCTCTCCCAAGTGTGGTCACACCTGACCCACCGCCGTGATGCAGCTTCACGTGCACTGGCCGAACTAAAATCCAGCAAATCTATCGTCGTGGACCCCAAAAAATTTGACAATGATTCCTTTATAGATTTTCAAGGCGAAACGTGCATCATCCCGCCCAACTCGTTTGCCCTAAGCCGCACGGTGGAATATTTTCGCATTCCACGCAGTGTGCTGACGATTTGCGTGGGCAAAAGCTCGTATGCCCGTTGTGGTATCATTGTCAATGTAACTCCTTTTGAACCCGAATGGGAGGGATACGTCACACTAGAGATTAGCAACACGACCCCCCTGCCTGCCAAGATCTATGCCAACGAGGGCATCGCCCAAGTGATCTTTTTCGAAGGCGATGAAGAATGTGAGACATCTTATGCCGATAAGAAAGGTAAATACCAGCGCCAACAGTCCATCGTATTGCCTCGACTGTAATGTTGACGGATCAGGATTTCTGACTATAATTAGCCTGCGGGCGGTTAGCTCAGCTGGTTAGAGCGCCTCCCTTACAAGGAGGAGGTCACAGGTTCGAGTCCCGTACCGCCCACAGCAAGGCGGCGCGCTTCGTCGCGCCGCCGTTTGCTATCTAAGAGGCTTGAGATTATGATTCACTTAAACGACCTACTGACAACCACTGGTGGACAGCGAACCGGCCCCAGCAACCCAACCCAATTCCCAGCATTCTGCTACGATTCGCGCCACATCAACTCAGGTGAACTATTTGTCCCCGTCAAGAGCGAGGGTGGTGGCGACGGACACGACTATATCGCGGATGCTGTCCAAAGAGGAGCCGGTGGAATACTCTGCCAGTTTCCTCCGGACAACCCAGCCGTTCCTTGCATAGTCGTTTCAGACACACAGCTTGCGCTCAGCGACTGGGCAAGGCACGTTCTGCGCAAGCATGCGCCTCATGTTGTGGGCGTCGTCGGCTCGACTGGAAAAACCGACGCATGCCGGGCAATCACCGCCGTCCTGTCTACCCGCCACCCTGTATTCTCCAACCCACCAGATCTGTGCAATCGTTTGGGCTTGGCAATTTCACTGGCCGGACTTGAACCCAAGCACGAGGTAGCTGTCATGGAAATGGCATGCCACGTTTTTGGCGACATTCCCCATCTGACCGCACTCACCCGTCCAGATATCGCCGTCATCACGACGATCAATCATGCACATCTGGCCTACTTGGACAGCGTGGAAGCCATCGCCCAAGAAAAAAGCTATGTCATGCAAACCCTCACGCCCGACGGCGTGGCCATTCTGAACTATGATGATCCCCGAGTACGAGCGATGCAAAAGCATACCCAAGCTCGCATCGTTACCTATGGCCTAAGCCCCGATGCCGATATCGTCGCCTCCGATCTACGATTGGACGCCGAAGGGCTCCAATTTGTCGTTCATTTCCCTGGTGTCAGTGGCCTGGGAACCCCCGGCTACCCGGCTAAATCAGAGGTCCGCACGCGCTTGATGGGCTGTCACCAGGCCTACACTGTCTTGGCCGCTATCGCCGTCGGCCTGGCATACCACATCCCGTGGGACGATATCTTGGATGCGATGGAAGACCTACAACCCGGCCCTGGTCGCTTGCAGGTACTCCCTGGGATTGGCGGTTCGCTCTTGCTCGATGGATCTGCCAGTTGCAGCCCAACCACTGCCCTGGAAGCCCTCGCTACCCTGAACGATTACCCAGCCGAGCGCCGTATCGCAGTCCTTGGAGATATGGCCCAATTGGGCGGCTACGCTGTAGAAGGTCACAGACACTTGGGGCAAGCGGCCGCTGCTCTTGTAGATATGCTGGTGGTCAAGGGCGAACGAGCCGTCTGGATCGCCGAAGCCGCCACAGAAACCGGCCTTCCCAACGAACAAACCCTGGTGACTTATACCACGCGGGATGTGATACGCCATCTTGAACCACAACTGGGGCCTGGAGACGTAGTGTTAGTCAAGGGAGACGTAGAGGCCCGGATGGAACAGGTCGTAGAGGGACTTCTCGCCGAACCGACCGACGCATCCCGATTGATACAGAGGATGAGCGGATTGGCAGTACGGGTCGCTCGCCCTGCCAGGCCCACCTGGGTAGAGGTCAATTTAGAAACAATCGCTTATAACGTCCAACAGGTCAAGGAAATTGTGGGGACAGAGGTCAACATTCTGGCGGTATTAAAAGCGGATGCCTATGGTCATGGCGCCACTACTGTCGCACGCACTGCCATCAACAATGGTGTTTCCTATTGTGGTGTGGCCTCGGTCAACGAAGCGATCAGGCTTCGCAAAGGTGGGATCAACGCGCCTATCCTGGTATTGGGCTATACCCCGGCCTGGCTGGCCCGAGATGCCATTTTGAACAACGTCACCCTCACCCTCTATAACACAGACATTGCCCGCACCCTGAGCCGAGCTGCGGGTGACTTGCGTCGCACAGCTTGTGTTCACATCAAAGTAGATACCGGCATGGGCCGGTTGGGGTTGCTGCCCGAACAAGTCGTTCCTTTCGTGCAAGAAATTCGCGACTTGCCCAATCTAGACATCGCAGGTATCTTTACGCATTTTTCCATTGCAGATGATACAAGTTTAGAGTACACACGCTGGCAACTAGGCCGCTTCCAAAAAGTGTTGGGTGACTTGGCCGAAAATGACGTCACCTTTCGCAGAATTCACTGTGCCAACTCTGCCGCCATCCTGCGCTTGCCAGAAACTCACTTTAACACAGTACGACTGGGATTGGCAATGTACGGCCTTCAGCCCTCTCCCCACGTCTCGCTCCCGGCAGGATTCCGCCCCGCGCTGACCTGGAAGACGACCATTGCCCAGGTCAAAACACTGCCACCCAACAGCTATGTCAGCTATGGCAATGCCTACCAAACAGAGCAAAACGAGACCATTGCCGTCATCCCCGTGGGTTATGCCGACGGTTTTCGCCGCGCCCCCACCCGCTGGCAAGCGGTGCTGGTACGCGGTCAGCGCGCCCCTATCGTAGGCCGCGTCTGTATGGACCAGACGATGATAGACGTCAGCCGCATCCCCAACATCCGTGTGGGAGACGAAGTGGTGCTCATCGGGCAGCAGGGAGAGGACGAAATCACAGCTGAACAAGTAGCCGAATGGCTGGGCACCATCAATTACGAGGTCATATCAGAAATCCTGGCCCGAGTACCCCGGATGGTCTAAAGTTTGAGGCTCTTTGGGATTTCGCGGGGTCAGTCACAAACCCTAAAGTTTTGGTACAAAATATGACAAAAAAGGGGCATTTAGGATCTCTCCCCGCAAAGTCCCAGAGAGCCAAGTTTGATCAATATCTACACCCCTTATTGGAAGCATTATTCATAAATTAAGGAGAAACAAATGTCTGTGAAACAAATCGCTGTGATCGGTGCGGGCAACGGCGGACACGCTATGGCTGCCCACAAGACCCTGGATGGATTCAAAGTCAGCCTGTTCGAGTTGCCTCGCTTTGCGAACCGTATTACCGGTTTGCTAGAGACTGGCCAAATCATCGTCGAATGGCCAGAGCGCAAAGAGACAGTCCATCTCCATCAAGTGACAACGGACATTGCGACTGCCTTGAAAGACGCGCAAGTTGTCATAATCGTTACCCCCGCCTTTGGCCACGAACCAATGGCCCAACTCTGCGCTCCCCACGTTCAAGCGGGGCAAATCGTTTTGCTAATGCCCGGCACCGGCGGCAGCTTGGAGTTTGCGCGGGTCTTTCGAGAACAAAAAGCAACCCCCAGCGTGCTATTGGCAGAGGCCGTGACGCTCCCGTACGGTGCGAGATTGGCCAAGCCGGGACACGTCCTCATCCACACCGAAGCTGTCACGCTGCCCACTGGCGTATTTCCGGCCAACCGCACTGCCGAGGTCATCGCCAAGCTACAAACAGTGTATCCGCAGATCGTACCCACAGCAGACGTGCTAGAGGCCGCCATCAACAACCCCAATCCGGTCGTCCACCCGGCCGCCACGTTGCTCAGCGCTACTCGCATCGAGTTTTCGGATGGCGAATTCTACCTCTACCGCGAGGCGATGACACCCTCAGTGGCACGGGTTTATGAGGCATTGGAACGAGAGCGGCTAGCGCTGCTCGACCGGCTGGGACTGAAAATGCACCATTATGCCAATCTCGACGCTCGCGGCTACAACCTGGGCGAGACGCTGGACGAATGTCGCCAGCGCATCCTCAACACGTCGATGGACTCGGCGTTCGGTTCTGGTAGTATCGAGGTGGGGCGCGAGATGAAAGGGCCATCATCTATGCAGGACCGGTATATCACCGAGGATGTACCGTATGGCTTGGTGTTCCTCTCATCGCTTGGTCGGCTGTTGGAGATTCCCACGCCAGTCTCGGATGCTATCGTCAATTTGTGCGGCGCGATAAACCGCGAGGATTATTGGCAGCAGGGGCGCGGGGTAAAAGAGCTTGGGTTAGATGGGATGAGCATTGGCCAACTGAAAAACTTTGTAAAAACAGGCGAGTAAGCGACACAAACCATCAAACATCAAATAGATAGAGGATAAATTCATTAACCCACGCGATGTGATGAGCCTGAACAACGTCACATCGCGTGGGTTCAACGTCTATTGTAGCAGCCTCTACCACGCCCGACAGATCAATCCCTTGAGGTAAGCGCCCTCTGGAAAAGTCAACGCCACAGGATGATCGGCTCCCTGAGACAAATGACCAATGATCTGCGCCTCACGTCTCGCATCCAACGCCGCGCCAAAGACAATTTTCTGAAACAGGCCAGCCGAGATCGCACCGGAACAGGAAAAAGTAACCAAGACCCCACCTGGACGGAGCAACTGGAAGGCCAACAGGTTGATATCTTTATAAGCACGTCCCGCTCGCTTTACCTCTCGCTCATTGTGGGCAAATTTGGGCGGATCGAGCACGATGGCATCAAAGCGACGTTTCTCCGCACGGTAACCGCGCAAGACGCTAAAGACATCTCCCTCCACATAGTCAGCTCGACGATCCTCGACGCCGTTGAGAGTCAAATTGCGCCGCGCCAAGTCCAGCGCTAACGCTGAACTTTCGACTAGTGTGACTCTTGCCGCCCCAGCCATCGCTGCACAGACACTGAAACCGCCGGTATAGGCAAAGGCGTCCAGCACTTGTGCTCCATCGCAAAAACTCGACAGTCGCGCCCGGTTCTTGCGCTGATCCAGATAAAAACCGGTTTTGTGACCACGTCGGACATCTAGCAGGAAACGACAGTTTCCTTCCAAGACCTCCAGCATCTCTGGTGGCTCTTCACCCCACAGCAAACCCGTTACGTGCGTCTCCAACCCCTCTTTAGCCCGGACATCCACATCGGAGCGCTCGTACACACCACGCACGCCATCCACCAAACCGACCAGCAAATCGACCAACGCATCCTTCCATCGCTCGACTCCCAGGGTCAAAAATTGGACCACCAACCAATCCCCGTACCGGTCCACGATCAAGCCTGGCAAATAGTCCGACTCGGCGTGTACTAGACGGTAGGCTGTAACGTGGGAATCGTCGGCGAGGAACCGGCGGGCGGCGATGGCTCGTGCCAATCGCCGCCGCCAGAAATCGTGATCTATCGGCTCGTCCTGCTGCCAAGTCAACAATCGTGCCACGATCTGGGAACGCCGATTAAGATAGCCCCGTGCCAGCCAATTACGGCCCGCGTCGAGCACCTCGACGACATCCCCATCTACCGCGTCACCCTCGACACGTTCAATCGCGCCGGAAAAGACCCACGGATGGCGTTGCAGCACCGGCTTGATGCGCTTGCGCTTGAGTACAATTATTCCGCTCATATTATGATCCAGAAACCTAGCTTTATCACCTCGCGTACAAAACCTTGGGTTTTTGAATTACTCCAGCACACCCACTGTCTTGCCCGCTCGCTCAAAAACATCCAGCGAGTAAGCAATATCTTTCTCTGTGTGAGCGGCGGTAACGTTGGCACGCAATCGTGCCAACCCCACCGGCACGGCGGGAGAGACCACGGGCAACACAAAGATATTCTCTTTTTGGCACAATCTCGCCATCTCGTATGCCTTTTCATCCTCTCCACAGATGATGGGCACAATGGGGGTCGCGCTGTAGAGCGTATCAAAGCCGCGCTCCTGAAGACCACCCAAAAAGAGTTGGACGTTGCGTTGAAGCTTTTTCACCCGCTCCGGCTCCTCTTCCATCACCTCGAACGACGCCTTGGCAGCCGCAGCCTGCGCTGGCGGCAAAGCTGCCGAGAAAACGAACGCCCGCGACGCGTGCTTTAGGTACGTGATCAGATCTTGGCTCCCGGCAATGTACCCACCGACGCTGGGTATCGTCTTGGAAAGCGTGCCCATACGGATGTCTATGGCGTCTGTAAGGCCAAAGTGCTCCTCAATGCCGTGGCCGGTCTCGCCCAAGACGCCCACGCTGTGAGCCTCGTCCACCATCAACGGCACGTCGTACTCGCGGCATAGCCGGCTGACTTCCGGCAAGTTGATGATGTCGCCATCCATACTGAAAACCGCGTCCACGACAACCAATGCGCCACTGTCGGGATCGGCCTGTTTCAGTCGTTTCTCCAACCCGGCCATGTCGTTGTGACGAAAACGCGCAAACTTGGCCCCGCTGAGCAGACAACCGTCCACGATACTAGCGTGGTTGAACTTGTCACAGATGACCGTGTCGTTGCGACCCACCAACCCCGCTACTGTCGTCAGATTGGTGACATATCCGCTGGAATAAACGATCGCCGCCTCGGTCTTTTTGAAACGAGCAATGGTCTGCTCCAACTCGTTGTGCAACGGCAGCGTACCGGCCAGAATACGGACGCCGTGGGTGCCTGTCCCGTAGGTATCCATGGCCTCGTGGGCCGCAGCACCAATCTTGGGATGCCCCAACAAGTCCAGATAACTGTAGGAAGCAAAATTCAGCATCCGTCGTCCGCCAGTCGTGACCCAAGCCTTGTCCAGCTTTTCCAGAGGCTGAAGATAAAAATATAATTCTTCTTCCTGCAATCCAACTACCCGCTGGTTCATTGCGTCAATGCGTTTCTGAATTGAATTCATGTTGCCAAACCTCCAAGAAAATATTCTAAGGATTATAACACAATTTGCGCTTTAGGGTACGTTAGGATAAGGGCAATATACTCGGCAATGAAGAATGCGCGGATAGGAACCCAGGACAAAGAGCGGCAAGGGCAGAATGTTCAGAAGCAAAATAGGAGCGAGGCAAGGGAAAAGGCATCCAGAACATGCCCGTTGCCAGCATAGCTGGCAGTGGGTCAATGTCATCAAGTTAAGAGACAAGAACTAGACCTGCCAGGTTTTGTAAGGCACTTTCGACCGAGAATACACTGCTAATCAGGTCAAATCTTGCTCACAAAAACTCGGTAGTGGTCAAAAGGCAAGTGATCAAGTAAGATTCCGCGCATGATACAAGTGACGATCACCTACCAGTGCCACGTTTGCGGCAGTATGAACATGGTGCAAAATGGTACCAATAAGTGTGGCAATCCACAATACCATTGTCACGACTGTGGAGACTATCGGGTCTTGCGGCCAAGTGCAAGTATGACAATAGAAAAAAGGAAATCATATTGCGAACTTGCAAAGAACATTCCAGTATAAGAGGGCTTGAACGCATCTTTAAAGTATCTCGACACACGGTTGCCATATAGATCAAAGATATGGTTCCCAAGTTGCCTGATCTCAAAGACACTTTGTTGTCCGCGGAACCAGGTGATGTGCTGGAACTGGATGAAGCATGGTCTTTTGTGCTCAAAAAGGCTCAAAACCGGTGGCCTTGGACAGTGATGTGCCGTCGAACACGTCAAATTGTTGCTTTTGTGATTGGTGACCATAGTGCAAAGATCTGTGGTCGGTCGTGGAACAAGATCCCAGATGAGTATCGAGATTGCCAATCCTACAGTGATTTCTGGGGAGCTTGTCAGCAGGTTTTCTCGACAAAGACTCGTCAATGTGCTGGCAAAGAAACTGGAGAAACAGCGCATATGGAACAATGGTACAACACTTTGCGCCAGCGCCTAGCTCGCCATGTTCGCAAAACGCTGTCTTTCTCCAAATCTGACGTTTTTCATCATATGGCCACTAAATGGTTCATTGCCGATTACAACTTGGGCTTGTTGTCTTCATCACTTGCCATTTAACCACTACCATGATTTGATTTACTAGAGGAAAATATCATCAATTTGAAGGGGAAATTTACCCCCCACACATGGATAAAAATACCCCTATCAGGGAAAATCTCCGAGTTGAGATAAAGGCGGTGGCAAAATCGCCCTGTGGAGGCCAATTTGTGCTACGAGTCCTCGGAGGACAAGCGGACCCAGCCCTGGCGCAGGGCATACAGGGCTGCTTGGGTGCGGTTGTTCACGTGGAGCTTGTGGTAAATATCGCTCAGACGGTTGCTGACCGTCTTTTCTGCCAGGGATAGCTGCTCGGCGATCATCCGGTTATCTGCACCTTGGGCCACCAGGCACAAGATATCCATTTCTGTCCTGGTCAATGATGTGCTTTCTTTGGGTACAACTTTTGCAGGCTCGTGTTGATCGATACGACGGAACTCGTCCAGCACCATGGCCGCCACGTGAGAGTCAATCAGGGCCTCGCCACGATGAACAGCTTGGATCGCTTCGATCAGTTTTTCCTCTTCCGCGTCCTTGAGTAGGTATCCCTGTGCCCCTGCCCGGATCGCTTGAAACACATATTCGTCCTCTTGATATACGGTCAGCACGATGACGCGCACTGTTGGGTTTTCGGTGGTGATCATGTTGGTGGCCTGTACACCATTCAGAATTGGCATCTCGATATCCATCAGTACCACATCGGGCTGCAAACGGCGGACCAACTCTACGGCTTGTTGCCCATGTTCAGCTTCACCTACCACCTCAAAGCCACCGTCCAGCTCACACACTTGGCGTAATCCCCGCCGAAAGAGCCGGTGGTCATCGGCGATCAACACACGAATTGGCGGCATATCTCACCTCCTGATGGGGGACGTGACATCCAAATCTCTCGCGCTTTGGATATTGTTCAGTGGCAACGTTACCTGGATTCTGGTTCCTCCGCCGGGTTGGCTTTGGATAGCAAGGGTGCCATTGACTTGCTCTACGCGCTCTCGCATTTGTTTCAGTCCAAAATGCCCGTATTCTACCGCATGATCTAGAGAAGCCTGGTCAAAGCCTTTGCCATCGTCCCGTATGGTCAAGGCAATTACGTTGGTCACGGTAGTTGTGTCGGGTACCTGAATATCCAACGTGATCCAGACCGCGCTGGCCTGGGCATGTTTGCCGACGTTGTTCAACGCTTCCTGAACGATGCGAATGAGAGCGAGTTCCAGAGATGCTGGCACGCGCTCTCGCGGCCCAGAGATGTTTAGATTCACTCGCACTTGGTAATGTTTGCCAAAACCGGTGACGAACAGGTGCAAGGCAGGGAAAAAACCCCGTTTCTCCAGAGCGATCGGCCGCAAGGCGAAAATGGAACGGCGCACCTCGATGATACTGTCACTCAGAATCTGTCGCAGCTCGTCCAGTTCGGCGTGCATCTGAGGTGGATCGGTATCGACCAGTTTGTGCCACTGCCGGACTCGAAAACGGAGGGCGGCCAGGTTCTGGGCCAGGCCGTCATGAATTTCTTGGGCGATGCGACGGCGTTCTTCCTCGACGGCCTCTTTTTCGGAACGGCGTGTCTTTTCTGCCGTAATGTCCTCTACGACGAGAATCACGTGATTTGAATCGGATGTGGCCGCTGATGACGCATTGATGCGAACAGGGAACAGCGACCCGTCACGGTGTTGATTGACAGACTCGATGGTGATGGTTTTTTCTATCCTCAGCGCATCCACCACTTGGGCTACCTCCGGCATCGCATCTTGGGGCACGATCTGGTTCAATGGAGCAGGTACGATCTCTTGGGGTGACCATCCGTAGACTTGGGTGGCACGGTAATTGGCCCGTACGATGGTGGGCGGCATTTGGGTGAGGTCTATTTCAAAGATGCAGAGGGGGGCGTTTTCGAACAATGTGCGAAAGCGACTCTCGCTGTCTTGTGCTGCTCGTTCGGCCTGTTTACGCTCGCCGATTTCTTGTTCGAGTTGTTCGTTCACTGTCACCAATTCGGCAGTACGCTGTTCGACCGCGACCTGCAGTTTTTGCTCTCTTTTCTCCAATTGCTTTTGCGCGGTCCGTAGGGTGATGTGGGTTTCAACACGGGTCAGCACTTCTTCGATCTGAAAAGGTTTGGTAACATAATCTACACCTCCAACGGCAAAGGCCTTGATCTTGTCTTGGGTTAAATCCAGGGCACTGATAAAAATAATGGGAATGTCGTGGGTTTGTTCATCGGCCTTGAGGCGCTCGCAGACTTGATAGCCATCCATCTTGGGCATCATAATGTCGAGCAAGATCAGGTCCGGAGGGTTTTCTTGTACGGTTTGGATCGCGTGAGCGCCGTTGCTCACGGAGCGCACTTTATATGTTTCCTCGATCAGTATTTGAGATAGCGCATGCAGATGGTGTGGGGTGTCATCCACAATTAGGATGTCGCCTTTTTTGGGAGGGGTTTGTGGATTATTCACCGGTATCCTCCTGCATCATTTTATCGCCTTGCTGATCCCTTGGCAAAGGTTCGTAACCTTTGCCAGGGTTGACATATTATATTATACCTTTAGTATAGCACAAATTGCATCGTCAAAAAAGCCGAGGTGTTTCGTTTTCTTTGAGAGATCGCATACCGTGATATCAGGTTTGCGCGCTAGAAATACCAGGGCTGTTCAGTTCTAACGGGTTTTCGACATAAAGTGCTCACAGCCACCGTCTCGGAGGCGGCCCATACCACAAAGCATTGGTTTTGGAGTAATTTTCTACCCCAAGACGCCCCGGGACTGGGGTTGCGAGCGTTGGGAAATAGAACTGAACAGCCCTGCTAGAAATACGCTTTGTACCCGGAAATGTCCAGTTCATCCCGCATAATTTGAAACTGTCGGCGTAAGTTGGGATTGACGGGGACGCCTTGTCCGCGGATCAATTTTTCTTTATCATATTCTTTCTCACCCGCCACATAGATGCGCTCTGCACCGGGTGCTTGACGCGCGTTTTGCAGTGCGCGCATGATCTGGCCCGTAATGCTGCGCGAGACCGCTAGCGGAACAAAATGCTCGACGTCAATGGCCAGGAAAAAGTGCCCCAGCATGTAGGGGCGGCGAGAACCGTCAGGGGCGAACCCCAACAAGTCTTTCATAAACATACCCCCGCACAGCGAGGCGGAGAGTATCTCGACCATCGCGGCCAGGCTGTATCCTTTGTAACCGGCCAATTCCTCTCCTGCACCGCCCAGTGGCAACAGGGCCGCCGTTGCCGTTCCCAACGCTTTCAGAATCTCGTCTGGGTCGGTCATAGAGTTTCCCTCGGTATCGATGGCCCATCCTTCGGGCACGGGCTTTTCGGCGCGGGCGAGCACCTCAATCTTGCCGCGTTGAGTGATGGGGGTAGCACCGTCAAAGCAGAAAGGATAATCCATATCAGACGGAGCCGCAAAGGCGATGGGGTTGGTGCCCAGCATCGGTTCGGTGCTAAAGGTGGGGGCGATAGCCGGGCGGGCGTTGGTCACAGTGAGACCCATCATGCCTTCCTGGACGGCCATCAGTGGATAGTATCCGGCGATGCCAAAGTGCGTGCCGTTGCGCACAGTCACTGCGCCCAGGCCGTATTGCATGGCTTTGTCCATCGCCATGCGCATTGAGCGATAAGAGATAACGTGGCCCATACCGTGGTGACCGTCCACCAGGGCCGTGGTCTCGGTCTCTTTGACGATCTCCATCTTGGTTGTGGTGAACTGGACACCGGCCTGAATGCGATCATAATAGTATTTGAGACGTCCCACACCGTGGGACTCGACGCCCCGCAAATCAGAGGCGATGAGCACATCGGCACAGATGCGGGCCTCATCCCGGGGGACACCGAGACTGTGGAATACGTCTATGATGAGATTTTCAATGACGTCGACAGGAATATAGATGGTTTCTGTCATGACTTGCTCCTTTTTCTTGACTAGCGGGGCCGTTTTACCCTTTCATTTATTTTCGCCCTCGTTGTACTGATCCAAGATCCGCTCCAACCATGCTATGGCGGCTTTGCCTGACAGTTGTTCAACGTCGGTTGGTTCCCGATTGTGCTGAACACAGTTTCTGAGCGTGCGGTAGGCCGTTATGTGTCGCTGGAATTCTTCTTTTCGCTGAAAGAGTTCCTCGAACTGGGGCCAGTTCTTGAGAATGATTTTCTCATAGTGAGAGACGTCGCAAAATTCCAGCCGGACGCGGCCTGTTGGGAAATCCGACCAAGTTTTGTAGGGATGACGCTCCAAATGTTCTTTGATTCGTTTCTTTATGTGCGTGATAACGTCTCCGGGTATGGCATCTTTCCAATAGTAGGGGCTGATTACGCCGGTCAGCCGGTGATGAATAAAGTCGCGCAGGCGAATTTCTAGCGCGGCGATGTTTTCTGTGGGCGCATTGACAAGAGTTGTTGCCTCGGTGCTCTGATTGGCAGTGGTGAGCCAATCCTCCAGTGCCCTAGCTAACAACCGATTGCGTGCCGTCCAGTGGCCGTTCGTCTCGCGGGCTAGGCCCAATAACTCTAGCCGGGCCATCTCGTCGTCCAGACGGCTGAACCGGAGGCGGCCCGCCAGCAGGTCTTGACTGGCCGCCAACAGGCAATGTTCGTCCAGGGCCGTGCGCAGATGATGGAGCAGTGAATCGCCGCTCAACAATTGTTCGACGGCGTGCTTTACCAGGTCCGGCGTCGGTGTTTGTCCGTTTGCCATGTTCGCTTCCAATGCACCGCCCAGACGTTGCACCAGATACGGGTGCCCGTCAACATGCGTGTAGATTGCGTGTGCCAGAATTTCGGCATTGACAGAGTCTAATCCCAGATCAGTCAGCCCGTCTTTGGCCAATCCTGTGGCTTGTTCCTCGCTCAGGTTGGGTAGGTAGATTGGCTCACAGATGTTTTGTAGAGGAGACACCTGGGTGGCTGCTAGTTCGTACAACTCGATGCCTCCAGCAAGCACAACCATCAGCCGGGTCAGCGAACGGTAGGCCGGATCGAAACGGTTGGTAAAGACAGAGCGTAGCACGTGGGCCAGGTCTTCTCGCGAGTTCTGAGGGATCGCGCCCAATTCCTCCAAAAAGAGTACCAACTGCCCCGTCTCTGGGTGGCTGACAGCCTGGGACAGAAACTCGATCAGACCGGGCGCATTTTGGATTTCGGGCGTTGTTTCCAGATGAGACAAACTGCTGGTGACCCGTTGTGCCAGGTAGGCATAGACTTGACCTGTTGTCGCACCGGGCAATCCTTGAAAGTCTATGCGACAAGTTTGCACATGGGCCGGCAGGTTGTTGGCCAACCGCAGCAGTAGGCTGGTCTTGCCGGTCTGTCGTCCGCCGTAGACAATGGCATAAGCCTCCACTTCTCTCTGACACAACCGGGTCAACTGGGCCAGCTCTGCCGTTCGCCCGCGAAATATTGGGCTATCTGGTGGTAACGGGCCACGATAGGTAAAAACACTCATCAAGTATACCTCCTGCGTGAAACGTGTGGCGTGATTTACGTCTCACGCAAACGACGTTTTTCAATGACGATCAACCGCTCGACTTCTTGGGTGCGGTGTAGGATTTCGGAAAAGGCGCGAGGTACAAAGGTGTACGTCCGCTCGTGTTTTTTAAAGAAAGAGTATGTGCGCAATAGTTTGAGCGTGCTGTCCAATTTCTCTTCATTCACCCGCACGTCGTGGGCCGCCAACACAGATTCAAGTTCCGCAAGTTGGAATCCGTCTGACGACAAACTGTCCGCCATCAGCAAAGTGATCAATCGTTCCAACGGCCCGGCCTGCCCCCACACAGTTTTAAGATAGTATTCGCCAAAATCGGTCGAGTGACGCAACGCGGCCAGGTCGTCTAACAAGATGCGGCGCTCGCCCCGGCGATTGGCGGCATCCACCAACCCTCGACCCAGATATTGGATGAGGTTGGGGTGCCCTGATGTTAGCGACTGCACCTCGTTCAAGAGCGTGTCCGCGTCCTGCAAGACAATCCCCAGCGTTTCTAGCGGTTGGGTGAGCACCAGGCGAGCAATCTCTGGCGTGAGGTAGCCCAGAGGCAGCGGTTGCGAAAAATTGAAAAAGGCCGAGGCCGGATCGTCCAATTGGCGGGCCAGTTCGGTGCTGCCACAAAAGATAAAGCGGCACACGTCTGCCTGGGCCAACGCTCGCCACGTGGCGACCAGCGGTTCACCGCGCGATTTTTCGTTGGCCAATAGGGCATCTACCTCGTCCATCAGTAATACCGGCGGTGGGCCATCTCGGTGCAGCGCGGTCAGCGTGGCAGCCAGTCCCTCTGGGGTGGGAGAGGACAGCACCAACTTGTTTTGAGCCTGGAAGGCGGTGAAAAAACTGGCCGCGTCGCGCACGATTTGACAGTCCACCATCAACGGGCGAATGCGCTTCCCGGCGGCCATTTTAGCCCGCGTTCGCTGCAACAATGAAGTCTTGCCGATTTTTCGGTTACCGACGATGCTAAAGTCGGCGGTACCCGCGCTCTCGACCAGTATCTTGACCTCGGCCTCGCGCCCAAAGAACATAGTTTCCGGTACCGGGCCACTGATGACAAAGGGAGAGATGACGGTCAGGTCTACCTGAGCCAGAATGTTTTGTACCAGTATCTGTGTGGGGTGGCGCGCGACCTGGATATCCAGGATGTCGTCTCGACCGAGCACGATGAAATCTTGCACGTGCGGCGAGCGGTCCACGGCCTGGCATAGTTCAGACGCCACGTCCAACCGGCGGGTGGGCGATTCCAAAGGAACGACCAAGGCAAAGTAGCCGGTCTCGCGCAAGACGGCGACGGCGTCCACCAGCATCTGTACTGTGCGGGCGCTGGGCTGCGGATCGGCGACAAAGACCAAGGGAAATCGCGGCGGAAGTCGCAAGCGTAGGGCGGGCGCTTCGACCAAACAAGCGCGGGCGGCCTCAAAGTCGCGTGGTTGGCCGAGCGTCAGTCCCAACCTCTCGGCCAGTATGGTTGCCAGTTCGTCGGTAGCCTTACGCCCGGTGGCTGAGATTCCAGCCTGTGTGCCGATGGAACGAGCGGCGGTATTCCAAGCATTGTGCCATCGACGTTGCTGATCGCCTGTTAGCAGTTCTAGTTCGCCAGGACGGGTTTGTCTCAGTGTTTGGGCAGTGGTGTGGGTCTGCACGTAGCGGCGCAGGGCATAGTGGCGGAATGGGCCGGGCACCCGGCGCATATCGCTAACGGTTACATCCCCATAGCGGAATAGTTCAGCGCGTATGACTCGTTCCCAATCGGGCCAGGCCACCTCCAGCGCCGACGGACGGGCGTAGGTATCCAAACGACGGTGAGCCAGCAGTGTGGCCCATAACGGCAGGCCAAAAGGGTGGGAGAGATTGGCATAGATGTAGGCGCCGGTCAGAGTGACCATCAGAGCCGCCAGTGCCCCTAACCAGCGCGAATTGGCCGTGATCCAGATGGCCGCTGCCGCGGTTTGAGCGCGCAGTGCAAACCAGGGAAGCCAGGATTGCTGATAGTCGGTCTCTAATTCAGTTTGGAACAATCTGGCCCGTTGAGCCATCAATAGTTCGGCTTTCCCGGCTGGCAAATGCCGGATGGTGGCATGACGCAAGTTCAAGCGCGCGGCCATCCGAGTCCAGAAAGCGCCGCCGCCGTAAATGGCCCACACAAGATTTCCGTCAGGTCCGTAAATGGTGACGCCATAGCTGGATTGGGTGGAGAACATGTTGCGCAAGGGGTGTGTTGGAGAAGCGGGCGTCGTGGATTGCACCAGTCCTTCACTGGGATGCGTTGGAGAAACAGTCTCGGTTGTTTGCGGTCCTCCCTCGATGGTGACGCTGAGGGGAGATATGTTTATCAACGGGGATTGCTTGGGCTCGGGAGATGCTGTGTGGGGCTGTGATGCTTTCCACCAGGTTTCCCCCTCATTATCAGAACTAAATACTATCCCGTCTGGGGTGCTAGCGTACAACATTCCTCCCGCGTCTACTCCCAGCACTGATACACCAGTTTGAGTCATATTGTCGCTGACCCACTCCCAGCTTGCGTGGCTTGTCTCGATTTCTTTGTCGTTGATAATAGTGTGGAACACTTGACCTTCTGTGGTGACGGCGTACTGCGCCCCACCCCAATTGGTTAGTGACTGTACGTCTGCGTTCAGATCAGTGGGGATGCCAGTCCACTTGGGTTGTAACGTGCGAGTGTTCACAATGGTGGCCACCATACCAATCACAGCGGCCAGGATGATGCCAACCAGCAGAAATTGGCGCAGTCGGGCAATCAGTCGCCCCCACCGGACGGGAGAGTACGGTAATCGGCTGCGCAGAGCGTTCCATTCGAGTTGGGGCATGATGCCTCGGAATTTCATCATCTCACGATTATAGCACAGGTCTGGGCAAGACAACAGGAACAGAGCCGCAATGAAGAATACGCGGAGCGTAGACAGGACGTTAGGGAGAATAAGGAGCAAGAGAAAGGGGGGGGATCGGAGCAGAGATGTGTGGGATCATGTCCAGAGAGGAACATATCAAGCCGACTGAATGGACACACTCGTTCGTGAAAGGGATGGGATGCGCCTGTGGTTCAACCGGACGTACACCGATCAAACCGCCCCCACCGGCATCATCGGCCCGGTCAGCGACCATGCGCGTTTGATGATCGCCTATTTGAACGAGGAGAAATTGGACGGCCAACGCATTTTGCAGCCACCACACGGTCTGGGATGGTTGGTCCATACCAACGAGCAGGGGCAGCGGTGGCTTTCGCACGGCGGCGGCGGGCCAGGATTTGGTACAGATATGCGCCTATATCCCGACGAGTCGCTGGGTATCGTCGTTATCGGCAATGATACGACCTACGACAAAAGTGCCATTTTCGACCTCGTGACCATCCTGGATTGGTAACTTGCTTCGAGAGACGCCTGGGAATTTGGACTTGTATTCATCCATCTCATCTTTGCTCTTTCAGAGCATCTTGATTCATTGCTTTCAACAGGTTTGAGGATATGGTAAATTGTGGTACCATTGTGTCCAATGGGCACACCGCTCCTAACCACCAAACTCTATATCCCCCCTGTCCGATCAGAGGTAGTTTCACGCCTGCGTCTGATCGAGCGGCTGAACGAGGGAGCGACGCGCAAGCTGACCCTCATCTCTGCCCCAGCCGGTTTTGGCAAGACCACGCTGTTGAGCAAGTGGATACATCGTAGGGACGCGGTAAGCCCGCCCCTACCCACGCCTCTACAGGCTGCCTGGCTCTCGCTAGACAGAGGCGACAACGACATGCCCCGCTTTTTGACCTACTTTGTCGCTGCCTTGCAGACCGTCAAAAGCGATATTGGACAGGGACTATTAGCCGCGCTGCAATCCCCTGGTCCGGTCAACACTGAATCAGTTCTGACCACCTTACTCAATGAAATCGCGGACCTCACGGACAACTTGAGCCTCATCCTCGACGACCATCACGTGATCGAATCCCAGGCAATTGACGATGCCCTCACCTTTTTGCTCGACCACCTGCCGCCGCAAATGCGCCTGGTCATCGCCACCCGCACCGACCCGACTTTGGCTCTGTCCCGCCTGCGCGCCCGTGGGCAGTTGACCGAACTGCGCACAACTGACCTGCGCTTTAGCACCGACGAGGCGGCGGCCTTTCTCCAACAAGTCGTTCGTTTGCCCATTTCGTCTGACGATGTGCGCGTGCTGTAAAAGCGCACGGAAGGTTGGATCACCGGGCTGCAACTGGCCGCCGTTGCGATGCAGGGCCTTGAGCAACATGAGCAGATTGCGCACTTTATCCACAGCTTTGGCGGCAGCCATCGTTACATCATTGACTATTTGATTGATCAAGTCCTCGATCAACAAACGACAGAAATTCAAGAGTTCTTGTTACAGACCTCAATCCTCGACCGTATGACTGCTTCTCTGTGCAACATCGTAACGAGTCGGGAAGACAGTCAAGCAATCCTCGAGCGACTAGAGGCGGCCAACCTGTTCCTCATTCCTTTGGACGGCGAGCGGCGTTGGTATCGCTATCACCACCTCTTTGCCGATTTACTGCGGCAGCGGCTGCGGCAACAACAACCCGACGATGTGGCCAAATACCACATCCGAGCCAGCACGTGGTATGAAGAAAATGTCCTAGCAGGCTGTCGGAGAGGAAATTTTGATAGCACGTAACCAACAAACGGGGTCTGATTTTGATCAAAAAATCGGGCAACCGGAGGCCATAACGGTCAAGTTAATAGTAAATTGGGCTCATTTCTGGTTGAACTGGGC